>JBDRFE010000031.1:0-28896 GCA_043819075.1 archaeon
TTTTGCTGTTTTTGTGTTTTTTGCCGGGAGTTTTCTCTGATGTTTCTTTTAAGGAAACTCCTTTTGCGCCGGTCAATATCCTGGCTGTTTCAAGCGATGTTTTTTCTCCGGGAGACAAAGCCGGAATAAAATTCGGCTATAATTATTCCTGCCCTTTGTCTTATTCAATTGACATTTACCAGGACAACAATATAACGAATTCAGTGTGCACTAAAATAGTTCATGGAATGGGCTGGATTGTGAGAAACACTTATTCAGGCCTTGAATGCCAGAAAACAGAAAAAAATGTGCCGAACACAATTGAAGATGTCTGCGGGATTTCATCTGCTGCAAAAGACGGAAGTTATACTGTTCACGTAATTTTGTTTGACAAGCGCAATAACCCGGCTGTATTTGATTCAGAGGTTGGGGCGGTAAAAATTTCAACTAACAAGCCTGACTTAATCATTAAATCAATTGATTTTTCTGAACAAACTTTTGTCGGGCAGATTCTTCCGGTTAAAGTGAAAGTGGAAAACAATGGCTCAAGGGATTCAGGGGCATTTGAAGTTGCATTGTACTTAAATTCTCTTTCAGGCAAAATTTTTGTTGAAAAGAAAAGGATTCTGGAATTAAAGCAGGGTTCTTCAGCTGAACTGGATTTTATACTGGATTCTTCCCTGTTGTTTCCAAGAGAATACTTTTTAGAGGCAGTAATTGACTCTGAGTTTGATGTAAAAGAAAAAAACGAGAACAACAATTTAAGCCAGAAAAACATTTTGTTGTCTGCTTCATCTGATTACCCTGACTTAATTATTGCTTCAGTTGATTACCTTAGTTCAGTGAACAAAGGTGAAGCAGTTCCTGTTTCAGTGAAAGTAAAAAACAACGGCCTCAAAGAAGTTTCAGACAACTTTATTGTGTCAGTTCTTGATTCTTCTGGAAAGACAATTGAATCAAGGATTGTTTATGGATTAGGCTCTGAAAAAGAAACAACAGTGTTTTTTTCCCTGCCTTCAGCGAGTTTTACAGGAAAAACAACTTTGTCTATTTCAGTTGACAAACTCGGATTGGTTAACGAGGCTTCAAGGCAGAATAACTCACAGTTATTTTCTTTTGATGTTGTTTCAAACGAAGTTGTTCTTTCAGAAGAATGCTTTAATAATATTGATGATGATAAAGATGGATTAATTGATGAAGGGTGTAAAACAGATTATTCTGTTGAATTAAGTGATTTTATCCTTTCTTCTTTTAATGAAAAAATTTTTCCTGTGCTAGAGCCATCTGGTGCAGTTAAATACAGGTTTGATGCCTCACAAAAGCCTGACTATTTTGTTGTACCATTTGATGTAAAAGCAAGGCTTGGGGAAAACAAGGATTTTTCAGCTGAGTTCAGCAAAAAAAGTTTTTGTGTTAATGTTTTTGATGAAAAAAAGAATAACAATCTGCTTGTTGTTTTTTCAGGAAAGCTAATGGAAGGAAGTCCTGTTTTGTCTGAAGAAAGTTTCCTTGAATTCGTTGATTTTTCCGGGGGATTTGATTCTTATTACTGGCTTGTTGATGGAGAGCAGAAAACCCTTCCAAAAAGCTTTGTTTCATTGCTTTATTCCTGGCCTCTTTCAGGAAAAGAAAACGCGGGATTTTATTTTAATCCAGGGCTTTTGGGATTTAATTCAGGGGAATTCACTGTAAGGATTACTTCAGACTGTTTTGGTGTTGGCTCTGATTCAGTTTCATCAAATGATTCTGGTTCACTGGAAATAAAGTTTGTTTCAAAAGAAGAGGAAAACGGGATAGACGACGATGACGATGGAATAATTGACAACGGATTTGATTTAAAGCTGCAGGAATTTTATTTTGACAAAGAAGTTTTGTTTGAAGGCCAGGACAGCAAAGCTTTTTTGGCAGTTAAAAACAACGGGAAATTTGTTTCCCCTCAGGTGAAAGTTTATTTTTTTGAAGGAGAAGCAGAAGAAAAAAACATTATTTTTTCAGGGAATATTGCTTCTGTGCCTGCAGGAGAACAGAAAACTTTTTCCTTTGATTTGCCTTCAAGTGTTTTTTCGGGCGTGGAAAACAAGGTAATTGCTTTTATTGATTTTGACAATTCTTTTGCTGAATCAGATGAGTCAAATAACAGGCTTTCTTCAACGGTTTTCAGGTACAGTTCTTCTGTCAGCCTGAAAATAAATCAAGCAAACTTTGACAGAAAAATAGTTTCCCCTGGTTCCAGCGTAAAATTAACTGCAAAAATAAAAAACAACGGCTTTGTTGATTCATCGGATTTTTTTGTCATTGTATTGGATTCTTTTTCCAACACAGTTGTTGATTCAGTTAAGGTTTCAAGCCTTCAGGCAGGAATGAAACTGCAGGAACTCAAGGGAACTGAAACAAGAATTCTTCCAAAAATTCTTTTTGTTTCATCTGAAGTGAACTTTGACGACCTTTCAAGCATTACAGTGGAATACTCTTATTCTGTGCCAAAAGACTTAATCGGAAACAGGAATTATGATGTATGCATTTCAACTGTGGCGGGAATTGCAGGAATTGACCCGGAAAACTGCACTAAAATATTTTTTATTGTGTCAGACAAGCCTGATTTGAGAATAAATTATATTAAGCCTGTAAGCCAGTTGTCTGTGGCATTGGATAAGCCTGTTTTGCTTGAACTTGAACTGGAAAACAAGGGATTGCTTGACGCAAAAGATTTTGGCGTGTCATTATATTATTTTGATTCTAAAAACTCAAAACAAGTATTGAATTCAATTTCAGGCTTTTCTCTTGAAAGCGGCAGGACAGATGAACTCATTGTTTCAGCTGATTTTTCAAGGGAAATAAATGGAAGTGTTTTTGCTGAAATAGATTACCTTAATGAAATAGCTGAAGACGATGAATCAAACAACATTGTTTCAGTCAACCTTTATTCTTTTCTTTCAGAAGAATGCTTTAACGGCATTGACGACGATTTTGACGGAAGAGTTGACGAGGACTGCCCGTCCACAGGATTTGTTTCAGTGGAAAACAGTGCAGTTAAATCAGAGTTTGTTTTGGAGCCAATGCAGGAGCAGCTTATTATCGGAAGCCTGCAGAAAATAACTTTTTATCATCTTCTTTCAGGCCCTCTTGCAAAAGAAAAAATAACTGTTTTTTCCCCCAGCAGCAAAAAAACGGATTTTTTTACTTCATCTAATGGAAGCATTTCTTTTGTGCCGGATGAAACAGGAGAATACACTGTTAATTCTTCTGTAAAATCTGTTTTGTTTACAGCTTATTTCACTGTCATTTCAGAGGAACAGGCAAGCCATCCATTCATTTATCTTATAGCTGACTTCTTTTTTGGCTCGCCTGACCAGACAAACCCTTTTGTGATTCCAGTTATTTTGATTCTTGCATTTATTGTTGCTTCTTACGGCTTTTCAAGTGCAGGCAGGCATTACCCTGAATTAAGCGACTTTTTTGTGGTAAAGCCTGAGTACAGGACTGCATTCAGTGCAGTTGTCTTTATTGCATTGTTTTTTATTGCACTGGCTGGGAACAAGGTTTTTGGATTAACAGGGTTTATTGCTGTTATTGCAGTTGAGTCTGGGTTAATTTATTTTTTTGAATCCAGTCTGAACAAAAAAACCGAGTTCCAGAGAAAAGAGAAAGCCTTTGAAGAAAGAAATGAACTGAAAGAAAGCAATGAAAAAGAGAAAGGCAGGAAAAATGAGAAAGGAAAATTTGTTTTAAGGCTCTAGTGTTTTGTATATTTTGTAGCTTTTTTTGTCATAAATTTTTTCAATTGAATTGCATTCAATTTCTTTTTCAGTGAACAAGTAATCTGCTTTTGTTGCATTAATTGTAATGTCTTTCTGCTGGCAGGATTTTATAAAAAAGCTTTCAAGCTGGAAGTCATCTGGAATGCCTGCTCTTGTTGGAGGCGAGGCAAAAATTTTTCTTTCAGTGAAAGCCCTGATTACAAGAGAATTGTCCGGCAATGCAATAAAAGAGCTTTTTTTTGGAGTGAATTCTTTTATCCATTCAAGAGAAGAAATTCCTGCTGGCTCAATGTTTTTATACAATTGGCTTTCCTGGGAGAAAGGCACTGTAAGAAACAAAAAAAGGATTAAAAGAATTAATGCAGCTGAAAGCGGTTTGACTGTATCCTGCTTGATTTTGCTTATTGTTTTCCATAAAAGGAATGCCCCTGATGCAGCGCTCAATAAAAGCACTAGCATTAATTCAAGGAAAGTCCTTTCATATGGTGCAATAAAAGTGTAGTCTTTCAGGTTAAAGTGAATGTAAAGCAGGCCAAAAACTGCAAGGGCTATTGGCAGGATTATCTGGTGTTTTGATACAGTGAAATCTTTTTCCATTGCAGATTGTTTTCCTTTTTTTCTCTGGAATTCAATTAACAGCCTGAGCATTATTATTGCCCCAAAGCCTAAGCATGCAAGAATTAAGATATAGTTTCCAAGGAAATCTACCAGAAAAAATTTTGGACTGTAATGGGTTATTGACTCCCAGACCAAGACTTTGCTGATGTTTTTTGAAATAGAAGTTATGGTGTCATGGCTTAAAGAAACTTCTTCTAAGCCAATTCTTGAGGCAAACAAAGGGAAAAGAATTATCAGCAGAATGATTCCGACAGCTATTTTCAGCTGGTTTTTTTCAAAAAGTTTTGGGTTTAAAAGCAGGTAAACTGTTATTACCGGAATAAGCAGCAGAGTGAAAGCAGGGTGGATTATTGTGTTGAATGCAAGCAAAAACATGAAAATAAATGCTGTTTTTTTGCTTGCTGTGCCTTTCAGGAATAAATAAACCAGCATTGGTGCAAGAGATAATGCCATTGAGTTTGGGACAGCAAACATTAATCCCATTACTCCTGGATTGCTTGGAATCATCAGGGAAAAAATTCCGAAAAAAATTCCTGCAAGCCTGCTTTTGAACAAATACCTTCCTAAAAGAAAAGAAGAAAAGCTGATTATCAGGGCAAAAACTATTGGAATGAATACAAGCATTGAATTCAGGTTATTCAATAGTAATGTGTTTAATACCGCAAAAAAGACTGAAAAACCTAATTCCCAGTTAAAGCCTATTGCAATTTTTTCGCCTTGAACTGTTTCTTTTGCAAGGATTAAGTGGTCATATTCTTCTGAATGAAATGCCAGAGGGTAATCAAAGTGAACTGAATAAACAACAAAAACTGATGAAAGAATAAGGCATAATGCCAGCAATGCATTTTGGTTCATTTCATTAAATGAATGAATTTACTTGATTTAAATCCTTTTGCCTGCATTAAGCTTTCCAGAAATCCTCTATAAATGCGGTTTTGGATTTCTGCATGCACAAGTTTGTAGAAATCCTTTTATATAAGAATTTGGTTAGTTGTTATTAGGGGTGATAGTTTTGCCAAGAATGAATACTCAAATAACTGTGCGAGGTTTTAGAAGATTAGGCCAAGTGAAACCAGTAAAAAAAGGAAGAAGAGTCAGATTTAATGTAGAGGGAGCTCTTAAAAGGTCAATAATTGATGCAAATAATAGTGTTTACCATTCTGGAAGACTTTTCTATATACAGCCGGGAAAAAAAGCTTCTTTACCTAAAGAATTGAAAAAAGGAACCTTTGTTACTACTGGAAACTTTCTTGGAATAGTATCAGTCAAAAATGGGCAAAAAGTTGTTGTAGCAACACACGAATTGAAAAAAGGAAAGGAAATTGTCCATACAACTATGGCTGAAACAGGAAGAAAGGTATCAAGCTTTATAGGAGACAGCTTTACCAGATTACGAAAACCAAGAGTTCTGACAGCTGACAAGCTTCCTGATAGCGCATTAGAACCTGTAGTGATAAAATCAAGCACCAGACCCAGAAGAAAATAATTTTTTTCCAGTTGGTTTTTTTAATCGCGGACACATTGTTTAATGGTTTTTAAACAATGTTCCTGCATTAAAAGTTTATTTATATAACTTTGATTCTATTTAATTGGATAAGATGAACTCATTTGGTTTGGAAAAAATAAAAGGCTTTATTGAAGCCGCCAGGGTTTTTGCTTTAAGGGTTAATCTGTTTAATTTCGGCTTGTTTGTTATTATTGCAACTGCTTTCAGCATTTATTTTCCTTTTCCTTTAAGCGAACTGTTTGTTGCTTTCAGTGCATTATTTTTTTGCGGCTATCTGTTTTTCAGGCTTATAATAAAAGACGCCGGTTTTATTGAAACCTTTGTTATCTCGGTTATTTTAAGCATGGGAATAATTGTTTTTTTTACTTTTATCCTGACAGTTGCATTTAAGTTTCTTTTTGACAGGAACACCATTGCTTCTGCTGCAGTGATGTCAAACGTGGTTTTCCTTGGAATTCATTTTGTTAAAGGTGCAATGAATGAATAAAGTTTTTCTGCTTTTCCTTTTATTCCTGCTTCCCGCTGCTTTTTCCCTGAAAGTTGACCAGTTTGTTTCTTTTCCAGGGGAAAAAACTGTAATTGAATTTGACTCTGAAGTGTATGCAATTGAAATGAGCAAATACTATAATCTGGCTGAAGTAAAAGACTGCACTGAAAAAACCTGCCCTTTGTTTGAAAACAATTCTTTAAAGGATTCAGGGAAAAAAAAGTTTGTGCTTGCAATAGGGAATTCAAAACCCGGGTTTTATGCAGTAAAAGTATTTGAAAACGATGCAAACAATTTTTATTTCACTTCAGTTGTAGTGAGAACTGATTACAGGCTGTTAATAGGCTTTGGAATAGCGCTGTTTATTGCATTAATTTTTTTGGTGGAAAGAAATGAATCTGGAAAACAATAGTTTTGTAAGGAAAGGGCTTGAATTAACTGAAAACATTAATTCAAGGCTTGAGGCTTTTTTTTCAAGCAAATACTTTATTTTTTTCCTGTTCCTTTACGTGTTATTCTATTTTTTTATCGGCCAGCATTTTACAAGAAGCTTTATTTCAGATAAAACCTACTTAAACATGCTTGTTTTTTTGGTTTCAGGAATAAGCATTTTTCTTTTGTTCAGGTTCAAAAAAGTTTATCCTTTTGTTTCTGCTGGTGCAATACTTATTTTTGCTTCATTTTTTTCCCAGAGATTTGACTTGATTGTGGAATACAACCTGCTTTATTTTATCGGGTTTGGATTGCTGTCTGCTTCACTTGTTTATTCGCTTATAGAAAAGAAAAAAACAGTGTTCTGGCTTTCATTGTTCATTTTGTTTATTTCAACTCTTGCCCCGCTAATAACATCACAAATCCTTATAGGAGATGAAAGAGTTTTGCTTGACAACTTAACAAAGCTTGAGTCAGGGAAATTTTCGCTTGCAGATTTCGGAAAACACAATTATGTTAATGTAAGCTTTGTTTATTTTTATTATCTTGTAATTATTGCAAAAATTTTCGGGACTTCAGCTGGAAACCTGTTTTTTTTGTTCAAGCTGTTTTTTTTGCTGCTGATTTTTCTTTCATTTTATCTTGTTTCAACAAGATTTTTGGATGAAAAGCTTGCCTTGTTTGCAGTATTAATTGCTTTTTTTCCCATTCAAAACATTCATCTTGCCCCGCAAATGATTGGAAAATTCATGATTTTTCTTGTATTCATTTATTTTTACTTAAAGTATTTCAAGCAGCTTAATTCAAGGATTATTATTGTTGTAATGATGCTTATAGTGACTTACATTAATTTAACCACACTGTATATCGCTATCGCAGTATTTGGTTTTTTTGTTGCAATATTCTTTTTCAGCAAAGCAATTTCAAGAAAAGCATATTTCACTGACATTGCAATACTGCTTTTATTCACAGTGCTTGTGGCAACTTATTCAACTTCAATTAATTTATTTGGGTTGACAAAAGAGTATGCAGGAATTTCAGGGGAAAATTTGGGCAGCATTCTTGACGAAAACAAAAGCTTTCTAGAAGAAGAAAAAGTCGTAAGGGAAGAACAATTAAATCCAAGGGCAAACCCTTTAACTGATGTTTTGGGGTTACAGGAAAAAACCACCGGCCAGCTGATTCCTGAAAGCGTTGCAGAAAATGTTCCTTTCATGAGAAGGCTTGTCCCTTTTATAAACAATTATGCCAACAATTTTGGGGTAGAGCAGCTGATTGACAAATTAATCCATTACTTTCTTGTTTCACTTCTTGTTTTAACAGCGTTTTTTGTTTACCCGGGCAGAAGGCAGATTTTTGTTTTCAGCATAGGAGTATTGTTTTTGGTTTTGTTTTTGATTCACATTCAGTTTCAGGACGGAGTGCATGCAACTTTAGAGGTAACTTCGCTGATACTAGGGGTATGCATTATTCTTGTCTTCCATAAAAAGCCGTTGTATTTTATTCCAATAATGCTTTTAGTGCTTTCATCGCTTAGCGCGCCTGCTTTTTTTACCAACTCGCAGTACGGCGAGGCAAGCGAGCTTTTTTCAAGTGAATTCGCCCCAAAAAACATTTTGTATGCTGATGAATTGATTCCAATTACAAGGGCTGGTGCAATGAATTCTCCAAAACAGTATGCTGCTGCAGGTTTTTCTGTTACCTGCACTAACGAACACTCTTACGGAGTTTACTTAAATGATGTTTTTGTCAGATGCGATAATTTTTCAAGAATCGGCTCGCTTGGAAAAAAGGTTTTTGAAACAAGTTATTCAAAGGTTTATGTTGTTACTGCGGGAGAGCTTGACAGGTTCAGGCCAAAAACTTGATTTTAAGTTGATTGTATGGCAATAAAAGCGTGTTTTATCGGAACACAGTTTATCGGGGTTCCAAGCGATTCAGGCGGGGCAATAGAATATCTTTCATTTAATATTGCCAGAGGGCTTGCAGAAAAAGGTTTTAAAGTAACTTATTTTTCTGTTGACAAAACAAAAAAATTCAGTTCAGAAAACATGGTTATTGAAAGGTTTCCTGCAAAAAAAACCAACGCGTTTTTTTTCACTTTATTTGTTTTGCTTAAATCCATCCCAAAAAAATTTGATGCAGTGTATCTTTCAGGCTGTTCAATGGTTTTTGCCGGATTAATTCTTTCAAGGCTTAAAGGGATTCCATTAATTTACCATGAATTCAACCACAATCCCTGGATTAAGCCCAACAATTTTTTGTATGATTTTCTTGCAAGGCTAAGCGTTAAAAGCTCTGATTATGTTATTGTTGCAAGCGGGTGCATTAAAGAAAGGATTCTGGCTCAGGAAAAAATTTCAGAAAAAAAATTGCTGAAGATATCAAATTTTGCCTGCATGGAGGAATTTCCAATTCAGCCGGGAAAAAAACAAAAAAAAGTTTTGTTTGTCGGAAGGGCTGTGAAACACAAGGGAATGGATTTTCTTCTTGAATTAGCAGGCAAAAACAGCAAAAAGGAATGGGTTTTTGTGTTTGCCTGCCCTGAAGCCAGTTCAGCTGAAGAAAACTTTTATTTAAACAAAATAAAATCTCTTGCAGCAGGTTTTCCTGAAAAAGTTTTTTTAAGGCAGGGGCTTTCAAGAAAAGAATTAATTCAGGAGTTTTCTTCTGCTTCGGTTTTAGTCCTTCCTTCTTCACAGGAAGCATTTGGCATGGTATTGGTTGAGGCAATGGCTTGTTTTACCCCTTGTGTTGTGTTTTTAGCCTGCGGGACAAAAGAAATAGTTGATGACAGCAAAAACGGCTTTCTGGTTGAATTAGGCAATTTTAATTTGTTTGAAGAAAAACTCAAAGAGTTAATGGAAGACGAAAAGAAAAGGGCTTTTTTCGGGTTGAATGCAAGAAAAAAAGCTGAAGAAAACTTTTCTTTTGAAAAAAGAATAAAAGACTTTGAGTCTTTTTTCAGGGAAACTGCGGTGAAAGAAAAATGAGCCATTGTTTTTTGCTGAAAGAAATTTCTGGTGAAAGAAAATGAAATTATTGTTTTTTGCTGAAAGGACAAACATCAGCTTATTCAAAGGCGATTCACTGCTGTTAAAGAGAATGATGGAAGGCCTTGCAGCCAAAGGAAACGAAGTCCAAGCATTATGCCATGGCTCTTCGGATAAAATTAAAGTTCATGTTCCTTTAAGCTATTGGCTTTACACAAAAGCTTTTACTTTTCCCTTGACTTCTTTTTTTTCTTTCAGAAAACTTGTTTCATTGCTTGAAAAACAAGAATTTGATGCAGTAATATTGAAAATCCCTGAATGCAATGGAAACGGATTCTGGTTTAATTTCAGGCCGTTAATAAAAACCAGGTTTTATTCAATGATTGCTGATGAACTGAAAAAAAGGAAAATTCCTTTCTTTGTTTTTATTGAAGGTGTGACAGAAAAAGAAAGTTTTGTTTCTTTTTTAATGGATTGCTCAAAAAAATCAATGCTTCATGTAATGAAAGAATCTAATGGAATTATTTCTTTAAGCGCACCCCAGAATGAAATCCTAAAAGAATTCGGGTTAACAAATCCAATGGCTTTTTTTCCGGCTCCGGTTGACACAAAAAAATACCTTCCTGAAAAAACTGATTTGGAACTAAACCTTTCAAAAGAAAAAATCAATTTATTGTATTTAAGTTCTTCCTGTGACTTAAAGGATTTCACTGGTTTTTTCGGCTTTCTTGAAGAAAACGACTGCATTTTATTCATCATATCGCCTTTTTCAAATGCACAGGAAAATTTAATCAAAGAATTAAAGAAAAGAGGGCTTGAAAAAAAAGTTGTTTTTCTTAAAGGCTTTTCAGATGAATTCCTTTTCAAAGTCATTCCGTTTTTTGATGCAGGGATTTACCTAAAAAAATTCGGTTCAGCTTTTGCCGATGCCAGTTTTATGGTGAAGATTTCAGAGTATCTTTCATGCGGCCTGCCCGTGCTTGTGCCTGAAATAAACGGGCCAATAAAGCAGGCTGGAAATGCTGGAATAAATTTTGAGAAAACAAAAAAAGTGTCCAAGGCTGAACTGAAACTGCTTTCAGTTGATGCAAGAAATAATGCATTAAACTTTCTTGACCTGGAAAAAAACACTGAAAAATTAATTGAATTCATCAGGAAAAATTCAGGGTGAATGCATGAAACAACAAAAAAATATTCCTGAAAAGCCGTTTGTTTCTGTTATAATAACAACTTTTGGGTTGAGAAATTCAATCAAAAAAACCATTGAGTCAGTGTTAAATTCTTCTTACAGGAACTTTGAATTAATTGTAGTCAATGACGGCGCAGAAATTAACTTAAAGCCAGAAGGCTTTCACATCATAAACCAGGAACACAAGGGCCTGGCTGCTGCAAGAAACACAGGAATAAGGAATTCAAAAGGAAAATTTATTGCATTCATTGACGATGATGCTGTGGCGGAAAAAAACTGGCTTGAAGAACTTGTTTTGTCTTTTGTTTCAGATGGTGTTGGAGCAGTTTCAGGGACAGCAATAGAATACTTTGACAAGCCTGAAACAAATGTTTTTTGGACGTGCAATAATTTTGGCTTGATAAAAGTTAATCCGGCTGAAATGAAAAAAAACGATTTTATTGTTGTTCACGGGTGCAACATGGCTTTTTCCAGGAAGGCGCTGGAAGAAGTTAATTTCATTGATGAAAATTTTACTTTTTATTTTGATGAAATAGACCTTTCTTTCAGGCTTTTGAAAAAAGGCTTTAAGATAATTAATAACAGAAAGGCTGTAGTGCATCATTTCATTAAAAGCAATGCAAGGTTTGGCAACAAATTTGAGTTCGGGAAATTCAAGTACTATTTTGCCTTAAAAAACTTTAATTCAAGGTTTTTCTTTTTGTTTTTAGTTTTGAATGACCTGCCATTTCTTTTGAATGACCTAAAAGAATCAGTTAAGCTTTTTTTAAAAGGAAAAATGGGTTTTCGAAGGCTTTTGCAGGACATTTATTTTATTTTTGCCGGAAGGGTTTCAGGAACAAGAAAAGCTTTTATTGACTTTTCAGGGTAATTAATTAAATGTCTAGAATTCTTGTTACAGGCGGAAACGGTTTTATCGGCTCAAGGGTTGCAGAAGACCTGTCAAAAGAGCACAAAGTTTTTGTGCTGGATTTAACTGAAAGCAAAAAATTTGATTCTTTTGCCTGTGATATAGCTGACAGGAAATGGATTGATTCAATAGGAAAATTTGATTTTATTTTTCATTTTGCTTCTTTAGGAGGAGGGTTTTACAGGACAAGCAACCCCATTAAGCTGCTTCACACTGAATTAACAGGATTGTATAATGTATTGAATTATGCCCTGAAATACAATTCAAAGAAAGTGGTTTATTCTTCTACAACGCTTTTGACAGAAGAATTCAGGAAATCGTTTTCTTTTTCAAAAATAAAATCAAACCCTTATTTTTCTTATGCTGCAGCAAAACTTTTAAGCGAATACTATTTAGAGGAATTCCACAGGGAAAACAATACCGGCTATTCAATTGTAAGATACTATAATGTTTACGGTGAAAACCAGAGCGATTCAATGGCAATACCGCTTTTTATCAGGCAGGCATTAGAGGGAAGGCCTCTGGTAATTTTTGGTTCTGGAAAACAGCAGAGGGATTTCACTTATGTGGGAGATGTTTCAAAAGCAACAATCCTTGCAGCTTTCTCTGAAAAAACTTTTTCAAAAACAATTAATATCGGCACAGGAAAAAAAACAAGCATTCTTGAGCTGGCAAAGTTAATAAAAAAACTCACTAAATCAAAGTCAGAGGTAATCCACGATGAGTTTCCTGAAGGATTAAAAGAATTTGAAACTGACAGAATGCAGTTCAATTCAGCTGAATTAAAGGAATTAATCGGATTTGAATGCAAAACACCGCTTGAAGAAGGCTTAAAAAAAATGATTAAATTCATTGAAGGAAAATAAATGAAAATACTTTATTTAATCAGGGAAAGCCCTGAAGAAATTGTGTCCCCTGCATACTATGAATTAATTCAGGAACTCAGGAACAAAGGCCATGAAATCACTGTTGCAAACCTTTCAGGAAATTTTTTAGGATTTAAGTGCATTAAAATAAGCCAGTTTAAATTCATTGATTATCCTTTTGGGTTTGTTAACAGGTATTTGTTTAGCAGGGCAGTAAGCAAATCATTTAACCAAAAAGAATTTGATGTTGTTCTTTCTTCAATGGCTGAAGCATTGTATTTTCTTTCTGAATGGAATATTCCGAAAACAGCTGTAATCAACGACAATTTTTCTGAAAGGGCAAAATTTACCCCTTGGATTGGAAAACAATTCAAATTGAGCGTAATGGTTGATTCTTTTTTCCAGAGGCTTGCAATGAAGAAAGCAGACGGAATAATTTTCCTGAATGAAGAAGAAAAAAAAGCAGAAGAAAAAAATACTAAAGCAAAATGCACTGCAATCCATAACGGGGTGTTTCTTGAAAAATTTTCTGCAGAAGAAAATGAATTAAAAAAAATCAGGGAAGAATTCCCGCAAAAAATTGTTTTGTTTCTTGCAAGGCTTGAACTGCAGAAAAACCCTTTGCTTTTCCTGAAAGCAGCAGAAAAAATTAACAGAAAAGACTGCGTTTTCCTGATTGCAGGAAAAGGGCCGATGGAAAAAAAAGTAAAAGCTTTTATTGAAGAAAAAAATCTTTCAGGCAAAGTGAAGTTTTTGGGCTGGGTGAAAGAAAAACAAAAAAATGCACTGCTTTCAGCTTGTTCTGTTTATGTTCTTCCCTCGCTTTTTGAGCCGGTGTCTGTTTCAACTTTAGAGGCAATGGCTTTCAGCAAGCCGGTGATTGTATCTGATACCGGGGGCTTAAAAGAAATAGTTGATTCATCGAATGGAATAAAAGTAAAGCCGAATGATATTGAAGAACTGGTTAAAGCAGTTAATTTTTTGCTTGATAACCCTGTTAAAGCAGAAAAAATGGGCTTGAATGGTTTCAACAGAATTAAAAAAGAGTTTTTATGGAAGAATATAGTGGAAGAATACATTGAGTTTTTTTTGGTGCTGTTAAATGAAAGAAAATGATTCGATTTCAGTTTTTCAGGGAAAAAGGTATTGTGAACTGCCGGTTGATTTGCATTCAAATGAAAGGCTGAAAAAAATGTTTATTGAATTAAACAGGGAAAAAAGAGGAAGAATACTTGATTTGGGCTGCCTTCAAGGAGAATTCTCGCTTGAATTAAAAAACAAGGGCTGGAATGTTTTTGGCGCAGACATTTCCCCTGCATTGCTTAAGGCAAAAGAAAAAGGAATCAAGTGCATTAAATTTGATTTTGAAAAACGTTTTCCTTTCAAAGACAATTTTTTTGACGCAGTTTTTGCAGGAGAAGTAATAGAGCATATTTTTGACACGGATTTTTTTGTTTCAGAAATTAACAGGATTCTAAGGCCAGGCGGCTTTCTTTTGATTTCAACTCCAAACACTGCCTGCCTTCCAAACAGGCTTTTACTGCTTGCAGGAAAAAAGCCTTTCAACCTTGATTACTTCAAGAGCGGCGGACATATAAGGGCTTACACTTTTTCTTTGCTTGAAAAACAGTTAAAGGAAAACGGTTTTGCAGTAGAAAAAAGGTTTTCTGAACTGCTTAGGTTAAGCGACAAACTAGAGTTTCCGTTGCTGTATAAAATTGAAAGCATTTTAGCTGATTTTTTTCCCACTCTTTCTTTAAGCATTATAATCAAGGCGAGGAAAAAGAAATGAAAGTCTTAATGGTTACGCCTGCTTTTTTTCCTTCTCTTGGGGGAATAGAACAGCATGTAATGAATTTATCAAAACAGCTTATTTCAAAAAATCATGCAGTTGATGTATTGACTGCAAAAATCGGCGACACCTCTAAATGCGAAAAAATGTATTCAGTTAATGTTTTCAGGGTTAATGCAGGAATTAATTCCCAGCAGGAACTGTCATTTAAGGGAAGAAAACTTATTCTGCCATTTTTTTTAAAGGCTTTAAGCCTTCAGCTGAAAAACAAATACGATTTAATTCATGTCCACTGCCCTTTTTCACTGCTTTCCTGCCTTCCGCTCAAATTATTTGGGGTTCCGGTTGTATTAACTGTTCACGGCAACTGGATTAACTGCGTTAAAGGAAGAAGGTATTACAAGAAAAAAATCTGCCTGGATTATGACATTAACCGATGCACTGAATGCATGCACTCAAATAAGCCTGTAATGAATTTCAAGAGATGGGTGTTAAGGAATTCAGCTGAAGCATGCAATGCAATCATTGCAGTAAGCAGTGATGTAAAAAATTCAATTCAATTAAAGAAAAAAAAAGAAATTTATGTCATTCCAAATGTCGCTTTTTCAGAGAAAATAATTGCGGATAAAGTCAGGGAAACAAAGCCTCCGTTTAATTCAGAAAAAAAGAAAATTTTGTTTTTGGGTTCGCTGATAGAGGAAAAAGGCGCTAAAGTTTTGCTTGAAACCGCAAAAAACATTGACGCTCAATTCATTTTTGTTTACAGTTATGCGGAAGAAAAATACCTGCAGGAATTCACTGAATTCATTAAAAAAAACAGCCTTGAAAATGTATTTTTATTCCATAAAGTGCCGAATGAAGAAGTAAGGCAGTTTTTTATTCCGTTAAGCGATGTAATTGTACTTCCTTCTTTATGGCCTGAACCCTGTTCTTCTGTTGTAACTGAAGCCAGTTCAGCAAAAAAACCTGTTATTGCATCAAATGCAGGCGGATTCCCAGACCTTATTTCAGGCAATGAAACAGGGTTATTGTTTGAGCCGGGAAATTCAGCTGAACTTGAAAAAAAAAATAAAATTAATTCTTGAAGACAAAAAACTGTGTGCAAGAATTGTTGACAACGCTTTTTTTAAGGCAGAAAAAGAATTCAACTGGAATAATGTTTCAGGCAGAATACTGAAAGTTTACGGGAAAGTGCTTGAATGAAAATTGCTTTTATAACAAAACAGTTTGCGTTAAACACAGGCGGAATAGAAAAAGTAATTGAAAACTTCAGGAAAAGCTTTTCAGCCAAAGGCCATGAAGTAATTGTATTCAACCAGAACGGCACAACAAAAAACCTTTTTGAGTTCAATAAAAAAGGATTTTCTTTGGGAATAAAAACCGCTTTATTGCTGTTAAAGCTAAAGCCTGAAGTAGCGCATTTTCATGGCTTCAGGTCAATAAATTTTTTTCCACGGCTTGCCTGCAGGATAATGAAAGTTCCGTGCATTATTACACCTCATTTTGATTATAATAAAAATTTGTTCAGGGAAAAACTGAATTTTTTTTTCCATAAGCTGATTGGTTTTGACAGGATTCTTGCAATAACTTTTGCTGAAAAAAAAATTCTTGAAGAACTGGGTTTCAAAAAAATTGAGGTAATTCCTGATTCAGTTGATTCAAGTGTTTTCAGGCCGCTGCCAAAAAAAGAGCTTGGTTCAAGAAAAAAGTATTCTATTGGAGGAAAAACTTTTCTTGTATTGTTTTTAGGCAGGCTTGCCTCAAACAAAGGCCTGCCATATCTGTTTGGCGCATTTAATTCAATTAAATCAGATGACAAGAAATTATTGGTTGTTGGCATGGAAAATCCTGCTTTTCCTGACACAACATACAAGTATTATGCATCAATTGCAGGGAAATTAAATGTATTGGATAAAACGATTTTTGCAGGGGAATTAAATGAAAAAGAGGTGGTTGATGCAATTAATTCAAGCGATGTTCTTGTATTGCCTTCAACTTCTTCAGAAGCTTTTGGGTTGGTGTTAATTGAGGCAATGGCTTGTGGAAAACCTGTTGTCGGGTCTTCAATTGAAGGAATAAAAGAAGTAATAGTTGACGGATTCAACGGATTTCTTGTTCCTCCGAAAAAATCAGATGAACTGTCTATTTCATTAGAGCTTTTATTGAATCCTGTGTTAAGGCAGAAAATTGGCTTGAATGGATTAAGCCTTGTAAAAACAAAATACTCTCTTTCAGCTGTTTCAGAACAGCATTTAATGGTTTATCTGAATTTATTAGCCGAAAAGTAATCCTTTAACAAAGCCTGTTCCTTTTACTAATTCAAACAAAAACAAGGCAAAAAAAGAGTAAAACATCACTAAAACAAAATTATTGCAGTACAATGCATTGTTTTTGTTTAACGCAATTTTAATGCATCCGGCAAGACAGGGAAGAAAAACAAAAAGAACTGAAAAAATGTTTCCTGAAGCCAGAAACAATAAAATCGTTAAAATTGCTGAAAAAAAAACCATGAAATAAAAGCCAAAAATATATTTGATGTTTTTCGGCGCCTTAAAAAGATTCAATGGGTTAGCCAGAAAACCGAAGTTTTTTTTGAACAAAACCGCGTCAAAAAAAGAGTAATTGTAATTGGATTTAATTCTTTCACTTAAAGAATAGCTTGTATGAAAGCTTTCGGCATTTGTTTCCACGAGTTTTTTTCCTGAAATCACTGCCCTTAAAAATAATTCAGGGTCTTCAGAGAACCTCATATTTTCATTGAAACCATTAAATTCAAGGAAATCTTTTTTCCTGAAAGCAATATTGTATCCCTGAAAAGAAGAGCTTGAAACAACAAAAGAAAAAAAATCAGAGCTAAAGCTTTTGTTTGATTCAACTGAATACTTTCCGCAGCAGGCAAACACATTTTTGTCTTTCAGCGGAAGAACTAATTTTTCAAGCCATTTTTTTTCCACTGAAACATCAGAGTCAAGGAAAACAATTATTTCAGCTGAAGCATTCAAGGCGCCAAAATTCCTGCTGGCGCTGATGCCAGAATTATTCCTGTTAAACAGCTTTACTGAAAGGTTTTTTTCTGCAATTCTTTTTACGATTTTTTCTGTTTTGTCAGTTGAACCGTCATTTACTACAATTATTTCTTTTGGCTTAAGCGACTGCTCTAAAACAGAGCCAATTGTTTTTTCAATTGTTTTTTCTGCATTAAATGCAGGAATAATAACACTTGAATTCATTTTGCTTTCACTGCCTTAACAGTTTTTTTTCCTTTTTTTGAAGCAATTTCAAGGATTGATTCTATTTTTTTTCCGATTCTGTTCCAATCAGCTTTTTTTGCGTTCAGCCTGCCTTTTTTTGCAAGCTTGTTGTAAAGCTTTTTAGAGGAAAAAAGTTTTATCACTGCAGAAGAAATTTCCTGCGGGTTTTCGGGATTGACTGTTACAGCTGAATCTTTCAGAAGATTGATTGAGCCAATGCTTTTAGGAATTATTACAGGCTTGTTTAATGCAATTGCCTCTAAATTGATTATTCCTATTGGCTCGTAAGTTGAAGGGCTGACAATAACATCGCTTAATTCAATTAATTCAGGCATTTTTTCCTGTTCAACATAGCCTAAAAATTTTATTTTGTTTTTTATTCCAAGTTTTAGTATTTCTTTTTCAATTTCTTTTTTATGGTTCTCGCTGGTGTTTTCCCCTGCAATCAATAAAACTGTTTCAGGGATTTTTCGCATTATTTCAGGCAATGCTTTTACAAGAAATAAAAGCCCTTTCTGGGGAACAAGCCTTCCGGCAAACAGCAATATTTTATTTTTTTTCAGGCCAAGTTTTTTCCTTAATTTTTGCGCTTTTTTTTTCAATTCAGTGCTTGAGCTGAATTTTTTTAAGTCAACTCCGTCTGAAACAATTTTTATTTTTTTTCCGCTGATTCCGTAAAAGCCTTTTATTTCTTTTTCAATTGAACCAGAAGCGGCAATAATTGTTTGAGAGTTTTCACAACAGTTTTTGTCCAGCTGAACCATTAAAGGGATTGCGGCTTTCCTTAAAAATTCTGTTTTGAATCCGGTTTTAGGCCTGTTTAAAGAATTTCCTTTTACTGTGCCTCTTGCATGAAACACAACAGGAATTCCAAGCTTTTTGAAGTCAGCTAATCCAAAAGAATAGTCTTGCGGGTAAATTACGTCAAAATCTTTTTCCTGTAATGCCTTTTTTTTGAGGTTCAGGGAAAAAGCCAGCAAATCAATTCCTTTTATTCCGACTGAAGGAATTTTTTTGATTTCAAGATTTTTTCTGCCTTTAATTTCTTTTTTTTCCCCGTGAAAAACCATTACTTTATGGCCTTTAGCTGAAAGGAATTCAGCCAGTTTTTGAACGCATAATCCCTGTCCATAGCTTTTAGCGTAAAACATTGAAGTAATTAAAATCTTCATTTAACCACTCCTTTAAGCATTCCAAAGCCATAGCCAAAAAACCATGCAATCAGGAAAAAAAAGTAATAAAACGAAAATCTTCTGTTCTTGATTACTGCAGCCAAAGAAATTAAGGCAAGAACAAAAAATACTGCTGAAACAAAATAAAAAATCAATCCGGTTTTTCCTGAAAGAATTCCGTAAAACAATAGCAAAAGCATTGAAAGAATTGCTGCTAAAGGGATCAGCCTGAAGTATTCAGCCATTTCAGGATGAATTTTTATTGCCTGCATTCTTCCCAAGCCGAACCAGAATGCCTGGGAAAAAATTTTTTTAAAAGAGTCTTTCCTGTGGTGGAATACAACTGCTTTTGGGGTGAACATGATTTTTTTTCCTGCTTTTTTTATTCTGAAATCAATCTCTGGGTCTTCGTTGCTTGAAAGCTTTTCATTAAAGCCGTTCATTTCCTGCAGAATTTTTTTTAAATACATTGAATTGCAGCTGGGGTTATGGCTTGCTTCAGTTATTTTTTCAGTGTTTTTAACATAATCTGAGCCAAAACCTGAAAGCAGTGAAAGAAGTTCGTCAAAAATTTTTTCTTTTTTTCCGGCGTTTTCTGGAACAATGTTCGGCCCGCCAACAGAAACTGTTTCTTCATCAAAGCTTTTTTTCAGTTCCTGAAGCCAGTTTTTTCCTGCAACACAATCAGAGTCAATGAATGCAATAAATTTTCCTTTTGAAGCCTTTATTCCTGTGTTTCTTGCCCTGCTGATTCCTTGATGCTGTTTTAATTCAATTAAGTTTATGCTGTATTTTTCCTGCAGTTTTCTTATTTTTTCTTTTGTCTTGTCAGCTGAAAAATCGTCCACTACAATTAATTCAAACTCTGTTTTCTGCTGCATTACTGATTCAATGCATTCTTCAATGAATTTTTCAGAATTTCTTTCGCATATTACAACAGATATTTCTGGCTCCATCAGTATGATATTTCAGGGAATATTCTTTAATTGTTTGGCTTTTTCATTCTATTAAATGATTGAAAAAATGCAGTTTAAGTCTGATGCAAATGCATTAAAATGGTATGATAAAAGGTTCACTGAATTTGGGGTTTTTAATACCTCAAAAGAATACAATTCTTTAATGCTGAAATACCTTGGAATAAACTCTAAATCAGATAAAATGCTTTTGGATGTCGGCTGCGGGGGAGGATTTTTTTTAAAAGAAGCAGAAAAATTTGTGCATTGCATTGGAACTGATTTTAGTTCAGTTGCACTGGAAACTGCAAAAAAAAATACTAACTCAGGGCTTGTCCTTGCTTCTGCTTCAAGACTGCCGTTTAAAAAAGAGTCATTTGATTTCATTGCCTGTTTAGGCAGTTTAGAGCATTTCATTGAAATCAAAAAAGCTTTAAGCGAAATGAATAGAGTGCTTAAAAAAAACGGGAAAATTAATTTGTATGTCCCTAACTCAAATTTTTTGCTGTTTAAATTCAATAAAGCAACTCAGTTTCAGCCGAATGAAAGGCTTGCTTCTTTGGATGAATGGAAAAAGCTGATTGGAGAATTTTTTTTAATTGAAAAAGTTTTCAAGCACACAAACAATCCTGTTGGAAAGCTTCTTCCAATGAATTTCACTAACAGTTTCAGCATTATTTGCAAAAAAAACTAATAACCTTGGACTTCCATTCTCTTCCATGCTGCCTTGAAAATTAGTACTGCTATTACCGGAGTTATTAATGCAAAAAGCCAGACATAAAGAAAACTGCTTAAATTCATGAAATTGCTTATCCATAAATCCCTTGAAAAATTCACTGCATGGTAAACCGGGTTTAACAGAACAACTGGCTTAAGGATTTCAGGAATAATGTCAATCGGATAAGCAAAACAGCTTAATAAAGTCCAGCCCGCAAAAAAATACCTGAATACCGGGTCAAAGTTTTCTGAAAACAATGTTAATGCTCCAAAGACAAGCCCTATTCCCAAGCAGAAAAGCAACAGCAATAACATCATTAAGCTGATTACAAAAGCATTTATTATTGAAGAAGCGCTTACAGAAGAAGCAATTAAGATGAAAATTAACAGCAGCGGCATTAAATTTAATGCAATGTTTATGCCTACCCCGATTATAAGCGAAAGATAGTTGATTGGTGCAATAAAAAGCGATTCAATTGTCTTCCAGTATTTTTCTTCCCTGAATTTTGTGGCAAAAACATTTATTCCGTTGTAAAAAAATGCTTGGGCTACTATTCCGAAAACAAGGAAAGAAACATAGTTGTCAAGGTTTATTCCGCCAAATTCTTCTGCGCCGCTGTAATGCAGGAAGCCGTAATAAATTATGAATAAAGGAATAAGGGATAGAATCGGGTTAACAAAAGTGTTCAACAAATAAGCTGTTTTGAACCTTATGCTTAATTTGAATTCTTTTTTTGTTATTGCAATTATTTCATTTAATTGTTCACGCATTTACACACCTAATTCAGCGAACTTTTTCATCACATTGTCAAAATTTTCTTTTTCTTCAAGGCAGATTATTTCGCCTCTGTTCATTAAAGCTGCTCTGTCGCATAACTCTCTTGCTTCTTTTTCGTAATGGGTTGTAAGAATGACTGTTTTGTTCATTTCTTTGATGTAATTCCTTATTTTTTCCGCTATATTGAAATCCAAGCCCAGGGTTGGCTCGTCTAAAATCAGTATTTCAGGGTCATGAATTAATGCCCTGGCCAAAGCCAGTTTTGACCTAGTGCCAAGAGAATAATTTTCAACGTAATCATATAAGTAGTCATGGAATTCAAGTTTTTTGCTTAATTCAATTATTCTTTCATGGAATTCCTTCATTTTATAGATTCTTGCAAAATATTTTAAGTTGTCGTATCCTGTCAGCCTGCGGTAAATTAATTCGCATCCAAGCATTAACCCTACTTTAATTTTTTGTTCTTCAATCGGTTTTCCCAGTATTTTTATTTCGCCTGAAGTAGGAAAAAGAATTCCTGAAACAAGCTTGATTAAAGTGGTTTTTCCTGCACCGTTCGGTCCCAATAAGCCGATTGTTTCGCCTTTGAATATATCTAAATTAAGTGCGTCAACCGCAATAGTTGTCTTGTGTTTTGGAAAAAAGAATTCAGTTAAATTCTGGGGGTTAAGGCTTGTCCTGAATTCCTTCCTTAAATTCCTTATTTCAATTGCTGTTTCCTGCATGCGAAAACCTTTTTATTTAAGTAATCATAATAGTATTCTTGTGTATTAAAATATTGCGTTTTGGTTTAAATGAAGCTGTCAATTATTATTCCGACATTCAATGAAGAAAAAGCAATTGCTTCAACAATAAGGCAGTCAATTGAGCTAAAACAGCAGATACTCCAGACTACGCCGATAAAAGAAACTGAAATAGTTGTTGTAAACGACGGTTCAACAGACAAAACACAGGAAATCATTGAAAAATTTCTTCCAAAAATAAAAATTATTTCCCATAAAACAAACAAAGGATACGGCGCTGCAATCAAGTCAGGCATTAAAGCCACTGAATCAGATTTCATTGCATTCTATGATGCAGACGGCACTTATCCGATTAACAAAACAACAGAATTAATCCATGCATTGATAAACGAGAAATCAGATTTGGTTGTTGGCTCAAGATTAGGCAAAGGCAATAAAATGCCTGCGCAAAGAATTATCGGCAACAAACTGTTTGTTTTTTTGCTCAATTTTTTTTCTTCAAAAGAAGTCAAAGACACTGCATCAGGAATGCGTGTTTTCAGGAGAAAAATAGCTGATTCTTTTGACTCTCTTCCGGACAGCCTTTCTTTTACTCCTGCAATGACTACAATGGCACTGCAAAAAAACTGGAAAATCTCTTTTATTCCAATCAGTTACTCTGAAAGAACCGGAGCATCAAAGCTGAACAGCTTAAAGTATGGCTTTAGCTTTCTTTTCTCCATTCTTGAAATAGTTAAATTATTTAATCCGCTGAAATTATTCGGTTCAATAGGATTAATATTTATTCTTGCAGGAGCAGTCCTTTTTTATCCCTCTTTTTTTCACGGAATAAGCTTCACTGAATTCGGCTTAAGAAGGATTTTTCTTATAACCTCGCTGGCGCTTGTAGGCATTTCACTGATTTTTTTTGGTTTTCTCTCAAATTTTGTGGTAAAACTTTTTCACAGTAAGCTGAATACAGCAGTAGTTTACTCCTGGGCTTATGACAGATATGTTTTATCTAAATACAATATTATCGGCGTATTTCTTTTTGCAATGGGTTTTACTTTAGTCCTTTCAAGCACTAACTCAAGCCATCTGTCAATTCCATTGGTTGGAATAACTGCATTGTTTATCGGAATACAATTGATTGCAAGCTCTGTTTTAGTTAAAACAGTCAAAGAACTGTATGATGAAAAAGTAAAAAAATAATGAAAAAAGGCATGAAAATGAAAATCACTTTTGTCAGCACTGGCTCAAGAATAGATAATTTTCCCCCTGAAAAAGGCGGAATAGAAATACTTGAATTTGATTTAATCAGAGAGCTAAAAAAAAGAGGGAATTCAGTGCAGTTGTTTGCATCAAAAAGTTCTATTGAAAATTCAGTTGAAATCGGCTCGCCAAAAATAAAAAATGACAGATTGCATAACCTTTTGTCAATGCACAACTGTTATTCAAAAAAAAACCTTGTTTCAGGGGAAATCCTTCACTGCCAGTACCCTTTAACCGCTTTTCCTTTTCTTGGAATGCCTTTAGTGTATTCAGAGCACAACTGGTATAACCTGCCTGAAGCAGAATTCCATAAAACTTTTTTCACTCCTGCATTTAATTTCTTCCAGAAAAAAGTTTATGAAAAAGCCGACAGGATAATTGCTTTAAGCACTGAAATAAAATCTGTTATTGAAAAAAAAATCCCTGAAAGAAAAAACAAGATTGTTTTTATCCCGAATTTTGTTGATTCAAATGCTTTTATCCCGCAAAAAAAACAGGAAAACAAAATAATTTTTGTCGGAAGATTAGACAAAGAAAAAGGGATTGGATTGCTGATTGAGGTTTTAGGTGAACTCAAAAACAAATTTGATTTTGAGTTAATTGTCTTGGGTGAAGGGCCTTTGAGAAAAAAACTTGAATTACAGGCACAAAACTCCGGAATTAAATTCAATTTTTACGGCCATGTAAAACACAATGAATTGCCTTTCTTTTTTGGAAGCGCATCAATTTTTGTTCTGCCGTCTTTTTTTGAGGTAATGCCTGTTGTAGTGTTAGAGGCAATGAGTTCTGGCTGTGCGGTAATTGCTTCAGATGCTTTTGGGGTAAAAGACCAGATCGGAAAAGGCGAGGGAATAATTTTTGAAAAAGGAAACAAAACTGAATTAAAAGAAAGCCTTGTTGAACTGCTTTCTTCTCCTTCGCTTTGCTCTGCGCTAGGAAAAAATGCAAGGGAAAAAGTATTAAATGAATTTGACGTAAAAGTTATTGCAGGAAAAACAGAAAATTTGTATAAGGAAGTTTTAGAGGAAAAAAACAGGAAATGAAAAAATGGCTGAAGAATTATCAAAAGAACTGCTTGAAGTACTTGCGTGCTCTGCGTGCGGCTCTGAATTAAATTACTTGAAAGAAAAATCCAGGCTTGTTTGCGTTAAATGCAGGAAAGAATTCAGGATAGAAAACGGAATTCCAGCCATGCTGCTGGATTAAGCACTAATCTTTTTAAATATTACTTTGCATTACATTGTATTGCATGGAAAATATTTGTTTAAGGCTTGATAATTCTCTTTCAAAACAGATTGAAAAAGACATGAAAGAATTCAGGTATTCAACCAAAACAGAGTTCATCCGCGAGGCAATCAGAACAAAATTAAAGGAACTGGACGGGGAAAGGGAAAAAAAGAAGGCTTGGAAAGCATTGTTTAATGCAAGAGGAATATTCAAGGGAAAAGGAAAAACTGATGAAGAATTTTATGAATGGCGCAAGGAATACGGAAAAAAGCTTGCAGGAGAACTTGAAAAAAAATATGGGTTAAAGGCTTAATCAACTTCTTCCGGCAAAACACAATCCACTAATTTGATTTCCCAAAAGTGTTTATCCCTGCAGACCAAAACTGCATGATTGTCCCTTGCTATAACTGAATGCAGAACATCAGAAAACGGAAACTCTTTTCCTGTTTTTGCCCAGAAAAAAAGTGCTTCAGAAACCTGCTGTTTAGAATAAGAAACCTTCAAAATTATATCTTTGAAACTTGAAAAAGTCAAACCAACTTGTTCTTCAGAATAATAAGCCAAAAGTTCTTTTTCTACTTCAGGGGAAACAATAACAACCCATTTCCTCTGCTGGCATTTCTTGAGGAACTGAAATGCAAACTCTCCTAAAGGCCTGATACTGTCTTTTCTGTCCTCAAAATAGTCCCTCCAAATCGAAGTATCCAGATAAAATTTCTTTTTTGGCTGCATTAGGAAAGCCAAAATGAAATAGAATAAAAAGATTTAGTTTCGTTGATTGACTTAATTCACAGGCAGCTTTTAATTAATCCCTTGAATGCAGGGCTGGGCTTTAATGGCCTTGAAGTTAATTCTGGATGGAATTGTGTTCCAAAAAAGAACTTGTGTTTTGGAATCTCTAAAATCTGCATTATGTCAACTTTTGGCGCTTTTCCTGAAAAAACAATTCCCTTTGACTCAAATTCTTTTATGAACTCAGGATTGCATTCATACCTATGGCGAAATCTTTCCCTGATTTTTTCTTTTCCATACAAACTAAAAGCAATTGTCCCTTTTTTTACTTCAATATCAAACCCGCCTAACCTGTTGTTTCCGCCTAATCCTTCAATTTTTCTTTGCTCTGGCAGAAGACAGATTACTGGGCTAGTTGTTTCTGAATCAATTTCAGTTGTGTTGGCATTTTTTTTGCCTAAAACATTTCTTGCGAATTCAATTAAAGCCATCTGCATTCCATAACAGATTCCTAAAAAAGGGATATTTTTTTCCCTGCAGTATTTAATGCACTCAATTTTTCCTTCAGCCCCTCTTTTGCCGTATCCTCCGGGAACAATCAAGGCATTAATGTCTTTCAAAACTTCTTCTGCTTTTTTTTTGCCTGTTTCAATTTCTGTTGATTCAATCCATTTAACATTAATTTTTACCTTGAATTCTGCCTCGCAATGCTCTAAAGCTTTTATTATGCTGATATAAGAGTCTTTTAACCCGGTGTATTTTCCTGCAATGCCTACAGTTAATTCTTTTTTTGGCTTTCTTACAGTCATTTCTTCAGTCCATTTCTCTAAACTTAAATGATTCTTTAATTTTTTTTCTTCAATGTTTAATGATTCAAATATTGCTTTGTCTAATCCTTTTTCTTTTAACATTAAGGGAATCCTGTAAAACTCTTTTGAGTCATGCAGTCCAATAACTCTTTCTTTTGGCACATTAGAAAAAACACTGATTTTTTCCCTGATGTTTTCTTTAACAGGGTTTTCGCTTCTGCAGATTACAATGTCAGGCATCAAGCCCATTTCAATTAATTTTTTTATTCCTAACTGTGCTGCCTTGCTTTTCTGTTCTCCCAGTGTTTTTGGCTCAAAAATATAAGTTAAATTAATTAAACAGACGTTTTCTTTTCCTTCCTCGTAAATTAACTGCCTTACTGCTTCCAATAAATACATGTTTTCGTAGTCGCCTACTGTTCCGCCGATTTCAATTAACACTGCATCTGCTTTAGAGTCAACTGCCAGTTTCCTGAAATATTTTTTTGTTTCACCAGTAACATGCGGAATAAACTGAACATCTCTTCCAAGGTATTTTCCTGCTCTTTCTTTTTCAATTATTTCCAACAAAATTTTTCCTGTTGTAAGATAATTTTCTTTTGTTAAATTCCTGTCAATAAATCTTTCATAAGAGCCTAAATCCATGTCTGTTTCTGTTCCGTCATCTAATACAAATACTTCGCCGTGCCTGAAAGGATTTAATGTTCCTGCGTCAACATTATAGTATGCTTCTGCTTTCATCGGAGAAACCTTTAATCCTCTTTCTTCCAACAATTTTGCAATAGAACTTGTAACAGTTCCTTTTCCTATTCCACTGATAACAGAGCCGGTTATTATAATGAATTTTGTTTTTCCTTTTTTGTATCCTTCTGGCATTAAAACAAAAAACTCTGAGTCAACAGATTTTTTTCCTAATTCGCTTAACTCTTTTTCCCCCACAAACTTCACCTTTTCTAACTTAAATAATAAAATAAAAACTCATTATAAACCTTAACTTTGAGACCCAAAAAAAGGTATAAAACACGTTTATAATAAGACATAATATAGGACTTAAGAAAGGTGATTTTATTTGAATGAAATGAATACTCAGGCATCGCTTGGAAAAGCAATAAAATCCTTCACATTAACAGAAGACCAAAACGAAACACTTGAATCAATCGCAATTATTTTAAATGAAAACAAAAGTGAAACTTTGGGTCAGCTCTTGGAATTTTTTGAAACATTTATTTTGCGAAATCCACAAGTGTTTCAAGAAAAAATACAGTTAATTAATAGAAAAAACGCAATGATGGCGCATCAGAAAAAATTAGAAGAACAACTTCTCTTAGACAGAAAAAGATTAGAAAACCGAAAGCAACTCTTAAAAGAAAGAGAACAAGAAAAAAAAGAAATAGAAAAAAGAAAATGTGAAGAACGCGAACTGAGAAGGAAAAAAAATCTCTACGAGACTTTTTTGGCAAGGAGTGATTAAAAATGGTTTTAGAAAAGTGGGCCTGCAAGGATGCGACAGGAAAATTTATGGTTTGGGGCATGGAATGCGCTTCAACTCAAGAGCATTCAGTTGAAAGCATCAGGACGGGAAAAAATATTAAAATCCCTTCTCAAACAGGTAACGCAGACTATCAAACAAAAGAACGCTTTAAGGATCAAAATGAAAGAAATACTACTCCTGCAGAAAGACAGCAGTATCAAGCAGAGTACCGCTCCCAACACCCAAAACAAAATTTAAATAAACCTAAACTCACTCTTGCAGAGATGATTCAAAAAAGAAGAAATGAGTTAACTGAAATTCACGCTGAAAAAAATTTAAAGGAAACAGAAGAAAATGATTCATGTCATTTTTGTGATAACCCAATTAATCCTGATGCTTACGCTGAATTAATTGAAAAGAAAACAGGGCAAAAAATCATTTCCTGTGAACAGTGCGCTAAAAAATTCATGAATGGAAGAAATGATTTTGAAAGAAATCCTTTTGTTGAGTCAGCACAAGACTTCAATAAAAGACATCCAAAACTAAAACACAGGGTCGCAAAAGAAATTGCTTCTGCTTCAGAAGAAACACAAAATGATTTATTAAAAAAAGGGTTGAAAGCTTTAATGGAAAAAAAGAACGAAGAGATTGCTTCAAAGTTAGCTGAAATAACAAAGAAACTTGAATACGAAACAACTCAACAGCCAACTCGCTTTGATAATACTGAAAAGGCTTATTGGCAGAAACAAAAAGAAAAATTGTTTTCAAATAAAAAGAGGGTCATATGAAGCAAAAGCAAAAAAAAGCGAAAGAGTTCAGTTGCCTTGCAATTCAAATTAATCTAAAAATGGATTACAGTGAATCCCAAAAAGTCATTAACAGCTTGGGGTTTTTAGGTTTTGATGATTTAGCAAATATTTTACAAGAACAAGCACGAGAGCAACTTAAAACACAAGCGTAAGTTTACAAAACATCCTCCTGAATTCCGAGTTTTTTCGGAATTCATATACCAAAGAAAGGGGAAGACTACTCCTCTTCCCTTTTTTATATTTATCCGTGCTTTCGGGTTTTTCACCTCGAAATGTGATTCAGGACAGGGAAGTTTTTCCCTGCTCCTGTTAATTAAAAAGAAATGGAAGTGGTTGGAATGAAAAGAAAAATAAAAGTAACTTATTCTTTAGACGGATTTAATAAGTTCGTCAAAGGAACTCTGCTTAACGAAGACGGATTATTTTTAACCGTAAAGTCTAGAGAAGGCAGC
>JBDRFE010000032.1:0-32248 GCA_043819075.1 archaeon
TCTTATTCTATTAACAACTACAACAAGTTTGTTGTAGGCCGTTTAATTGCAGAAGATGAAAACTTTTTGACTATTTTAGCTCGTGACAACAGAACATACAGAGTGAGCAAAGACACAATCACAGAGGACGTGAGAGAATGAGCGAAAGAACAGAATTGTCTTTTAAGTGCCGCAAGTATTTCAATGACAAAGGAAGTTTTGAAGTAAAAATTGTAGGTGATGAACTGCTAAAAAAATATTATTTTAAGACAATTAAAGGAACGGATGAAATTTATTTCTTTGAAAACGGAATTTACAAAAAATCAGGTAAACCTTTGATTGAAGAAGAAACAAACAGTTTATTGGATTATAAAGTAAAAAACAATTATGTTGCTGAAGTAATTGGTTATATTCGCAGGTCAACTTTTTCTGATCCAAATGAAATCAAGTCAAATAAAAATTTGTTTAACTTAAAAAATTGTTTGTTTGATTTTGAAAGCTTTACTGTTCAACCACATGATCCTGAATATTTTATTATTTCTCAGTTGCCAGTAGAATATGACGCCGAAGCAAGTTGTCCTAAAATAATTAAATTCATTGAAGAAGTTGTTGGAGAAAGTAATGTCCCTTTAATTCAGGAAATAATTGGATATTGTTTGTTAAGAGATTACCCTATTCAAAAAGCAATAATATTTTATGGAGATGAATCAGCAGGAAAAAGCACTTTATTAAAGTTAATTGGAAGCTTTTTAGGACAAGAAAACATAAGTGGTGTTTCTTTGCATGAATTACACAAAGACAGATTTTCTAAAGTAGATTTTTATGGGAAACTGGCAAATATTTTCGCTGATTTATCAAAAGAGGCGGTTTCAGACAGCACAGATTTCAAAATGCTTACAGGAGGCGACTTAATGACAGGTCAAAGAAAATTCGGCCAACGTTTTACGTTTCATAATTACGCAAAACTTATTTTTTCTGCAAACAAATTGCCGGAATCATCTGATAAATCTGGAGCTTTTTTCAGGAGATGGATTTTAGTTTATTTTCCAAACAAATTTCAAGGAACAAAAGAAAAAGTTGATTTAATAAAAGAATTGACTTCTCCGGAAGAATTAAGCGGATTGTTTAATTGGGCGGCACAAGGGCTGAAAAGGTTATTAGACCAAGGTGGTTTTTCTGATTCAAAGACGACAGAAGAAATCAAAGAGGAGTATTTGGGGGAAACTTCAAGCATTTTTAATTTCAAAGAAGACTGCGTTAGAGAAAATATTAACACTTATGAAATAAAGGAAAAAGTATATGAAGAATATGTCTTGTATTGCAATGAAAGAGAAATAATCCCAAGACATTATAATCCCTTTTGCCAAGAGTTCCCAAAATTTGTTAATGTTAAACCAGCTCAAAAGGTTTTAGGAACAAAAGCGCCAAGAGTATGGGAAGGAATTGAACTAAAAAAAAGAGGTGAAAATAAAATTATCAACTGGATTTAATAACAAGGATAACATGCATTCATCTACCTTTATTTTATATACCTCACTCTAGGAAGTAAAGGATAGTAAACGCCTGTTATGCCTGTTATAAATGGTGATTTTTAACTTATGTGAAAGGATAATGAAGGAGAGATGAGTAAATGGTTTTATCTAAAAGTAATATTAGCAGAGGACGAGGACTAAATTTTCCTGCGCCCTTGCGTTGCAGTGAGTGCGATGCAATTATATCTGGGACAGGACATTTTTTATCCAAGAACTCACAAGAGCGCCTTAGTTTCATGGACGTTCTCTGCTTTAAATGCTATGCGCAAATAAAAGGATTACCACGAAAAGACTGGGACAAACGATATCAAGTCAAATCCAAACCTCGACCTGAAATTAAAAAGAACAGGAATCCTTGGGCAGATATAATAGAAAGACACAATAAAAGAAAAGAAGTGACCTCCTCCCTCTGAAGCAACGGTTAACCCCCTCTAAAACACTTTCTTCGCTCTCTCAGAAAAAAAAATAATACCACCCCACCCTTTCCGAACTCATGTTCATGGTAACATCCAGAAAAATGTGATTTTCAAAACATAAAAAGGAGGAAAAAAAAATGAAGTGTTGTGAATGTGAAAAAAAAGGCATCCACGAGTGCGTTATTAAAGGAAAAAAAGTTTTTCTTTGCCAAGAGCACAACGAAATGTGGGAAGACTTCAAAAAAATATGTGCAGAAGATTTTGTGCAAAAAAAAAAGTGATTCAAAATGCAATGTAATACATGCGGAAAAGCAGTCAAGACTGCTCATATCTGCGAGATTGTGAATAACCAAAGAATACTGCGCTGTGATGAGTGCTATTCTATTTGGTCTGACGCATGGGAAAAGAAGCGACCAAAAGAAGGGTTAGGAATTGGCGGAATACTTTGCCCTAAATGCAAGAATCACACACGAGTGTTCTCTGCCACAACAGGATTATGCCCAAAATGTCAAGAAGAAACAAAATAAATTAAATTATGGATGTGAGCAGTTCTCTAAATCCATGAACTCGTAACAGGATTTTTTTGCGTCGCCCGGCATTCCATTACATGTTTCCAGCAAACTTTCACAACTTGTTTCTTTGTTTCCTTGTATTTGTTCTTGAGTGAAAATAATTTTAGTTGATATTGTTTGTTTTTCTTCTCCTTGACTTTCAATGTAAAATTTCAAGTTTCCTGTGAAGAGTTTAGCTTCTCTTATCAGCTCTATGCTTAAATCACTTTTCAAAGTAACCCATAAAATTATTTCTTCGTTTGGTTGCATTACCATTTTATCGCCGTAATAATAACCCCCTTGTTCAATTTCTTGTGCATTTGTTGTAATGGATTCCGTGAACTCGTACCATCCGGCATCTGCTTCAAAGTCTTCAATGTACTGGGAAACTTTTATTAAGTCGCTTGAAATATTTTTTAATTTTAAGATTATTCTAATTGGTTTTTTGTTTCCACTTTCTGCTTCGTATTCCACGTTATTAAAGTTTAAAGTCATTTTTTCAAACTTGTGGGTTTGCCCTAAAATTAATTTTGATTTATCCGCCCACCCACAATCTAAGCTATTAATATCTGTTTCAGTTTTTTTAGTGCAGCCTTCTTTTTGGTCGCAGTAAAAAGTTTCTGTTATTTTTGTTGTTCCCACACATTTTTCTATGTTTTTTGAAGTGCATTCAGTTTCATTGCATTCTGCAATATACCCACAATAAATGCTGTTTTCATCTGTTTTTAATTCAGAAATGCATTCTTCATTTTTGCATGAATAATTGTATACTTGTTTTGTTGTTCCATTACATTCAAACCTATCTTTTTCATCGCAGTCAAAAATATTACATTTTTTGACGCATTCCCCTAAAAAACATTCTTTTCCTTCACCACAATTAGTTCCATCTTGAACTGCTTTAGAAATGCATTTTCCTGTTTCACATGAATAGTTCATGCAAGGAGCATTGTCTTCTTTGCAATCATCATTAACAACACAGCCGTTTTGGGTGCAACCTAAAAAAAATAAAAACAATGTAATTAAAGCAAAAACTTTTTTCATTTTCAATCATTTTTTTCAATTTTAACTAAATCAATATACTACTATCAAACAACAAAAGCATTATAAAACTTCTACAACAATTCTACACTTTTATTTAAGTGACAATTCAGACACAAATATATGGACTGGCACGAAATAATTTTTATTAAAAGCAGCAAGAACAGGAGAGCAATATTAAAAGCACTGCAAAAAAAGCCAATGACCCCAACAGAATTATCAAAGGAGCTGAACAATCACAGGTCAACAATAAGTCAAAACTTAATAAAGCTGGAAAAGAAAAAAATAGTTGAATGCTTGACGCCAAAAAACAAAAACTATCGGGTCTACTGCATTACAGGAAAAGGGCAAAAGCTTCTGAAAAAAATCTAAAACCTATTATTTGTTAAATTTACCTCTGCTTTTCTATTAACAGAAAAAAATTAGTTCCCTTTAGATGGCCGGTCAAGCCGACCACCCAAAAAGAATGTTCGTATGTCTATAATACTGCGTTATAGTATAAAAACTTTCTTCTTTGGAATTCGAACTAATTTTTTCTTTTGGAGGTCTCAATATGAGAAATGCGACAAACATAAATATAGACGCAAGATCCTTCCCTGCAATTGCAATTGTTTTAGGATTTCTAATGCTGGTAGCAAACATTGTAACTGGGTGGGTCTTTGTTGGAATCGGTGCAGTAAGCCAAGGCATCTGGCTATTGACTACACGACGTTAAATACAGTCAGAAAACTGATTCCTTAAAAAAACTAAAGTTGGCTGGAAGTCACTTTCCAGCTAACTTTGCTGCTTCTTCTATTCTGATTGCTAATTTTTCTGAATCCACATACTTGTAAACTTTGAACCCATTTTTTTCAATCTGTGAGGGAACGCCTCCCGGAAGATCAACTTCACTTTTATTATTCTTAAGGTGGTGAATCTGAATTCCGAGAAGCCCATTGCCTCTTTCAAGAGATTTGTCAATTTCATAATTAATGTATTTTCTGCCTGCTGTTTTATTGCCCAAACAAATCACAGTGACTGATGTTCCTTCAAGTGCTTTGTCAATCATTCTTTTTATTTCTGCATCCCCTTTTTTAAGTGCTTCTTCCCACAACGAAGCATCTTTAAAACCCGCTGCGGCCACGCCTACAACATTATGGACATTCCTAATTTGATTAACTCTCCAAATATCCCTTTGATAATGAAAACTAAAAAACACATTTCTCATTTATACACCCCCAAGTTTAGAAAAATGCAAAACACCAAACAAATAAATAATTATTAATGCTCCAATGCCTCCATAAAACAAAGCAAATGTTTTTGAAAACATAATAGTTTTTATTGAGTCCACTTTTCTTTCAAATCTTTTTGTACTCAAGTCAAGCATATGTTCCGAAGTTTTCAGTCTGTTTTCAATAACCCATTCATAAAGTTTTCTAAAAAGTTTTTCTTGCCTCAAATAATAAGCATCCACACACCAAAAAACCACCAAAGGAATAAAAGCAATATAAACTTGCCAAATGTTTCCCTTCAATAACAAGGTTGCAACAACCAAAGTTATTGTCCATGACTTTATCTTGAATGAGTTTGAAGCCATACGATTTATTATTCCTTGAATTGTGTCAACTTCTTTAAACAAGCATTCTTTCAGCATTCCCTTAGAATCTGTCATACTAATCAAATATAATGGGAAAAAGTGTTATTTTAAACTTTTTTAATTTGGAATGGGCTCAATACAAGTTCTATTAACATTAACAGTTATGCCAGGAGTTTTGTTTATTACCAAAGAGTTTATATCCGGTTGATTGAATTGACGCCCGTATTTTTCTGTTAAATCTTTTTTTATTCCACAAGAATAGTGAGCAATGTATTCAATTACTTTTTGTTCCTTTGACCAAACTTCTTTTTTGAAAGCTTGTTTATTTATGTCTTCATTTGCAGTAGTCCAAGTATATTGAGTATAATCAATTGCATTATTTACTCTTGAAGTGAACTGGTCTAAAGCAAGTAGTCCAGCAACTGTTTTGTCATCAGAAATTCTCAGTAATTCAATATACTGCTCAAATCCCTCAGGAAATTTTGTTTGGAAATAATAATCTGGTCCCTCAAGGTAAGTTGAATTATTGTCCAAAAAAACTATTGCGTTAGCAAAACTTGCATCTAATTTGGTGTTTAGACTTTCAAACAAGCTTTCTTGAATGTTTTTGTCTAGCTCTACTGTTCTGTTATAGTCTTCTTTCGCTAAATTCAATGCATCCGTTGTTGCGTCAAGAGACTGCTGGGTAAAATGTAAATTCCAAACCATAATTCCAAGAGTCATAATTGTCAAAAAAATCATTATATTATTTGTCGTTTCTTTTCCAAAATTAAAATAAACATGTGCTGAAAATAACATTCCGCCAAGCATTACAATTGCTGCCGTAGTTTTCAAAAATTGAGATATACTAGGTTCAAATATAAAAGGGATGAACCATAAACCAATCAAAATAATCACAACAACAAAAAAAATGTAACGCCATTTACTTATTTTTTCTTTCTTGCATTCATGACAATTTTTTGTTGGTGTTCCATCAACATTTAATGCAACATTTTCTTGTCCACATATTGGACACTTATCAAACTTCTTTTTTGCCATGCTTTTATTTGTTTGGAAAAGTAATTAAAAAACAAGCTTTTATTCTTGGCTTGTTGTGTTTGAAGCAACAGTGACTTTTGGGCGTTGCTCAGCCAAAAAAGAACCGTCTGCATTACTTACATTCATTTTTGCGGTTTTTACTTGTTGTTCTGTCCAACCCCTTCTCTTTCCAGTTCTTTCTATTGCAATATAATATTTTTCCCTAAATGTTTTGTGTCTAAATTCATCTGAAGGAGAAGCCAGTAATGCAAAAACTTCTTTAGTGATTTCTTTCATTTCCTTTAAGTCTCTTAGCTCATCTGCTTTTTTTGCTAGTACTGCTTTATTTTGTTTTGTGATGTCTTCTGCACAATGAAAGCATTTTGTTTCAGAATTAAATTTTAAATTCCAGCATTCAAGACAAATTCCTGTTGGGGTATTAAAGTCTTCAAACTGGCTTATGTCTTTTCCTTTTTTTAAAGCGTCTTCTTTTGCTTTTTTTAATTTTACTGCTTTTTTAGAAAGATCAACATAGTTTCTTCTCAAAGAAACACTTCCCCTTGCTCTTCCTTGAATTGTATTAATTTCGTCTTCAGAACTTCCCTCAGACAACTGTTGGGTAGAACTTAGGCCTCTTAAAACATGAGCTCCATACAAAGCATTTTTTGCTTTTTCTGGTCTGTTAAGTTTATCTAAAGGAATTGAATATAGCTTATTTGCTTTTCTGATATAATTTCTGAAAAGTGCTCTAAAGTCTCCATCTGTGAGTGAATTAAATAATCTTGATTTTTTTGATTTTGTTGGAAAAAACGGGGCATCTGGATTCCCTTGATACATTTTTTTTATTGTTTTCCAGTAATCCAAAAAGTCTTCAAAGCCATTTTCTATTCTAACTTCAGATGACTTTCCGCCTTTTTGTGGTTTAAATTTTATGTCAAAAGCTGTTGGATCAAGTTCTCTGTGCTCTTTTGATGCTTTTTCTTCATCTTCTTTTTTGTATCCCTCATATTTGGGGGCAACATCCCCAAACTTTAATCCAGTTATCTGTGACCCTCTGTGTCCAAAGTCAATTGCAAGTCGGAATAATATTAAATCTCTTTTGTTTCCATGCAATAAAGGGCCAACTGCAGACATAATCCAAATCATATCGTCATAGTCTTTGTCATCATATTTTGGTTCAACGTTTTTCATGTTATTATCTATTTTTTTAATAATATTGCAGATTTGAGTCAACTTAAAATGGAGTTCTTGGTTATCTGCATCAAGCAGTTTACTTCTATAATAAGCATGAATCAAGCGACAGACAGTTTTTTTTCCACCAATTTTTCTTTCTTGTCCATAACAGGTAGGGGAATTAATCATTTCTGTTAATAATTTTGTAAATTCACTTGGAAGTATGTCTGTTGTTTTTTTCCCCTTGAATGCCCCTGTTTCTGAATACGGGCGAATGAACATTTCAAAATTAGTTCCCCAACTAGCCTTCTTTTTGCTTTTCAAATAAGCAATAAAGTCTTCTTGGTTTTCTTTGGACAACGGTAGACTCCTAATAGTAGTAAAATAATCAACTGTCCCATCAGGATTGTAGGCATATCTTTTTTCCTTCATAAACCCCCGCCAATACTAGATTTATATGTATATCCGAATTTAAACGGATACTATTAAGGTTCATGTAATCTGCCTTAATAATAAACGAACTAAGGTATTTAAGTGTTTCTCAACCGTCACGCTCGGTTGGTGTGCGGGCACTATCTTCGCTTTCAGCTCGATAGAGCTTGCTTCACTTAACATAATCCTTTTTCTACTTTTTTGCCTAAAGTTTTTTTGTAAAGCCGCTTGACTGAGCGAAGCGAATGTCATGCTTCGTGCTCAAACGGCGAAACGTTTGGGGCCGTAGTCTAGCTTGGTAGGATTCAGCGTTCGGGACGCTGTGGCTTGGGTTCGAATCCCAACGGTCCCATTTCGCGATTTCGCTCGCGAGTGACGAAATATGTCGCCGTGTTTACAACACGGCAGTAATATTCAATTACTCAGACAGCTGGACTGAACAAGAGGAATTTATTCCTCGTTTTCGCAAGCCTGCCTGCAAAGGCTTAAAGTGAATGTCCTGCACTGGTGTCAAACAGCCTTTCACTAGGCTGGCGCGTGTGCACTGCGTAAAGCAGTGCTAGCACGACCTTGAGTCGTGCGCAAGTGCCAGCTGATTGAACAGCTGACTGACATTGGCAGTTGTTGTCCAAAAGAAAAAGGGAAAAATTTCTGCAGTTTCGTTGTTTGACGAATTAATTGAATAAAAAGCTTTTTCTTTCTTCAGCGTAATATGAAAAGAGTTTATCTTGACGCAAATGTGTTTATTTCTGCACACAAAGAAGAAATGGGACGTAATGCCAGAGGCTTGTTCATTGAAGCAGAGTCATTTTTTAACAGAATGCAAAATAACTTCATTCTGATTTTATCAGAATTCTTTTTTGCAGAAGTCAAAAAACACAGTTACCTAAGCATGGAAGAAGTGCTGAAATATTTTAATGACAGCCGGATTAAAACAGAGATAGTTGGGCTGAAAGAAAAATTACTGGTAAAAAAGTACTTGAAAAAAGGAATTCATTTTAGTGATGCACTCCACGCAGCAGCCGCAATAGAAAATAAATGCGACTGCATAGTTACTTTCAACACAAAAGATTTTGAAAAAATAAGCAAGGAAATTCTTGTTCTAGAACCAAATGAATTTTTCTAAAGAAAACCTTTTTCTTTCATAAATTCAATTGCAAACTTGTCCCTTTCTTTTTTAGTTGGCATTCTGCCTGTGTTGCCTCTTTTCTTTGATAATTCAGCAAGCTTTTTCATCCCTAGATGAATTTTTCTTAAACTTTCATCAGATTTCAGCATTTCCTCAAAATTCTTCCTGATGGCATCTTTCATAAACTCGCTTCTAGAAGAATACATCCCAGAAGAATCAATCAGCCTGTCAATAGCATCTACAAAACGTTCATCAACTGCAACAGACAGCATTTTCACAAAAAACCACCAAAATAATATATTAGTAATATATTAATAAAGCTATTTGATGGTTTTTTATTCAAGTTCCTTTAATTTCCCAAAAAAATATGTTTTGTCTGCAACAATCCAGACTTCAAATGAATCAAGGTTTTGCTGCAGAAAAGGGCTTAACAGTTTTTCTTTTAACACATCAGTTCCCTCTGTTGTAAGATTAAAAGACGGGACAACAATCAAGTCTTTGGAATTAAATTTTCCTTTTAAAAAGCACTTGAATTTTTCTTTTTTAACGCCTTCAGACAAGGTTACTGCAGGATGTTCATGGCCTATTACAAGAATTTTTGCTTTATTGAATTCCTGTGAAACAGGAATTTTGTCGCCGTGCAAAAAAAGAATTTTTTCTTTTTCAAGAAAAAAATAATCCTGAATACTGAGCTTATTCCATTTAGCGATTGGCCCCAAAACATTATCATGGTTTCCTTTCAAAAGAATTATTTTTTCAGAGTTTAAGTTAAAGAATGCAAGCATTCTTGAAACCTCACTCCATTCCTGCTGGGAAATTAATCCAAACTCGTGTTTTAAGTCGCCTAAAATAATTATTTTTTCCACTTTGCCTGTAACAGAAAAAATTTTGTTCAGTCTTTTAATCGAGTCATTGAAATTAAATTTTGGCACTGCAACGCCTTGTTTCATTAAAGCTTCTTCAAAACCTAAATGCAGGTCAGTTAAAACCAGAATTCCTTTTTTTGGAAAAAACAGGCTTAAGTCAATGATTTCTGCTTCAGCCAGGATTTTCTTGATTAAAATTTTTGGCTTCATAATAAAACAATCTTTTTTGTTGTTATTAATTTTTTTCCTTAAACCATTCTTTTAGCAACGGGTTAAGCGTTGAGTAAATCTGTTCATCAGAATATTTTTCTTTTTGTGTTTCAATCATTTAACCACGCAAAAAAATAATGAAATAAAAATAAAACCAATTAGTTAGGCAAGCATTACAATTGTGGCTGAAAAGGATTAAAATAGTATTCAGTAAGCTGAACTCAGACTAACTTGACTTGTTTGTCTATTTTGAATAACTCTGAAACTGACTGGGAAGTGTGGATGTTCTGGATTGCTTTTGCCAAAAGCTCTGCAATCGGAAGCACCTTGATTTTTTTGCATTTAGCTGCTTTTCCGTTCAATGGAATTGAATCAGTTACAACTATTTCTTCTATTGCAGACTTGTTTATTCTTTCAACTGCATTGCCTGAAAGCACTGCGTGAGTTACATAAGCCCTTACGCTTAAAGCGCCTTTTTTCTTTAATTCTTCTGCTGCAGCACACACTGTTCCCGCAGTATCAATTATGTCATCAACTAAAATGCAGTTTTTTCCCTTAAAGTTTCCGATTAAATGCATTACCTGGGATTTATTCGGCTTTTCCCTGTACTTGTCTACTATCACTAAATTTGCGTCAAGCATTTTAGATAAATCTCTTGCCCTTCTGACTCCCCCTATGTCAGGCGAAACAATGCTTAATTTTGAAAGATTTTTTGCCTTAATATGGTCTGCAGCCAAAAGCTTTGTGGTAAGGTTATCTAATTGAATATTAAAAAAGCCCTGTATTTGGGCTGCATGCAAGTCAACTGCCAATACTCTGCTTGCGCCTGCAACACTGATTAAATCTGCAACAAGTTTTGCACTGATTGGAGTCCTAGGAGAGCTTTTTCTGTCCTGCCTTGCATAACCATAATATGGAATTACTGCAGTAATTCTTTGAGCTGAAGCCCTTTTAGCTGCATCCAAAAACAACAGCAGTTCCATTAAAGTTTCATTTGTAGGAAAACAGGTTGACTGAATAAAATAAACATCATGGCCTCTGACTGATTCATCTATTTCAAGGTTTATTTCCCCGTCACTGAACTTTGATATTTTGATTTCGCCGAGGCTTTTTCCAATAAAAGAAGCAATGTTTTCTGAAAGAATTGGGTTGGAGGTTCCGCTGAAAACCTTGAGGTCAAATTCTTTTTCTAGCATTAAACCACTCGAAGAACCCACAAATAATATTAACACCAAAAACCTTAAAAACAAAATTTTGTTTTGCATCAGTCACGCTTTAGTGAAAGAAATCACCAGGCCTTTATCTGTTTTTTTTATTTTTTCTATTGCAATTTTCTGGCCTGATTTCTTGCCGGCTGGCTGGTTTCCTTGTTTCATTAAAACACCTTTCCTGTCCTTTAACTGGTTTTTTTCAGGTTTCATGTATACTTTAAAGTTGTCTTTCTTTAAATATTTTTTGGATTTTTATAATACATACACTATCAAAGGGGGGTTGTTATGGGAACAATTGGAAAAAAAATTGTCGGAATGGATGTAACCAATTTAATTGCTTCACTCAACAAGGCTTTAGCAGATGAATGGCTTGCATACTACCAGTACTGGGTCGGGGCAAAAGTAGTGAAAGGGCCGATGAAAGACGCAGTAATAGCTGAATTAAACCAGCATGCAGCAGACGAATTAAGGCATGCAGGAATGCTTGCTGACAGAATACTGCAATTAGGCGGAAACCCATTGCTTCATCCAAAAGAATGGCTTGAAAAAACAGGTTGTGGTTATGCCGAGCCAAAAGACTTTTTTGTGAAAAAAATTTTAGAGCAAAACATTAAAGGAGAGCAATGCGCAATTTCTTTCTACCAGAAACTATCAGAAGAAACAAAAAACAATGATGTAATAACATTCAATATTCTTGTGTCAATTCTCACAGATGAAGTTGAACACGAAGAAGACCTGCAGAATTTAGAAGAAGACCTTAAGTCAATGAAATAATGCATTAAAACAAAAAGAGGTAATTGCATGAAAATAGATTTCATTAAAGGAAGACAAGTATTTGATTCAAGGGGCAATCCTACAGTTGAAGCAGAAGTCAGGGCAGGAAAAATAACTGAAAAAGCAATTGTTGCAAGCGGTGCATCAACCGGAAGCAATGAAGCAATAGAGTTAAGGGATAAAGGAAAAGCTTTCAGTGGAAAAGGCGTTTTAAAAGCAGTTGAAAATATTAATAAAAAAATTTTTCCAAAACTAAAGGGAATGAATCCAGAAGAACAAAAAGAAATTGACAACACACTGATTGAATTAGACGGAACAGAAAACAAAAGCGTTTTAGGGGCAAATGCTGTTGTCTCGGTCAGCATGGCTGTGGCAAGGCTTGGGGCAAAAGCAAAAGAAATTCCATTATATGAACATTTAGGCGGGTTAGCGGGAAACAAAAAATTTGTTTTGCCTGTTCCGCAAATGAATGTATTGAACGGGGGAAAGCATGCAGGATTAGAAAATGATATTCAGGAAAGAATGATTTTTCCTTCAAAAGCAAAAACTTTTTCTCATGCAATGCAGATGTCAACTGAAATATACCATGAATTAAAGGCTTTAATGAAAAAAAAGTTTGGTGATTTAGCCGGCTTAATCGGAGATGAAGGCGGTTTTGTTGCAAGAATACAAAGTGAAGAAGAAAAATTAGAGTTAATCCTTAAAGCAATAGATGAAACAGGCTATTCAAGGGAAGTTGATTTAGCAATTGATTGTGCGTCAAGCGAGTTCTACAAAAACAAAAAATACTTTTTGGGAAACAAAAGTTTTTCTGCAGGAGACTTAATTGACTTTTATTCTGATTTAAGCGGAACATTCAGGATTAAATCAATTGAAGACGGCATGGCAGAAAATGACTGGAGTGGCTGGAATCAATTAACATCCAAGCTTGGAAAAAAAATCCAGATAGTAGGAGACGATTTACTTGTAACAAATATTAAGTTCATTGAAAAAGCTGTAAAAGAAAAATCATGCAATTCGCTTTTGCTGAAAGTGAACCAGATTGGCTCTGTGACAGAATCAATTGAATCAGCTCAGCTTGCATTCAAGAATAACTGGAGTGTTGTTGTCTCGCATAGAAGCGGTGAAACAGAGGATTCTTTTATTGCAGATTTAGCTGTTGGATTAGGATGCGGGCAAAGCAAGTTCGGTGCCCCGGCAAGAAGCGACAGGAACTCAAAATACAATCAATTGTTGAGAATTGAAGAAGAATTAAATGAAAAAGGAAAAGCGGTTTATGGAAGAAAATAATTTTCAGTCAAAATCATAATCTAAGTCGTAATCCCTGTCCAAGGTCTCAAATTCTTCCGGAAAGAAAGGGCTTGCCTCTAATTCTTCTACTTCTTCTTCAAAGAACTGGATTTTGCCGTCCTTTCTCTTAAAAACTTTTTTTTCTTTCGGCTTTTCTTCTTTTTTTTCCTCTTTTTTTTCAGTTACCTGAATTTTTTTGGAGGCTTTTGGGGGTGTTACTTTTTTCACCGGTTTTTTCTTTAACTGCATCTTTTTTTCCTTCAATGCATTCTTTTTTTGCTTAAGAGGCTTATTTTTTTTGTCTGAAAGCTTTTTCTTCGGGGTTTTTTTCTTTGCTGGTTTTTTAGCTGATTTAACTGATTTATTTCTTTTAATCATGTGTTTCCCTGCCTTAAGTTTATTTATTAATTTCTTTTTTGGCTTTAGCTTAACTTTTTTTCTGGCTGATTTTTTTTTCACTGGATTCTTTCCTTTAAACAATTTTTTTTTAGCCAAAGCTTTTTTTGCTTTCATTGGTTTCTTCGTATTCTTTTTCATTGAATCATTACATTTTTTCCAGAAAAAATATTTAAACCTTTTTACTGCAAACAAATCCCTTTAATAAAACTTCACTTTATAACTATATGGGGGGAACTCTGTATGCCTGTTGGAATAGTCAAACAAAATGTCATGTTCACTGAAAGAATGGAATTATTGGACAAAAAAATAAGGGATCTGCAAAACGAGCAAATAAACCTTAATGTAAGATTAAGTTCTCTGGAGAACAAAAAGCATTAAAAGTTTGTCCAGAACCTTTTATCCCTTCTTTTTTCTGCTACTTCCTTTTCAATTTCTTCTTTTGACAGTTTTTCTTTTGGCTGGCTTATCGGAGACCTTTTAGCTTCTTCTTCTTCAACGCAGTCCTCGCATAATCCACCTTTCAATTCATCTCTTTTATCGCATTTCCTGCATTTTCCCATCATTTTAAATCAAATATAACCTATAAACAAAGTGATTAATAAGTCTTTTTATTTCATTAGTAACTTGTAACTTCATGCAACCTGCGCTTATAAGCCTTTTATTTTATCAGCTCTTTCAGGCTACTGACTCTTATAAGCTTTTATTCCATCAGCTCTTTCATGTGGCTGACTCTTTTTTCTATTAAAGCTTTTGTCCCGATATCTTTTCTGAAAAAAACTTTTCCTTGAACTGATTCAACTGCTTTCTGAGCTTTCTGCTCTGCTTCTTCTAGCGTGTTTCCAATTCCAACAAAAGCAATTGCCCTTGAACCAGTCATTAAATAGTGGCCGTTTTTTTCGTCTATTGCGCCAAAAAAATGTTTTGCCTCTTTTGACGGGGTGAATTCAATGAACTGGTTTTTTATTGAAGCAATAGGATAGCCTTCTGGCACAACATACTTGCAGACAGAAGCCTTTGATTCAAACTCCAAAGAAATTTCATTTAACCTTTCCTCAATTACTGCACTGCATACTTCAGTTAAATCTGTTTTCATTAAAGGAAGAACATTCATTGCTTCCGGGTCGCCGAATCTTGCATTAAATTCAATTACTTTAACTCCTTTTTTTGTCAGCATAAACCCGCCGTATAAAATTCCTTTGAACCCTGTTTTTGTTTCTTTTTTTAAAGCCAGAACAGTTTTTTCCATTATCTTATGCGCTTCTTTTAAGTGCTTTTCTTCTAAGAAAGGAAGCAAATGGTTTTCACAGGAATAAGAGCCCATTCCGCCACAATTTGGGCCCAAATCATTTTCAAACGCCCTTTTATGGTCTTGAACTGGAACAGTGTCTAAAACAGTTTTTCCGTCACAAAAAGACTGTAAAGAAAATTCTTCTCCTTCAAGTTTTTCTTCTAGTATTACTTTTCCTTTTCTCAGCAAAGAATCAGCATAACTTAATCCTTCTTCCAGTGAATCAAAATGGTCGCCCTGGACTTTAACTCCTTTTCCTCCGGTTAAGCCGTCTGGCTTGACTACGATTTCACCTAATTTTTCTGCAAAATCTTTCATGCCTTTTTGTTCTGAAAAAACCTTGAATTCAGACAGGCCGTCAATTCCGTGTTTTAACATTAATTCTCTTGCAAAGCCTTTGCTTGACTCAATTCTTGCAGCAGATTTTTTTGGCCCAAAGGAAGGAACATTAATTTTTTCCAGTTCATCTGCTAAGCCTGCTGCAATAGGGTCATCTGGTCCGATAAAACAAAAATCCGGCTTAATTTTTTTTGCGTAATCAACAATAAAAGGAAAATCCATTACAGAATGAGCAATTAATTGTTTTGCTTTTTGTTTCACGCCTGGGTTAAGAGAAGGCATAATCGCATAAAGCTCTGGCTTGCTTTTGCTTTTAACCAATGATTCTGCAACACAGTCTTCTCTTGCAGTTGAACCAATTAAAAGTATTTTCATTTCTTTCACCTGAATTAAATAAAATATAACTCCTTAAAACTGTTTTTATTTTTTTTCCTGCAGTTCGGTTAAAGTGAACTGTTTTTTGTGTAATCCTTTTATTTCTGCATGAGGATTGCTTATTTCATAGTCTAACCTGCAGTATTCTAAGCCGTATTTTTCAAGCAATTCCATTGCAGGGTTGCCGATTGATGGCGCACAAAGAATGCCTCTTGTCTTTCTTTCTTTCATTGACTGAACCTGATGCATGTAGCTGTGCAGCTGCCGAACAGAATTTAAGTCAGCCCGCCTTCTTTTCACTTCAATTACAACTAAATTATTGTTTTTGTCTTCTGCCATAATGTCAACTGTTCCTTTCCTTAAAGCCACTTCATTTTTTAACGGAATCAAGCCTTGTTCTAAAACACTTAAATCCTGCATAAGCAAATCGCTTAACTCTTTTTCAGAGCCAAACAAACGCAGTTCTTTTTCTCCTTCTATTTCAAAGGATTCAGCAAAATCAATGCTGTAAAAAAAGACGTCAATTTTTTCTTTTGGCTTTCTTTTGGAAGCAGAAATAACCAAAGCATTTTTTTCATTGTCTAATACAACTGAAGCAGTTGCATTCATCATGTAATTGATTGGCCTTAATTTGGTGTTCTGGTGGATTGCAAAGCTTTTATCGCCTTTAATTAACAGCATTCTTTTTCCTTCAGCTAGTTTGCTTCCTGCTCTTCCCTGATACTGCACAAAACAGTTTCCGATTACAATCAGCATTCTGCCAGAGTCAATTGAAGAACAGATTTTTTCTTTTGCCTCGGCTAAGCGGAAAGCCATAATACAAAAATTAGGAGAAAATGAATAAAAAGCGTTGTTGAAAGTCAGGTTCTCTTTACAGTTTTTTTAGTTATAACCTTTAAACCCCTTGTATCCTGGCTGACAGTTCCACCTGCTCTTTTGAAAACATCTCTTGCAAGTACCCTGTCCCTATGCTTGATTTCTTCTGGAGAAACAACTTTTAATCCTGTTGAAATCGGCCTGTCAACTAAAACACCTGAAGGAAACTTTGCTCTTCTTTGATTAACCACGCTTGTTTTTGTCTTTGACTGGGAATGAATAAAAGTTCCAGTTGAATCCGCCATCTTAACTATTCTGGCTTTTCTGACAAATCTTCTTGGTTTTCGTGCAGGCATGCAATCACCTGATTTAATAGCACAGTGGTTATATAAAAAGCTTTCATATTTCAGTGATTTTGTTTGGCGCAATTGAAAGCCTTTTGAAACCGGTTTTAGTGATTAAATAATTGTCTTCAATTCTTATTCCGCCTGATTTTTTATTATAGTAACCTGGCTCGATTGTAACAACCATGTTTTCTTTAAGCAAAGTTTTTTCTCCGAAGTTTTTTTTCGGAAAATCATGCACTTCTAATCCAATGCCATGGCCAATGTCATGCAATAGTTTCTGGTCCAAGTTTTTTTGAATGAATTTGTCTGCAGCATTAAATGCATCAGCGTAATCTTTTCCCTGCCCTAACTCTTTTTCTGCAAGAGATTTAGCTGAATTAACCTGAGAATACAGTTCAGCTAATTTTTTCGGGGTTTTGCCTGAAAAAAACATTCGCGTTAAATCAGAGCAATAGCCTTTAAATTTCACTCCAAAGTCAATCAGGATTAACTCGTTTTTCATGATTTTCTTGTTTGAAGTATTATGATGGGGCACAGCAGAATTTTTTCCTGATGCAACAATCAAAGGAAACGCTAATTCTTCTGCACCGAATTTTTTTGCAGTGAATTCAAGTTCTGCTGCCAGTTCTAATTCAGTCATTCCGGGCTTAAACAATTTTTTCATCTGAGAAAAAGTTTTTTCAGTGATTTTGCAGGCTTGGCTGATTTTTTTTAGTTCTTCTTTTGTTTTAGTGGCACGTAGTTCCTGCAGTTGTTCTGAAACATCAATAAACTTCTTTTTTTTAATGATTTTTTTCAGTTTTTTCAGGCTGTTAATTGGCATTAAATCCATGTTCAAGCCGATGATTTTTCCTTTAAGCTCTTTTTTCAGGATTTCAATGAATTGTTTTGAATCAGAAGCGGTTTTAACTGAATAGTTTTTTGATGCAGGAATTCCGGCTCCTTCAAGAGCAGAAGAAATTATTAATGGTTTTTTGTTTTTGTTCAGAATTAAGAAATTGTTTTCGTATTTTTCTCTTGAAAGCCCTGTAAAAAAATAAAAGTTCGGGTCAGAGAAATTGCCGTGATTCCTGAGCAAAACCGATTCAGTTTTTGTTTTGGAAAAAAGTTGTTTTGCTTTGTTTTGCATTCAGTTTTGCCCCAAAAAACTTATTTTCTTTTCACCATCGGAAGCCCTGTTTTCTGGTTTTCCACTACATCAAATCCTTCCGGAAGGTCAATTGAATCTTCTTCTTTTTTTGAAAAAAAGTATAATTTGCCTCTTGAATGAAGATAATATGTTATTTCTCTGCTGTTTTTATGGCTGTAACCCATTAAATCACCTGTCCATTATGCTGTAATGCAGGAGGTTTTTTTAAAGCTTTCTTCTTTTTTTTAAAAGGCTGCATGAAAAAAATAAAAGAATTCAATGAATTAATTTTGAAAACAAAAAACAAAAGGACTGCAATAATTCATGACACTGACCCAGATGGATTATGCTCTGCAGTAATTTCTTGCATTGCATTGCAGAGAATTACTGGAAGAAAGCCATTGCTTTTGCACCAGAATCCAGGCGAAATTGCCTTGACCGAGCATTCAATTGAATTGCTGAAAGAAAATTTTATTGAATTTGTTGTGACAGTTGACTTAAGCGTTGACCAGAAACCAGAGCCAATAAAAGAAATAGAGGGTTTTGCAGAAATTCTTGTATTAGACCATCATAAGACTTACAATGAAATTAATTCTGAAAAGACTTTGATGGTTAAAAGCCAGGATTTAACCGGAAAAGAAGGAAGCAGTTATCCTGTCTCAAAGCTTGCATTTGACTTGTTTTCAGGTTTAACTGATTTAAGGGACTTGGACTGGATTGCATGCATTGGATTGTTAGGCGATAATGCTTATTTTGAGTGGAAAGATTTTGTTGATTCTGGGATGAAAAAATACAATCAGGGAACTGAAATCAGGAAAAGCACTTTGTTTAAGGTAACACAATTAATTGAAGCAATTGAGACAATGGATTACAGCAAATTAAAGGACTTAATTCAGGTAATGCTTGCTGCAAAAAAACCTGAAGATGTGCTGAAAAAAGACTTTTTGATTGAATTAGAGGAACTGGAAAAAGAAGTTGTTTTCTGGGAAAAAAAGTTTGAAAAAGAAAAAAAAGTGTTTCCGGAAAAACAGCTGGTTTACTTTGAAATTTTTCCCAAGCATTCAGTTAAGTCTGTTTTGATTAACAGGGTTTCAGATAAAATGAAGAATATGACTGTAATAATAGTGCAGGATTTTAATGAAGAGCATGTTTATTTGAGTGCAAGAAGGCAGGATCTTAAAGTTAAAGTCAACGACTTGCTTGAAAAAAGCATTAAAGGCATTCCTGATTCTTTTGCCGGAGGACACGCCCCTGCTGCAGGCGGAAGAATACCAAAAAAATACCTGAATAAATTCAAAAAACAGCTGGTTGAATCTGCATAAAAAGGGTAAAAAAATGTCTTTCATAGAAAGCAAGGTTTTTTAAACTAAAAAAGATTTAGTAATTATAAAAGATATTAAGGGGTGATTGAATGATGAAGAAGATTGTGATTTTTACGTTTTTAGTTGTTCTGGTTATTGCTTTTACTGGTTGTACTGAAACTACCACAAAACCAAAAGCAAAAGATAGTGGAAATGGAGAAACACCTTCAGAGGAGACAATTCAACAGATTCTTGCTAAAGCAAAAGAACCAAAAAATATGGAATGTGAGCTGGTTATGACACGAAATGGAACCCCTATTGAATCTAACATGAAAGTTTATTTGAAAGGTGAAAAATATGTAAGTGAAATAAAAACTGGAGACGTTTTAGTTAAACAAATTTATGATGGAAAAAAAGTTTATACTTATTCTCCTGTTTATTCAGAGTTTTATTGTGAATCAGATTTTCCATCTTATGCATCTCCTTCAGACTCTATGGGTTTTGAATATATGGCAGAAAAAGCTTTAGAAGATCCTAATCTTAAAGAATTTGGAAAAGAAACTATTGATGGAATAAAAACCAGAGTTATAGAATTCAGTTATGAAGATTTCGCAAAACATCAAGTAAAAGCTTGGATTTCAGAAGAACATGGAATTGTAATAAAATCTGAAGATAAAAAAGAACTTCTTAGTGGACAAGGCAGTTACACTGAGGTTCAAGAATTGAAAAACATTAAATTCAATTCAGTTCAAGATTCAATGTTTGAAGTTCCTGCAGACAAAATCAAACCTCTTGAAGAATGTTAGGATAAAGGCGATTAGAATTTTTTTAGACAAGCTTTTAGGCAAAGTTCCTGATAAAAGTGTTTTGTATAAAGACGAGGCTTTTTATTTTGCGGGATACATAGATGAAAAAAAGGATGCAAGAAGACTGATAAGTGTTTTTCAAAAATGGTTAAGACTTGAAAATTCCAAAGCACAGTTTTTTATTGAACCTGAAGATACTTCTTTGACTGCTAAAGCAAAACAATATTTTTTGGGGCCAGTGCTTTCAGCAATCCTTATAATCTTCTTTGCAGTTGTGTTGATTGACGTTTTTGTATTAGCTCCAATGTATGGAGCAAAATAGACTGTTGAAAGAATGTTTTTGTACATATTTGCCTTTGAAGGATTTTTTGGATTACTTTTTGTTTTAGGAATAATTGGTTCAATAATAGGTTTAATTTACAAATACAGAAAGAAAAAGAAGCAGTGAAATGGATTTTATTCCATTCCCTTCATTTCAGAATCAATTCTTGTTACTTTGTTGATTTTTTCTTCAACATTTTTCATTTCTGATTCAACTTTTGTCTTATGTGTGTTTAACTGTGATTCTTTTAAAATCAGTTTTGAAATCCTGTCCCTTAACTGGTTTTCCTGGTTTTGGGTGTCATTAAAATCTAATGCAAGCAGGTAAAGCTCTCTTTCCATTTGTTTTTTATGGCTTTTAAGCATTTCAAGCTGCTGTTCTATTTCCCTTAAAGCAGATGAAAGAAATTCTTTGTTTGGTTTTTCCTGTCGGGCAACTGCTTTAATTGTTGTTACCTTCACAGGCTTTTTTGTTTTTTTAGAAGTTTTTGGAGCTTTTTTCTTTTTAACTTTAGCCATTCATTCACCTGCTATTATTGTTTTATTATCATAGAATATATTTATTCTCTTTTATAAATCTTTGTTTTTTGGTTATTTTTCTTTTAATTTAGCCATTATCTGGCTTTTCCCTTCTTCAAATGCTTTGCTGCTTATTACCCCTAATTCAAGTGATTTTTTAAGGAGTTCAAGCTTTTTCATGAGTTTCTGTTTTTCTTCTTCTTTTCTCATCCCCATTACATTCTTCTTTTTTTCTGATTTCTTTTTCTCGGTTTTTTCAGTTTCTTTTGTTTCAAGGCTTTTCCTTGTTTCTTCTGCTATTTTTCTTGCTTCTTCTCTCACTAACTGGGCAAGGCTTTTCTTTAATTCTTTTACATCCAAAACCTGTTTTTGTGTCTGGACAACTATTTTTTCTGTTAAAGGCTTGGCTGATGGTTTTGCTGTTGCAGCTGAAACTGTTTTTTTTCCAAGGAATTTTTCTAGTGAAAGCCTCTGGTCTACGGCTCCTTCAGCCATAACTGAAATGTCATCCGAGGTTTCGTTTGAAATATTAATGAATATTCCTTTGATTCCCTTTGCTTTAAGGATTTCAGTGAACTTGCTTATAAAAGAACTTATTTCTTGTTTTGAAAGCAGCAATGAAAGGAATGTAACTGAATCAAAAACAAATACTTGCGGCAAAAAATTTTTTACTGCAAAAGAAATTGCTTCTTTTAATGAATCAAGCTTCCATTGCGGTTCAAAGCATTTAATGTTTGGTGAAAGGGTTTCATCTTTTATTCCGCTTAAAACCATAATATTTTGTGTGCTGATTTTTTTGCCCTTGAGCTCTTGAAGCAGTTTTTCCCCGCTTCTTGCAGCGCTTATAACACAGATTTTTGAATTAGTTTTCTGCAGCAAAGGAATTACCTGTGAAAGGCATAAAGGGTATTCAGTGCTTTTTACGTCAACCAAAAAGTAATCTGTTTTTTGTGTTAAAGGAAACTCTGATTCCAGTTTTTCAATTAATTTATTCATGTAATCACTGTTTCATTAATTCCATTGGAATAAAAAATTTCATTTCTCCTTTAATGTCTGTTCCGCCGACAACCAAAGAGAATTCAAAAAACCTTCCTTCACCTGAAAGATTTCCTGCAATAAACTCGTTTTCAAAGTCGCTGAAAGAAAAAACAATTTCTGGTTCAGTCAGAGAAAGCGTTGTAGTGGTAATAGAGTTAAGCGAGTTAATGCTTGCCTTAAACAGGTTTGTTGAAACGTCTTTTAATGGAATAATTTCCTGTGAAGACAAAAGTTTTGTTGAGCCAAAAGAAGCTCCTTTAATCAGGTCAGCCATTTTAAAAGCGTTTTCTTTGCTGAAAGAAATTACTGCTTTCAGTTTATTGTTTTCTGCTTTTATTTCAGAGAAAACAAGCACTCTTGTTTCCTGTTTTTTTGGCTTAAGCAAATGAATTGACTCTGCTTTAATGTGAGTGATTTCTTTCACCTTTAAGTCTATTTCATTGAATATCTGGCTTAAGTTAAAGTCAATTGCTTTTGCAATGCTTTCAGCCAGTTCTTTTTCCTGCATTAATTTTAACCTCTTTTCATCAGCCACTTTAATAAGCTCTTTAAATAAATGAGTTTTCCTCTTAAAAAAGTTTGCTTAGCCAGCACTGTTTTTTAATTATTTTCAGCTTAATTTAATAAGATTTCATGAAAGAACACCAAAGAAAGCAGTTTAAGGAAAAAAGGGATTTGCTTAGCTTAGAAGAAATAATGGATAAAAGCAATAAAATAAAAGAAAACTTTTTTTCTTTGAAGGAAGTGTGGAAGGCAGAAAAAATAATGATTTATGTTTCGTTTAAGTCAGAGGCAAGGACAAGAGAAATAATTTTGGATTTGCTTAAAAGAAAGAAAACTGTTGTTGTGCCGGTAATTGACTTAAAAAAAGAGAAAATTTATTTAAGCAGGCTGAAAGACTTTCAAAAAGAATTAATTCCAGGCAAGCTCGGCATATTCCAGCCATTAAAAGAGTTTTTCAGGTCGTTTAATCCAAAAGAACTTGATTTAGTGGTTGTTCCGGGAATTGCTTTTGATGAAAAAGGCAACAGGATTGGATTCGGCAAAGGCTATTATGATAAATTTCTTTTAAGCCTGCCGAAAAAAGTGCATGTAATTGGCCTGGCTTTTGAAGAGCAAATCGGAGAAAAGCTTGCGTGCAAAAAACATGATGTTGTAATGCACAAAATTGTAACAGAAAAAAGAGTGATTAACTGCAAAAAAATTATTTAAGCCTTGAAACCAGTTCAGTGCAATGCAATAAGTTATGCAGGAAAATTTCTTCCACGTTAAGGTTCAGGGAAAGGGAAAGATTTTCTTCTTTTACAAAATCGTTTATTTCAAGCCAGATTTTTTCAGCGATTTCAACTGAATTAAAAACAATTTTTTCTTCCTCGCCAAAAAGCTTTTTTTCTGTTTCATCAGGCATTTCAACTCCAAGCCACCTCAAAAAATAGAGTTCGTTGACACCTGAAACAGGGCAGAAACTCAAAAAAATTTCTGACGGCAAAACATTTTTTTCTTTGCATAATTCACTGTAATCTTTTAATGCATTCATTGTGTTCTGTGATTCAAACAATAATTGAGAAGTAAAAAAGTCTGCGCCGGAAAGAGTTTTTGAAAGCATTCTTTCTGCTTCGTTTTCCCTTGAAGGAATCATAATGTTTCCAATCCTGATTCCCTTGATTTTTTTTGCGTGAGTGTTTGCCTGTGCAACTGAAGGGCCTGGATAAGAAAAGTGGTCAGAATTTGCCCCGACAAAAACAAAATCTTTTATGCCTAATTCTTTGATGCTTTTGTTTAGCCAGTCTTGGAGTTCCTGTAATCCATTACAGTAAGTCACAACCTTATTTACCACAACTTTTTTTCCTGTTAATTCGTTTAATTTTTTTGCAAAAGTTCTTGCAGAAATATTCCTGTAATAAGGCTTTCCGACACGGTTTTCTTCTATTATTTCAGGAACATTAATTAAATCAATTTCTTTCATTTCATTTACTGCATTAGACACATCTGAAAGGACTTTTTCTTTGTATTTTTCCGATGTCATCCTGCTCGGAGGCACTATTTCAAGCATTAATTCATTCATTCAATCACTCAGGTTAATTCTTTTCTCGCAAGCCCTGCTCCTTTAACCATGTTTTCAAGTTTTTTGAAAGCAATATCCCATTTTCTTGTCCTTAACCCGCAGTCAGGGTTAACCTGCACTTTTTCCGGGTTGCCGACTAACTTGTTAATAAACAAAATTCTTTCTTTTATTGTTTCAGGTTCTTCAATTAAGTCAGTGTGAATATCAATTAATCCTGCGCCAATGTTTACATTCATGCTGTATTCCTTGAATAAATTGATTATTTTGAATGCTTCTTCGTTGATTTGTTTTGTGTTAAAGCTTTTTCCAGCCGCATGATTAGTGCATTCAATTAAGTAACTGTCTGCAGTGCATTCAGCTAATTCAGGAAACAAGGCAGAGTAATTGCTGAAACACAAATGAACTGCTTTTTCAACTTCTTTTGGAACGCCTTTAAATGATTCATTTATTCCCTGAACAACTAATTCAGCTTCTTCTTCTTTTGTTGTTGCCGCAGGCTCATCCAACTGGATTACTTTTGCTCCTGCTTTAACGTATTCTTTTACAATCGGATTCAAAACATTTCTTGCAAAATCAATTACCGCGTCTTTTCTTGCATGCCTTATTGCCTGAATTCCTTTAAAGCCTTTTTTTTCCTGTTCTTTGGCGTAAAATTCAGTGTAAGACCAGTCAGTCATAGTGTAAGGGCCTGTAAGACAGGGCTTAACTGTTTTTACAGCAATTTTTTTTGTGAAATCAAATTCTTTTTTAAACCAGTTAATTCCTTCTTCATTAATTGAAATTTTGCCTTCAAGTATTCCTTTGCGGAAATAGTTTGCATCAAAAGAATTCACAAACCCTGCTGTTTTAATGCCGTTAACTTTTTTTGCCAAAGCATCATACATTTCTGTTCTCGGCTGTTCGCCGTTAAACACTCTGTCTAATCCGGCTTTTTCAAGCATTTTAACCACAAAAATAGTTGAAATGTCAATTATTCTCTGCTTTTCTTCTTCAGTCCTTTCAGAACCGTTTTTTTGGAGCAAACCGGTTTTTTTTTCGTTGGCTAACTCTGCTTTTTCTTTTACCCCGAATTTTTCTCCCCAGAATAATGCGTCTTTAATCCATGCATTGTTTTTTTCTGCGTTAAGTTTCTGCCTCCAGATTGGCCTCTGGATGCTGCCTATTTCCTGTGTCAAAAAAATTTCCTGCATTTTAATCCAGCTCCCCTGCAATATCTGAAAGCACTTTAATTTTTTGTATTCCTTGTTCGAATGGAACGTCAAACAGCCTGTCGTTTGGGCCTAAAAAATAGTTTCCGGAAAACTCTGCTTCTGAAAGAAATCTTTCAGCTGTTTCTTTTATTTGATGAATGGATTCAATGCCAATTCTTGCGCCATCGACTGCGCCAAGCAAGACATCTTTTTCGGTTTTTATTTTGCTGAAATCAGAGTAAAGCGCATCAATTCCAAGAAAATCAAATGCTGTTTCATTGAACAAATGCAGTATTTCAGATGCGTCAGCTAAAGGAAAATTTATTCCAGCAGAAAATTTTTTTTCTTTTATTGGTTCAGCAAACTCCTGGCAAATAAGGCTTTTGTCAAACACTTTTTTCCTTAAATCAAAGCCAATTGAAGGCTCGGAAAAAAATACTGATGAATATCCTTTTTTCTTTAAAGCCGGAATGCTTTCAGCTAATGCATTAGAATAATCTGCCAGCATTTCCCCTGAGTTTTTGTAAAAAGAGTTTTGAACAAGCCTTGCAAAAGAATAAGGCCCTAAAAGAAATGCAATTCCTTTTTCGAGTTCTGGAAGGAATTCAGCTAACTCGTTTCCGTTACAGGAAATCTTTGAATTAATGTTTGGTTTTCTGTAGAAAGTGTTTGTAGCATACCATCTTGTTACAGGCCCAATGGAGTCTTCGCCAGAAGAATTTCTTTTCTCAAAGCCTGAAAAAGAGTAAGCAATCGGCCTTAATAAATCAAGCCAGTTCAGCTGGCCTGCAGAAACAAAAGCAAAATTTTTTTGTGCTTTAATTATTTGTTTTTCGTCTTTTTGGATTAATTTCATGAATTGTTCTTGTGTCGAGTGCCCGTCCCTTAAAAGCCTGTGCTCCTGGATTGTTGAAGCACTTCTTGAAACAATTCCGTTTAATACCGCTCCGTTAAAACCCATTTTTTTCACCGCAATAAAAATAATCCTAAATGAACGACATTATTAAAAGAATATTTTAAACAAAAAATATTCTCATCAGAATAAGCAATAGCTTAAAGCGGCTAAAGCATTATTGTTCCTTTTTCTTTTTCAAAATGCCTGTCTCCTGTAACAACAGGCAGGCCATAAGACTTTGATACAGCCAGAATAATTGCATCAACCATGCCGAAATTTTTATCCTGCTGTTTTCTCAGGTAATTAAGCTTTCCTGCAAATTCCAAAACAGAATTGTCAAGAGAGATTACTGCAGACATGCTTTTAACTGCGGTGATTATCTTGTTTTCATCAAGTTTTTCTTTCATTATCCAGTAATTCAGTTCTGCCAGGGAAATAGCACAGGTAAAGCACTGAGATTCAATAAGAAACTTTTTTACTTTCACGCCTTTTTTTGTTCCCCTAAAAAATTCAACCCAAGCAAAAGTGTCCAAAAGCATTAAATCACTCTGTCTTTTTCTCTTCTTATGAAAGGTCTTGCTTTCACCGAGCCAAACAATTCTTCAGCCATCTTTGTATTTTCCCTGAGGATTGCAACCCTTATTTTAGAGCCTTCCTTTAATTTGTTTTTTGAAACGCTTTCAGCCGGAATAAGAAGCCCGAAAGACGTGCCAACTTTTCTTATTTTTGCTTCAAACATATCCACAACACCACCATTATAATCTATTATAATGATGTATTTAATCTTATTTATTGAAAAGATAAAAGTTCTTAAAGCTGATTATAAGACAATTGACGAAATTTTTTGAATTAGTGCCTGAAATGCCTTGTTCCAGTGAAAACCAATGAAATATTTTTTTTGTCTGCTGCAGCAATTACTTCTTTGTCGTTAATGCTTCCACCGGGCTGGATTACTGCAGTAATTTTTTCTGAAAGAGCTTCAATTGAATCAGGGAAAGGAAAAAACCCGTCTGATGCAAGCACTGCGTTAACCATTTTTTCTTTTGCCTGCTCTAAAGCCTGTTTGACTGACTTTACCCTGCTTGTCTGGCCTATTCCAAGGCCAATTGTTGCATTCTGCTGTGAAATCACTATTGCATTGCTTTTAACGTGTTTTGCGACAGTCCAAGCAAACAATAATTCTTTTAACTCTTTTTCTGAAGGCTTTCTTTTTGAAACAACTTTTAATTCTTTTGCTGAAACCTTTTTTTCATCAAATTCCTGTAACAGCAGGCAGCCTTTGATTCTTTTAAAGTCAAATCCTTTTGGTTCAGCAAAAAAATGGTTTACTTTAATGACTCTCAGATTCTTTTTTGTTTTTAATTCAGTTAATGCATTTGAATCAAAGTCTGGTGCAATGACAATTTCATTGAAAAAAGAAGTGATTTTTTTTGCTGTCTGCAAATTAACTTTTTTGTTGAATGCAATTACTCCTCCAAAAGCTGATTCCCTGTCACATTCAAGTGCCTTGTCAAATGCGTCTTCCTGCCTGGCTGAAACTGCAACACCGCAGGGGTTAGAATGCTTTACTATTACCGCACAAGGTTCGGAGAATTCTTTTGCAAGGCTTAAAGCCGAGTCTGAGTCAAAATAATTGTTGAAAGACATTTCTTTTCCGTTCAGTAATTCAGTGTCTGCAAGGGTTCCGTTTGAATTAAGCATTTCTTTGTATGCTGCGGCTTTTTGATGCGGGTTTTCTCCGTAACGCAGAGAAGAAATTTTTTCAAAAGAAAAAGAAATTTTTTCAGGAAAGCCTGAAACAAATTTTTCATTAAAGTAATCTGATACAAGACAGTCATAGGATGCAGTTAATTCAAATGCTTTTGCTGCAAGAAATTGTTTTGTTTTTTCGCTTAACTTGTTTTTGTTTTTTTTGAGTTCTTCCAGAACTGAATTATATTGTTTTGGCTCTGTTATTACTCCGACAAATTCATGGTTTTTTGCCGCGCTTCTTATCATTGCCGGCCCGCCAATGTCAATGTTTTCAATGCATTCTTTTAAAGAAGAATTTTTTTGGATTGTTTCCCTGAAAGGGTACAAGTTTACTGCAATTAGATCAATGAATTCAATTTTATTTTTTTTTGCCTGTTCTAAATGAGTTTTATTGTTTCTTAAGGCAAGAATTCCTGCATGGATTTTTGGATGCAAGGTTTTTACCCTGCCGTCCATTATTTCAGGAAAGCCGGTGAAATCCGAGACTTCCTGAACTTTTATTCCGGCTTTCTTTAATGCCTTGAATGTTCCGCCGGTTGAAATAATTTTTATTCCAAGCTTTTGCAGGCCTGAAGCAAATTCTGTTAAGCCTGTTTTGTCTGAAACAGAAATCAATGCTGTCTTTATTGTGTTCATAATATTACTCCAATATTTTTACTTTTCTTCCCTCTACTTTTAATTTGTTTTCACAGAAAAGCTTTATTGCTTTTGGATAAATCTCTTGTTCTGCTTTCTGGATTTTTTCTTTTAATGATTCAGCTGAATCGGTTTCTGAAACAGGAACTGCTTTTTGCAGTATTATCGGGCCAGAGTCTTTTCCTTCGTCAACAAAAAAAACTGTTGCGCCAGAGATTTTGCAGCCGTAATCTAATACTTCTTTGTGGACTGACAAATTCATGCCCGGAAAAGACGGAAGAAGGGATGGGTGAATGTTCATTATTTTATTTTTGTAGGCGTCAAGAAATTCTTTTGAAATTAATTTCATATAGCCGATTAATACAACCAAATCAATTTTCCTTTTTTTTAGTTCGCTTAAAATTTTTGAGTCAAATTCTTCTCTTGAAGCAAAATCTTTTGGTTCAATGAATACTGCATCAATTTTTCTTTCTCCTGCTTTCAGCAGAATGCCTGAATCTTTTTTGTCTGAAATCACAACACAAATTTCTGCATTAAATTTTTTCATTGAATCAAATACAGACGGAAAATCTGTTCCGTTTGTTGAGCCTAAAACAGCAATTTTTTTCATTTCAAGTCTCCTTTGCAGTCCGAGTTTACCTCGGACGTTTTGCTCAATCTTTTCTTAAAAGATTGTTTTTCTGCTTTTAATGTGTTTTCCATCAGGCAGGCAACTGTTAACGGCCCGACTCCGCCTGGAACAGGGGTAATATAAGATGCAATTTTTTTTGCTTCCTCAAAGTCAACGTCTCCGGCTAATTTTCCGTTTTCAAGCCTTGTAGTGCCTACATCAATTACTACTGCATTCTTTTTTATCATGTCTTTTGAAATAAGCATGGGTTTTCCTACAGCTGAAATAAGTATGTCTGCTTTTTTTGTGTGTTCTTTCAAGTCTTTAGTGAATTTATTACAGTAAGTCACAGTAGAGTTTTTGTTTAACAGCATTATTCCTAACGGCTTGCCAACAATATTGCTTGCGCCGACAATAACACAGTTTTTTCCTTCTAATTCAATTTTAAATTCTTCAAATATTTTCATCACGCCTAAAGGCGTGCAGGGCTTGAAAGAATTCTGGTCTAATTCGCTTTTCCCTATATTCAGGGGATGAAAGCCGTCAACATCTTTTTCCGGCGAAATCAGGTTAACAATTTTTTTTACATTAATTTGCGGCGGAAGGGGCAGCTGGACTAAAATTCCTGAAACACTGTTATCTTTGTTTAATAATTCAATTAAATCAGTTATTTCTTTTTCAGGAGTTTTTTCTGCAAAAAAATGCTGGTCTGAAATAATTCCTGTTTCATTGCAGGCTTCATGTTTTTTTTTCACGTAAACCTGTGAAGCAGGGTCGTCTCCGACAAGAATAAGCGATAATTTTGGCTTTAAGTTTTTTTCTTTTATTTCTTGTTTTACTTTTGCCTTGATTTTTTCTGAAAGATTTTTTCCTTCAATTAAAATGGCTGTCATACATATTTTACTAAATAAAAGCATTTAAAGGATTTGTCTGGCAGCCTGAATTTTTAGCTTAAAAATCCGGAAGCAAGCCTGTTTTATTGTATGTTCTCAGTATCTGGCCCAGTAATGCCATGTTAAGGTTTCTTCCTTTTATTATTCCCCATTTTTCAAATACATTAAGGTATCCTTTAATGTAATGCGGGCTTGTCGGACCGCTTGTATGGCCTGTCAGGCTGACTGACAGCAATAATTCAGCCCATAAAGCAGATTTTTTTCTTAAAAGAATTATATTGCTTTGAACAATTTTAGGATTATTTTCTTTTCCTGAAGTCATAAAATATATATGTAATAACTCTGGTTAATACCCCTGTTTTGGCTTAAACATGGTTAATTCATCAATTTTTCAGTTTCAGGATTCTTTAACAGTTTAAGCTGCTTTTCTCATCAGCCACTGTGTTCTCCTTAATTTAGGCTTTTTTTGATTTGCAGACAGTCTTATTATTCTTGTCCGCTTTTCCTTTGCTTTTCTCGTGTCCTGTTTTATTTTCATTTCAAGTTTTTTTACTGCATCGGTATAGGAATAACTCAAGCTTCCGAAAAAACCACTGTTTTCTGGAATGACTTTTCTTTTTTTCAGCTGTTTTCTTCTTTTGTCGCGAGCACTTTCATGCATAAAATAGCGTAAATCTGGAAATCTTCTCTTTAATTCTTTAATTACAATTAATTCAAGTAAGTTTGCAATTCCTTTTCCTGCAAGACTCTCAACATCAGCAAAAGGGGAATAATTTTCCCATTTTGCAGTACCATTGTTAATGCTTAAAATAATCGTACCTAATTCCCTTGAATCAACAGGATTTACCCCAAATTTTTTTATTGATCTATTAAAAGAAGTTAATTCTTTTCTGACTGCTTTTCTGGTTCTTCTGTCAGAAACAAATGTTTTTGATTTGAATCCTTTTCCCATAACAAAACGAATTCTGAAATAAGTAGAATTAAAAGCAGGAAATAATATGTGTATTCCAAAGGTTTCTTTTTCTGCCATAAAAAATTATGGTTTCTTTGATTTAAATACTTTAGTAAATCAAGAAATTTCTGCATAATTCTTTTATTTCAGAGAAAACTTTTTTTCTCACTGATTCATCATTTCTGTTTTCAATGACTTTGTTAATCCATTCTCCAATGGTTTTCATTTCATCTTCTTTGAAACCGCGGGAAGTTAAAGCCGGTGTTCCTAAACGGATTCCGGATGGATTGAACGGGCTTTTGGTGTCAAAAGGAATCATGTTTTTGTTAGTATAAATTCCTGCTTCATCTAAAATGGTTTCAGCTTCTTTTCCTGAAATGTTTTTGGTTGTTAAGTCAACTAAAACCAAGTGATTGTCTGTTCCGCCTGAAACAATCCTGAAACCATAATCCTGCAGGCTGTCAGCCAAAACTTTGGCGTTTTTTATTATTTGTTCAGAATATTTTTTGAATTCAGGCTTTAAGGCTTCCTTGAATGCAACTGCTTTGCCTGCATTAATGTGATTGTGAGGGCCTCCCTGCAATCCGGGAAAAACCGCTTTATCAATTTTTTCTGCATGTTCTTCTTTGCATAAAATCATTGCCCCTCTCGGGCCTCTTAAAGTCTTATGGGTTGTGGTAGTAACTACATCAAAAAACGGAACAGGGTTTTCGTGGAAGCCTGTACAGCATAAGCCGGCAATGTGTGCGATGTCTGCAAAAGAAATTGCGTTAACTTCGTCTGCTATTTCTTTTAATTTTTTGAAATCAATTTTTCTTGGATAAGCTGATGCGCCAGAAATAATCATTTTAGGCTTTTCCTGCAAAGCAGTTTTTCTTATTTCGTCATAGTCAATTAATTCTGTTTCTTTTGAAACACCATAGCCTATGGCAGAATATTGTTTTCCTGAAAAACTTATTTTGTGGCCGTGAGTTAAGTGCCCGCCCATTGCCAAGCTCATTCCCATAAACTTGTCGCCTAAATTAAGCAAAGCAAAAAACACTGCCTGGTTTGCAGGACTTCCTGAGTAAGGCTGGACATTAACGTGTTCTGCGTTAAACAATTTTTTTGCCCTGTTAATTGCAAGCTCTTCTATTACGTCAACAAATTCGTTTCCGCCATAATATCTTTTGTGAGGGTAGCCTTCAGAGTACTTGTTTGTGAAAACAGAGCCCATTGCTTCTAAGACTGCCTTGGAAACATAGTTTTCTGATGCAATCATTTCTAAGCCGTTCATCTGCCTTTTTGTTTCGTCTTCAATTGCATTAAATACATCCAAGTCTGTTTTCTTCAAGTCTTCCAAAAACATTTAGTTTCCCCCTGAAAAAGTAATAAAAAAGAAAG
>JBDRFE010000033.1:0-11068 GCA_043819075.1 archaeon
ATTTCTTTTTCAGTGATTTTCCCTTTTCGCACAATCTTTTTTTCCATGACATCATAGATTGTGCTTGGCGTGTTTTCCTTTAATTTTCCTGCGTCCACAATAAAGTCGACTTTTTTCCCTAACACTTTAACTGCTTCTTCAAAAGAATAAATCGGTTTTTTTCCTGCAAGGTTTGCGCTGGTTGAAATTAAGGGTTCTTTGGCTGCCTCAACAATTCCGTTTGCAATTTCATTTGAACTAATGCGTAAAGCAATTGTTTTTTTGCTTACTTCATCCGGGACTTTTTCTTTTTTTGGAACAATTAAAGTTAAATTGCCTTTAAATGATTCAAGCAGTTTTCCTGCTTCTTCATTGATTTCAGCGTATTCTTCTGCCATTTCTTTTGATGAAACCAGTATTATAAAAGGCTTTTTTCTGTCTTTTTTTATTTTTCTGATTCTTTTAACTGAATCCAAATCAGTTATTTTGCACCCTATTCCATAACTTGTTTCTGTGGGATAAATTATTACTCCCTTTTTTTTGAGCACAAAAACCGCTGTCAGTATTTTTGCATTCATCACATTACCATGAGTAAGCTCACTGCATTGTATGCCATGTGGCCTATAATATTCGGCACAAGATTATTGTTTTTCTGGAAAAAGTATGCAAGAAAAAGCCCTGCAATAAATGCCCCGAAAACTTCTATTACTGAGCCGTACATGAAGTGTGCTAAACCGAATGCAATTGACGAAACCCAGATTCCTGTTTTGCTTACAAGAAAGCCCCTGAAAAAAATTTCTTCTGCTGTAACCCTTACAGTCATGTAATAAAGCAATAACAGCGGGCTGGTGAAAGTTATTGCTTTGACTGTTTCAGTTACTTTTCCTAAATCATTTACGTTAAAAAAACTGCTTGCCAGTGAAATAATGAAAACTATTGCAATTAATCCTCCAAGTATTTCAGCGGACTTTTTTGCAAGCTGTTTTTTTTCAATTCTTTTTATTCCCAGCTCGCTGAAAGATTTTTTTACTGACTTGTTTTTCCTGTAATAATACAACAATGGAATGAAAACAAGTATCAGGTCAAGCGCTGTGACCTGAAGAATTTTTTCTATTATTTTTTTTCCCCTTTTTCTTTCCATTCAGTGTAAGCGCATTTTCCGCAGGAATACCTGTCTTTGTGTTCTGCCATGAAGACCCCTGAACCGCATTTAGGGCAGAACTTGTTTTTTCTTTTTATTTCGCTTCCTTTTGTTTCATAGTTTTCTGATTTCTTTGATTTCTTTATTTTTTTCTTTGGTTTTTTTGCCATTTATTTTCACCCTGCTATTAAATTTTTTTTTGCAGCACGGCTTTATGCCGTGCGTCGTCACTAACGCACGAAAGCGTTACTTGCCTTTTCTTAAAAGGCAGCCTTATTTTTTCTTTTTTTTGCTTTCAAGCTTCTTTTTTTCTTTTAATGCCTTTTTTTCTTCTTTGGCTTTTTTTATTTTTTGTTTGTCTTCCAAGAAATTCCTTCCAAGAATATAATCTAATTCAATTTCCTTCATTTTTGCTTTTTCCTTGTATGTTCTTGCTTTTCCTGTTATTTCTTTTGTCCCAAACTTTTGGTTTATTTCTGTTATTACTGTTGAACTGCTGTCTGCTTCAGTTAATGCAGCAATTTTTTCCCTTAATTCATCTGTTTTTGGCACAGTGTTTGAATCTGTTACCTTAAACTCTATTTCTTCTCTTGAAAGCAGTGGATTGCTTTTTTTGCTTGTTATCTCTATTTTCATTTCAATCTCCTCTGTAATTTTTTTTGTTCCAGTTTTTTTTATCTGCTTAATCTTAATGCATGTTTTCCTGTTGTTGTTATGCCCATTTTTTTTGCTATCTCTGATTTTTCTGGATTAGTTATTACAACATATCCTCTCCAGAAAGTTGTAAAGCTGGTGCTGCCGCAGTTAGGGCATTTGTCTCCTTCTTCTATTACTTTCCTGCATTCCCTGCAGGCTTTGCCTTTGCTCATTTAACCAACCTCTCTCATTTTTTTTCTTTTTTTTTCTTTTCTTCTTCTTTTGGCTTTTTTTCCTTGGCTTTTTTCTTTAAGTCTACTGCAAGCCATTCTTCTTTTCCTAATCCTGCCTGCCTCATTGTTAACCCTAATTTTGAGTTCGGAATGTTTCCTTTTAAACTGCATGTGGCAATTCTTGCTATTACTTCGTCTTCTAATCCAAGCTTTTTGTTTGATTCTTTTCCCACAAATCTTGAGCCTTTTGCATCATAATTAATGTAGTCATTCATTATTTGGCTTACATGAATTAATCCTTCTATTGGCCCTGTTCTTACAAAGGCGCCGAATTCTGTTATTTCTGTTATTGTGCCTTCAACTATTTCTTTTATTTCTGGTTTGTATACCATTGCCTTGTATTCTGATTCATAGTATGCTGATCCGTCCCCTGGAATAACTTTTCCTTCGCCTACTTTTTCAACCTCTAATACTGCTACAACAACTCCAATGCTTTCGTCTACAATGCCTTCGTATTCTGCTTTCAGTATTTTTAGGATTGAGTTTTTTAGCTCTCCGCCGAATTCTTTTGGCGGAACCCTTACAGTGTCTTTCATTGAAATTATTGCATACATTTTTTTTCCTCCTTATTTATTCAACAACAACAATCTTTTTTTGCCTTACGAATGCTGTCTTAAACCCTTTTTTCCTTATTTTTGTCCTTAATTGTTTGTCGTTTGTGGCTATAATAAACCCTTTTTCTGCGAGTTCCTGCATTTTTTTGTCTGCATTCCCTGTATTTCCTTTTATTAAACTGCAGTGTTTTTCAATTAATTTTTCTGCTATTCCTGCATTAATTTTTTTTGTCCTGTTTTTTTCCTTTAATTTTTTTAATTCCTCTAATACTTCTTCCGGCACAAAAAATTCTGTTCTGCCATATTTTTTTATTTCTTCAAAAACATCTATTTTTAGTTCCCCTGCTGCCATAAGCATATTGGTGTCAAGCACAACTTTATTCGCTTGACCCATAAGCAATTAATCTCCATCTGGTTCCTTCTTTCCTGCTTACTGCAATTTTTTGTTCTTTTTCAACTGTAATCGGGACTTTTAATACAACTTCAACTGCATCTTTTTTCATTGAAACAATGTTTCCGATTGTTGTTGCTGTTCCAGCGCTTAATACAACTGTTTCCCCTTGCTTTAATTCACTGACTGCCCCTATTTCTCTTTTAAAGTAATTCAAGTGCATTTTAATGCTTGTCACTGCTTCTGGCAGTTCCCCTGGCTTTGCAATAATGTTTCCTTTCATCTGGTCGTTTTTGGTTAAATTCGGGTCAATTAATGTCCTGATTGAAATTAATCCGCCTGGCACTGCTTCTTTTATTTTTCCTTCTGAAGTGCTTAACTCAATTACTTTGATTAAATTTTTTTTGTTGTTTATTCCAGGGCTTAATTCAAGTTCATCGCCTTTCTTTATTTTTCCCTGAATTATTGTTCCGCCTAAAGTGCCTCCAACCAAATCTTTTGGTTTTGTGCCCGGCCTGTTTATGTCAAAGCTTCTTGCAACAAACATTTTTGCAGGCTTTTTTTCATCTGTTTTCGGGGAAGGAATGTTTTTTTCTATTGCTTCAATCAATAAATCCATGTTCGTGCCAAAGTGTGCTGCAGTCGGAATTATTTCTATATTCTCGTAGCCGAATTCTTTCAAAAACTTTTTTATTTGTTCATGGTTTTCTTGTGCTGTTTTTTTATCAACCAAATCAATCTTGTTTTGTGCTACCACAATGTTTTTTACCCCGCTTATTTTTACTGCCATCAAATGTTCTTTGGTTCTTGGCTGTGGGCATAATTCGTTTGCCGCAATAACCAGTATTGCGCCATGCATTAATGCCGCACCAGAAAGCATTGTAGTCATCAAGGTTTCGTGCCCTGGGGCGTCAACAAAACTTATTTTCCTTAATTTTTTTGTTTTTTTCCCGCAGTTAGGGCAGGTTTCTTTTGTTGAATAAGCTTCTGCTCCCTTGCATTCAGGGCATTTATAGAATACTGTGTCAGCATAGCCTAACCTGATTGAAATCCCTCTTTTGAGTTCTTCTGAGTGAGTGTCAGTCCATTTGCCGCTTAATGCGTGTGTTATTGAGGTTTTGCCGTGGTCTACGTGGCCTATCAAGCCTATGTTGACTTCTGCCTGCACTATTTCTTTTTTCAGTTTTTCTGCTTCTTTTTTTGGTTTTTTTTCTTCTTTCATTCTCTCATCTTTTTTTCTGCCTTTTCCAAAAGGCAAGTTGCCAAAACGTGCGAGATAAACTCGCACTGCATTTCAGGAAAAGCAGCTCGACCGAAGATCGTGCGTTTTGATACAGAAACAAAATCTTTTTGATTTTGTTCTGCACTTAAACCTTTTTGGTTTAAGTTGCACCTTTTCTTAAAAGCTTTATTTCCTTATTTTTCCTTTAACTGTTTTTGCATCTCCTGCTGCCTCTATATTGCCTACTTGTTCTAATGATTCTTTAACCATTTTTTCTTTAACGCTTTCTTCTTTTACTTCTTTTTTTTCTGTTTCTATTCCAAATAATTCTTCAAGTTTTTTGCCACCGTATTTTGTTATTTTAAGGTTTATCTGCTCTGTTTCTTCGCTTACAAGATTTCCTCTTACGCTTACTTTTCTTCTCTGCCCTTTTCTTTCCGGGTTAAAGCCTACCCCGCCTTTGATAAAAATTTTTTTTCTTGCTATTCCAGGAATGTCTTTTCTCATCGGAAACCCTTGCTTGTCGCTTCCGCCTGCAATTACTGCTTCATATCCTTCTAATCCAAGTGAATCAAGTTTTACTTGTTCGCCTATTTTTTTATTCAAAAGCAATGCGGTTACTTCAATTTTTTTTCCGAACGCTTTCCCTGTTTTTGGGTCGCTTATTACTATGTTCATTCAATTCCCCCTTTTTGGATTTCTTTTATTTTTTTCAGCAGTTCTTTTTCTTCTTGGTTTAAGGCATCAGAGCTTTCAAGTTTCTGAATATCTTTTTCCGGGACAAAAGAAATTAATTCATCATTTTTTTCTATGCCTCTTCCTAATGTTGCATCGCTTATTGATATTGCAACTTCAGTGTTTTTTTCTGCTTCTTTTATTGTTTCGCCGTTCAGCTGAATGCACTGCACTTTTCCGATTATTTTTCCGTTTTTCATTAATTTTGTTCCTGTTTTGAGTTTTCCTTCAAGTATTTTTGCACCGATTATCACCGGCTTTGAGTTCCTGAAAACGTTTTCAGGCATTAATTTTATTCTTGCTGGAAGAGTTGTTCCGGCAATTAATTCTTTTTTCTCTTTTTCTTTTTCTTCTATAACCCATTTTTCGTAGTTTTCAATTAAAGCATAAATTATTTTTTCGCTGAATATTTTTATTGAATTTTTGTCTGCTTCTTCTTTTGCGTCTGGATTGATTTTTGTGTTGAATGCAAGAATAACTCCTTTTGTTTTATCTTTTTCTTTTACTCCGGTTACTTCAATTACATCTCTTCTGGTTATTTCTCCCACGTCTGCTTTCCTTATTTTTATTTGTTTTTCCTGCAGTAATTTCACCATTGCTTCTAAAGAGCCTAATGCGTCTGTTTTGATTATTAGCCCAAGTTCTTCTGAATCAATTTTAATTGAATGAATTTCTTTTCTTATTTCTTCTTTTTCTTTTTCTCCGGCTTCAACCCTTATCGGAGAGCCTGCTAAAGCTAATTCAAGGCCTGGCGCTGAAATCTTTAATCCTGATGCAGCATGAACTTCTTTAACTGAATCAAATCTTTCTTGCGGCGAACGAATTTCATCTAATGGTTTTGGAAGCAATATGGCTCTTATTTTTGTTTCAATGATTCCTTCTTTGCCTCCTAAAGTTATTTTGTCCCCTGTTTTTATTTTCCCGTCATATAATATTACGTCTATTGTGCTTCCTAACCCTTTTTCTTTTTTTACTTCAAGTATTGTGCCTTTTCCTTTTCCTGTTACTTCTATTGTAAGTTTTTTTTCAAGGAATCTCTGGCTTAATCCAGCCAAAAACATTAATACTTCTGGAAAGCCTTCTCCTGTTTTATTGCAGATTGGAATAATTGGAATTTCTTTTGTAAAATCTTGTATTCTGTCAAATCTTTCTGCCTGAAAGCCTTTTTTGTAGGTTTCCCCTAAAATGCAGTAAATTTTGTTGTCTAATTCTTCAAGTAATTTTTTGCTCTGGTTTTCCTTGTTTTCTGTGAAACTTAAATTTTTTGATTCCCATCCGTGTATTCTGTCAATTTTTGTCATTGCAATAATAAACGGGACTTTAAATGCTTTGAGGATGTCAATTGCTTCCAAGGTTTGTGCTTCACATCCTTTTATTGCATCAACTGTTAATACAGCTAAGTCTGCTATGCTGCCTCCTCTTTTCCTTAAATTAGAGAAAGCCTGGTGCCCTGGAGTGTCAATGAATAATAAGCCTGGAATCTTTAATTCAAATCCATATTTTTTTGTCAGTTCTCCTGCAAGGTCTCTTATTGTTTCAATCGGAACTTCTGTTGCGCCAATATGCTGTGTTATTGCCCCTGCTTCTTGTGAAACAATTTTTGTGCCTCTAATCCTGTCCAAAAAACTTGTTTTTCCCGAGTCAACATGGCCCAAGACAGTGATTATTGGCTTTCGAATCATTTTTTCTCACAACCCGGTTGAACCAAAACCGCCTTCTCCTCTGGTTGTTTCATCTAATTCTTCAACTACTTCTATTTCAGGGAATTCAATTTTATTGAATACAAGCTGTGCAATTTTTTTTCCTTTTTCTGCCACAAACTTTTGTTTTCCGTGGTTAATGACTATTACCCCTATTTCTCCCCTGTAACCTGAATCAATTGTGCCTGGAGTGTTCAAAACAGTTATTCCGTTGTTTAAAGCCAAACCAGATTTTGGCCTTATCTGGCCTTCAAATCCTTCTGGAATTGCAATCTTTATTCCTGTTTTAACTAATTTTATTTCTTTTGGCTGTATTTCAGTTGTTTCTGCTGCATACAAATCAATGCCTGCGTCTCCTTTGTGTGCTGGCTCAATTTTTATTTCCGGATTAAGTTTTTTTATTCTGACTTTCATTTAATTCACTTATGCATTATTTCCCATTCTTTTTTCTTGTAGTCATGCAGGTCTTTTTCTGTGAACCATAAACTGATTTCGTTTTCTGCTGTTGTTTTGTCTTCTGAACCATGAATTAAGTTTCTTACTGACCTGTTTTTTTGTTCTGCTATTTCATATGAGTCAACTGAAAAATCCCCCCTAACTGTCCCTATTTCTGCTTTTCTTGCTTCAGTGTTGCCGATTAATTTTCTTCCGATTTCAATTGCATGGTATCCTTCAAACACTATTGCAATTATCGGTCCTTCCTGCAAGTATTCTGCATTCCAGTTCTGGATTCTTTCAGCTATTTGTGTGTCTGTTTCAGTTACTTTGATTCCTTTTTTTTCTGCGGCTTTTCTTGTATTTTCTCCTACTTTTTTTGCCCATTCTGGTGTAACCACATAATGTTTTTTCACTGTGCTTTCTGTTGGCTGAACCATTTTTATTCCTGCAATTTTCAGCCCTTTTTGTTCGAATCTCTTTAGTATTTCTCCTACTAATCCTCTTTGCACTCCGTCGTGTTTGATTAAAATCAGGGTTCTCTCCATTTTCAATCACCTTTCTTTTTTTGCTTATGGAATTCTTTTGTCCATTTAATGTTTCTTGGATTCCTTTTAAGCTTCAGCAAATTTTTTTCGCATTTGCTTGAACAAAAATTGAAGGTAGTGCCGTCTTTTTTTACATACATTACTCCTGTTCCTTTTCTAATGCTTTTTCCGCAAAAACTGCAGTCCATTTTTTTCCCTCCAATTTTATGCCTTTATTTCTTTTGCTTCTCTTTCAGTTGAAAGCAATATTATTATGTCGCCTTTTTTCAGGTTTCCTTTTACGTTTCTTCTTTTTACCCTGCCTTGTTCTGGGCCGTCTAATATTTTGCAGAGTACCTGAATTATTTCTCCGTGAACTCCTGTTCTCTGGATTACTTCAACTACTTCTGCTGGTGTTCCTCTGTCAGCCATTTAATCACACCTTTTTAAGTTCATTTATTTTTTTTATTATTTCTTCTAATTCTTTTTTTGCGCTTCCTTCTTCTGTTAATGCAATTGAAGCTGTTCCAATTCCAATGCCTGTTTTTTCCCCTAACTCTTTTTTTGTTGAAACATAAGTGAAGGGAATCTTTTTTTCTTCACAAAGCAAAGGCAGGTGCATTACTATTTCTTGCGGTGAAACGTCTTCTGCAATAAAAACAAGTTTTGCTTTTCCTCTTTCAATTGCTTTGGTTGTTTCGTTTACGCCGATTCGTATTTTTCCTGTTTTTTTTGCTTTTTCAATCAGCTCTAATTGTTTTTCTTTTAGTTCTTTGCCTACGCTGAACTTGATGTATTCTGCCATTAAAAATCAACCTCCTTGCAGCCTTTCCGGCTGTTCATTGTCATCGGCAAAATAAGACTTAATAAAACCTGTGAAAAAAGCTTTAAAAAGGTATTTTAAGAGCAAAATTCACTTGTGTGTAAACCTCAGAAAGACTTTATTTTTTTCAATTGAATCAATTCTTGCGTAACCAAAGTTTTCTAACTGCACTGAATTTCCTTCTTTTTCTTCCAGAATTTCTTCTTCTATAGAGCCAAGTTTTTTTGTGTTGTCATCCATTAAAATTTCTGCTGTAGTTTCATTTAAAATCCACTGAATTAAAGGCTTGTTCTCTAATTTTTGTGTGCCGGTAAATTCCCCGAAAACCTGGGTTTCATCTTTAGTTAATACCCTGAAATTTATTGCATGCTTTAATCTTACAATGCTTCCTTCTTCCAGTTTTCCTGCATCTTTTTTTGAAATCAAAAACTCTTGAGAGCCCTCGTTTAAAACATAAGTTCTTGTCTGGTCTGGAAAATCCGGGTGAACAGGCTTTTCTATTTCAATTTCCGGCATAAAATTTACTGTCAGCCTTACAGGCTCTTGAATAAAATAATATCTGTCAGATTTTTTGTCAATAAAACTTTTATTCAAGTCAATCATTCTCATGAAATCAACTGTTACATCAGAGCTTTTTACTCCGATTTCCCTTATTATTTCTTTTATTGTCTGAGAAGAAAAGCCTCTTTTCCTTAAAGCCTGTATTGTGCCTAATCTGGGGTCATCCCATCCTGTAAACTCCCCTTTTTCTATTCCTTCTTTTATTTTTGAAGTGCTTAACACCATTTCCTTTAATTTAATTCTCCCTGTGTTGAATACATGAGGATAACTCCAACCCAAATATCCGTACAAAAATTTTTGTTTTTCAGTGTTTTGTGCATGCTCTTGGCCTCGAATAATTAAGCTTATTCCTAGTTCGTGGTCGTCTATTGCTGAAGCAAAATTATATGAAGGCCAGACATGGTATTTGCTTCCAGTTCTAGGGTGCTCTGGGTTGTCAACTATTTTTGCAGCCCACCAGTCCCTTAGAGAAGGGTCTTTTGCCTCTAAATCTGTTTTAATCCTTAAGACTGCTGTGCCTTCCTTTAATTCATTGCTTAACATTTTTTCAAATTCTTTTAACTGTTCTTTTGAGTCTTTTTCCCTGCACGGGCATGGTTTGTTTTGGTCAATTAATTCTTTCCATTTTTCTTTTTCACAAAAACAAACATATGCTTTGCCCATTAAAATAATTTTTTTCATGTAATTGTAGTATATTTCCATTCTATCCGAAGCAAAAAAGGTTTCATCTACTTTAACGCCTAACCAGTTCAAGTCGGTTTTGAAAACCATTTCAGCGTTTTTTATTGGTTTTTTTACTTTTGGGTCAGTGTCATCAAACCTTAAAATGAATTTTCCGTTGTATTTTTTTGCGTACTCAAAAGAGTTCAATAAAGCTCTTGCATTGCCTAAATGAATTGGCCCGTTCGGGTTTGGAGCATAACGGGTTACTACTTTTTCTTTTTTAGCCCAGTCTAACTGCATTTCTTCTTTTTGTTTTCTTTCTGGCAGTTCGTCAAATGAAGTGAATGAATTAAATGTTTCCTGCAGTTCTTTTGCCTGCATTGAATTGACTTTTTCTATTGTTTCAGTTATTTCCCTGATGTTTTTGCCCAAGTTTTTGGCTAATTCCTTGTCTATTGCAATAAGTTTTGCTATTACTGCTTTTAAGTCTGCTTTGCCGTTGTGTTCAAATGCATTTCTTACAGCATACTTGAATGCTAATTCTTTCATCTTTTCGTCCATAAAATACGCCTTGTAGTTAATTTTTTTGAATAAAATCGGTTTTAAGTTTATTGTTTGGCTTTAACACAGCAGTTCAAAGAGTTTTCGCAGTAATTTTCTTTTAATTCAAAGCCTTGCCCGCAAGGTGTTTCAGAGCAACTGCCTTTGATTTCACTACAGGTTTTCATGTTCTGGGGCTCTATTGCATTGCCTATTGGATTATCCAAGCCAAAATTCAGCAAAAAAACCATCATTAAAATGACTAAAACAAAGGTTCCGAATCTTTTTGCGTTCAAGCCTTTTTCTATTTGTTTTTTTAGTTCACTTAAGTATTCTGGTTCCATGACTAAACAGTGTTTTCTTGTATTTAAATAATTAACTTTTTTTTATAAAAATAGTTAATGCAAACCGGTTTTTGCCCGGCTTGCTTTAAAGAATTAAAGAATTATTTGCAGGTTTGCTATTGGTGCTGGTTGGTCTTCGCTGCCGCTAAAGAATTTGATTGTTGTTCTGTCGCTGTCAATTCCTCTTTCTCCTGTTCCTCCACCGAAGTATGCGTGTCTGCCACCATTTCCAGGTTCATCAATTGTTGTTATTTTTTGTACAGTTGAACCTGCTCCGAAGTAAGCAGAGCGGTGTCCGTCTGGAATATCAAAATATGCGTATCTGCCGGTGTCATCATCGCCGAGATCAGTTATCATGAATGACGCTGTCCTGCAGCCGGTGTCTCCGCCGAGAAAGTTAACTGGTTTGTTTGTGTCTCCCATGCCTGAAACTGTTTCAGTTTTCCAGCCTCCGTTCACAAAAGCAGATGCTACAACAGAAAAAGCAATTAAAATTACTGCTAACAATAATATTTTTTTCATTT
>JBDRFE010000034.1:0-2276 GCA_043819075.1 archaeon
CTTCCAAAGCAGAGAACAGACCAGGTTGAAGTCAGCTGGATTTAACCAAAAAATAAAAAAATACTTTTACACAATAACTGATTATATGAGCAGAACAGGAAGAAGATGGTCACACGGCTCCAAAGTAAACAGGCGGAAAAAAGCAAATCATGCAAAAGCAGGTCGAAGCATAATTGCATTAAGGGAAAGGATTAGGAGAGACCTTGCACATTTTAATCTTGTATTGAAAATTGCAATTGAAAAAGGAAGGCCAGAAGTTGAACTGCTTGCAAAAGAATTAGACATTAATACTGGAGCATTTCCAGACACCCAAAAACTGGCCCAAGAAATTTCAAGAACAGGAAAAAACCGGATAAAAACAAAGCTTGGCTTGAAGCCGGAACGCTAAACAAGCTTTAAGTTTATTCCAAAATAAAAAAACTAAGGAAAAAATGTTTTTCCTTTTCTAACAATCTTTTCTAATTTGCCTCTGAAACAGTGTATGGATTTAAATAAAGAAACTACATTATTCTAAATAATTTAATAACTTTAATCTTTTTAGGAGGAAATAAAATGGCAGTAAAAAAACCGTTTGGCGGGTACACAATCTGTTTCAGTGGATGCACTGATTCAATGGAGAAAGTATTTGGTTCAGGGAAAATAACCCCGAGCGAAATGACCAAGAAAATCTGGGTTTACGTTAAAGGCAAGAAACTTTCATCCAAATAAACAATACTGAAGAGTATTTAATGAAAAAAGGGGATTTCCCCTTTTTTTATCTTTTTTTATCCAATGGCAGTTTAACCAAATATTTAAAAAAATTACCCCTTAGAGTATCTGTATTTTTTCCAAGGAGGAAAAAAAATGAAGGTTAAATGCCCAAGATGCCTTAACAACTTTGAACTTGACGTGGAACTGCACGAAGAAGGAGACTCTGTTGAATGCACTTCCTGCGGAATAGAATTGTTTGTTGCAAGGAAAGGAAAGAAATTAACTGTTGTTGAAACATTCGAGGAAGAAGACGAAGAAATTCAAGAATTATAAGAAGCATGAGCTTTTAATTTCCTTTCTTCCCTGAACTCCTTTGTTTTATGGAAAACAAAGTACAGCAAAACCATCAGCCCTGCAAAAACAAAAAAGCCTAAAGGAAAAGGGACAACATTTGTTTCAGGGTCAAGGTAAAAGTAAATGCTTAAGGCAATTGCAATTGAAATGACAAACTCTATAAACAGCAGCGCAAAAATTCTTTTATCCTGTTTTGCCTCAGAAAAGTCTTTTTTCAGCCTGTCCTTTTTGCTGATTAACTCGTTTTTTTCCTTTGAAATCTTTTCCTTAATCATATGCAGTTATAATTTGTCTTTAATTAAATAAAAATGTTGCTGTGTTTTCGATAAAATAGCCAACAAGATTCACTAATTCAAATGCATACGGCTCGTTGAATGCAATTACAAAAACAAACAAAATCCACAAAAGCCTGAGCTTGTATGACTGGTTGAACAGCATCATTAAGCCAAGCAAAACAAACAACGGAATAAAGACAAAAGGAATTGAAACAATTAATATAAGCTTGACAAACAGGTTTCTTTTCACCAAGTTTTTTGAATAAAAATCCTTAAAAGAATTAAAAGTATTTTTTGCATCCTGGTCTGAAGGAAAACAATAATAGACAACGCTTAACCCGAGCCACAAAAAAACAAATCCAAGTGCATTGGAGAAGAAAAGCAAAGTAAAAGCATAAGAAAAAAAAGACAGTGCAACAAGATTGCCTAAAATGAATGGAGCAACAGTAATCATTATTGACTTCAAGGCATTAGGCTGTTCGTGGACAACATAAGCTTCGTTCAAGCCCAAAAATTTTACTTTCATTACTTTTACGCCAAACAAAAGGCATGCGACTAAATGGCTGAACTCGTGAAAAATCATTCCCGGAAAAAAAATAAAACTGTATTTCATGAAATAAAAGACACTGAATAAAAATAAAAACAGGTAACCAGTCACTTGAACAGGTGGAAAACTGCAAAGGAAAACAAAAGGACAAGGAAGCTCTGCTGGACAAAAGCAACGTCATTCAAAAGATCCCATTCAATCATTCCCATAGAAGAAAAAAAAGCTGTAACTCCTAAAACAAGGAGAACACTTCCAAAAATTCTTGACGTCATTTAACTACTTCCAAGTGAAAACTTAATATCCTGTGTTTGCATGTTTTTTTAATATTTTCCTCTTTTTAAATGCATACAAAAAAACGGGTTTTTTGAAAAAAAGGGGATTTAATGCACTGTTGCGCCAAGGTTTAAAAG
>JBDRFE010000035.1:0-15374 GCA_043819075.1 archaeon
TTGAAACATTGTTTTGAATCATCCATGCCTCGATTTCTTGCACGATTTCTTTGAAACAGGTTTTGCCTCTTGAATAAATTACTGTTCCAAGCCCTACAGCTGAAGCCCCTGCCATCATCAATTCAACTGCATCCTCACCGTTTGAAATGCCTCCAAGGCCTAAAATCGGGATTTCAACTTCCTTGTAAATGTCATAAACGCATCTTACTGCAATTGGCTTGATTGCTGCTCCGGTGTAACCGCCTTTTTTGAATGACAAAACAGGTTTTCTTGTCTTTAAATCAATTTTCATTGCAGGGCCGACAGAATTAATTGCAGTGATTGCATCTGCGCCTGCTTCTTGGCATGCTTTTGCAATTTTTCCTATTTCGTTTGCCTGTGGCGTAAGTTTTGGGGTTACAGGAATTTTTCCTGTAACAGACTTGACTTTTTCAGTTATTTTTGCAGCAATTTTTGGGTCGCATCCAAAAGGCATTCCGAATTTTTCTACATTAGGGCAGCTGATGTTTAATTCAATGCATTCAGGTTTTTTTCCTGCAACAAACTCTGCTACTTCAACGAATTCATTTATTGTTGTTCCGTAAATGCTTGCAATCAAAGGAAAATTTCTTTTAGACATTTTTTCCCAGAATTCCTCCATATTCTTGTAGCCCGGACTGGGAAGCCCGACTGCATTAATGTAACCGTAATCTAATTTCATTATTGTCGGAGGGGGATGAGGCTCTTTTTTTCTTGGCCCAATGCTTTTCAAAGTGACTGCCCCTGCACCAGAATCAAATATTTCCTGCATTTCCTCGAATTTGCTTCCAAAAAAGCCTGAAGGCAGTACAGTTGGATTCCTGAAATCAAACACCTTGTTTTTTACTCTCAAATCAGGTTTCATCTGAATAAATTTAATGCAATACTCTTTTTATTTTAACGCAGTCAAATAGATTTATGTTTTATTTTAAGTGCAGTGAATGCGGGTTATCTTACAAAGAAAAAAGCATTGCATTAGAATGCGAAAAATTCTGCAAGAAATTCAAGGCATGTAATCTGGGAATAATAAAGCACGCGATAAAGTAATTGCGCTAAAACTTAAGAAAGTTCATTACCATAGGAATGTCTTTTTCTGAAACAACAAAAATAGTGTCAGTCCAGCAGCTCATTGTTTCAGTTATGTTGATTCCACGCTCGCCAAAAAGCGAATAAAGATATGCAGTGACTCCAGGGGTACTTTCCAATGATTCAGAGCTCTTAAAAATAATCATTGCAAGGTTTTTTGAAACATTAATTATGTTTCTCTTGAATAGCTTGTTTAACTCATCTAAGTATTTTTCCGACACGATTACAGTAAAAACATTCACTCCTTCAATCGCATAAAAAGTGTCTGAATTGCTTCTTATTTTCTTTTCAATCGCAATAAGATTTTCTCCATAAATTTTTTTGTCTATTATAAACACAACAATTTTGTTTTTTATTTCAAGCTCTGAATTCTTAAGAATTTTAAGTATTTTGTCCTCAAGAGATTTCTCTTTCTTCAGTTTCATTGCATATCTTCTGCATGCAACCAGAACTGCCTCAACACTTGATTTCTTTTCAACGTCCAACTCCCTTGAGATTTTTCTTGCAAGCTTGGAGTAGTTAATCACTCCGTTTTTTAGGCAGTCCCTGATGCTTGGCCGCTGACCCAAATATTTTTCTGTTAATTCTGTTGTTGAAGGCACAGAATAATTATTCTTTGATTTATTTTTAAATGTTTGTTTTGGAACAAAAATGTCTATTTCAGAACTTTTGTTCTGTTTAGAACAAATTAGTCATTTTTTGTCTTGCTTTGGTCACTAAAAATAATAATCCCCTGAAACAAGTGTTTGTAATGGAAAAACAAAAAGTTGTTTTGGCTTACAGCGGGGGGCTTGACACTTCAGTAATATTGAAATGGCTTGTAAATAAAGGATATGAAGTAATTGCATTTACTGCTGATGTGGGCCAAAAAGAGGATTTTAATTCTGTCAAGGAAAAGGCGTTGGACTGCGGTGCAACAAAATTTTACTTGAAAGATTTAAGGAAAGAGTTTGTTGAAAAATTTATTTTTAGTGCGCTGAAGGCAAATGCAGTGTATGAGGGAAAATATTTGCTGGGAACAGCTCTTGCCAGGCCTCTTATTGCAAAAAAGCAGGTTGAAATAGCAAAAAAAGAAAAAACAAATATTCTAGCTCATGGCTGCACTGGAAAGGGAAATGATCAGATTAGGTTTGAACTGGCTTGGATGATGTTCCTGCCAGAAGCAGAAATAATCAGCCCGTGGAAAGAAAAGGAATGGCTTGAACAGTTTAAGGGAAGAAGTGATTTGATTAATTACGCGGAAAAGAATGGGATTCCGGTTAATGCAACATTAGAAAAACCTTATAGCATTGATGAAAACTTGATGCATGTAAGCTATGAATCAGGGGTGTTGGAGGATGCATCAATAGAACCTGAACCAGAAATGTTCAAGTTCACTGTATCACCAAAAAACGCGCCGCATAAGGAAACGAAAATCTTTATAGAATTTAATACGGGAATTCCAGTAAAAGTAACTAATTTGAGTAAAAGTGAGGAAGTGAAAGGCTCGCTTAAATTATTTGAATACTTGAACAAATTGGGTTCAGAAAACGGTGTTGGGAGAGCTGATATTGTGGAAAACCGTTTTGTTGGAATAAAATCCAGGGGAGTGTATGAAACTCCTGCAGCAACAATTCTCTTGAAAGCACACCAGGATTTGGAAAGCATTACATTGGATAAGGAAGTAATGCATTTGAAAGAATTGATTTCTCCGATGATTTCCAAAATAATCTACAATGGTTTTTGGTTTGCCCCTGAAATGGATTTTTTGATGGCCGCAGTGAACAAAAGCCAGGAAAACGTTTCAGGAAAAGTTTACATTACGTTATACAAAGGAAACGTAATTGTTACCGGAAGAGAATCAGAAAACTCTTTATACAATCAGGCAGTATCTAGCATGGAAAAAGACGGGGGATTCAATCAAGCAAACGCAAAAGGTTTCATTGAAGTAATTGGATTGCGTTTTAAGCTGCAGGGGATGAAAAAATGAAGTTATGGCAAAATAAAAGTAAACTGAACAAAAAAATAGAAGAATTTACTGTGGGAAACGATTTCCTGCTTGACAAAAAACTGGTGAAATATGACTGTATTGCATCAATTGCTCATGCGAAAATGTTAAAAAAAATAAAGGTACTGAACAAAAAAGAATGCAGCAAAATAATTGAAGCATTAAATGAAATAATAAAGCTTGATTCAAAAGGAAAATTTTTAATTAAACTGGATGATGAAGACTGCCATACAGCAATAGAAAACCATCTTGTTAAAAAATTAGGGAGCACTGGAAAAAAAATTCATTTTGCAAGGTCAAGAAACGACCAAGTCTTGACTGCGTTAAGGTTGTATTGCAGGAAAGAAACTGAAGAAATAATTGAATTAATTGAAGAACTAATAAAAGAATTAGTTTTGTTTAAAGGAAAATACGGAGAAACTAAAATGCCTGGTTATACTCACATGAGGAAAGCCATGCCATCTTCTGTTGGGCTGTGGAGCGAGTCTTTTATTGAATCAATGAAAGACAACAAAAAACTAACTGAATTTGTCATGGAACAGTTAAACCAGAATCCTTTAGGCACAGGAGCTGGTTATGGAGTGCCAAATAAAATTGACAGAAAACTGACAACAGAATTGCTGGGATTCAAAAAAATACAGAAAAACCCAATTTATGTTCAGAACAGCAGGGGAAAACTTGAATCTTCTTTAATTCATGCATTAAACCAGACAATGTTTGATTTAAACAAAATGGCTTCAGATTTAATTTTGTTCAGTATGGAAGAATTCGGTTACTTTAGGTTAGCTGCAGAAATTTGCACTGGAAGTTCCATGATGCCTCACAAGAAAAATCCAGATGCGCTTGAACTGTTAAGAGCAAAATACCATTACTGCTTATCCTGCGAGTTTCAGCTAAAAACTTTAATAAGCAATCTTCCATCTGGCTATAACAGGGATTTGCAGTTAACTAAAGAGCCATTGATTAAAGCCATTGAAACAGCAAAAGAGAGCCTGAAAATCATGAAGCTTATTCTGAAAAAAGTTGAAGTTAATGAGCATGAATGCCTTAAAGGAATAACAAAAGAAATGTATTCCACAAAAAAAGCGATTGAACTGGCAAGAAAAGGAATTCCGTTCAGGGAAGCACACTCAAAAATTTCTGGAGAGATTTTTTATGCTGCTGCAAAAAACAATTAGTAATTTAAAGGTTTTTGCACATAAATTTTTTTTTTTAATGAACCAAGTAAAAAGCCAGAGAGTTGAACTGATTTTAGAGGATGGAACTGTTTTTTCCGGTAAAAGTTTTGGCTTTCCTGAATCTGTTTCAGGCGAAGTGGTTTTTTCAACTGGAATGACAGGCTACACTGAAAGCCTGACTGACCCAAGCTATTGCGGGCAAATTTTAGTCCTAACTTACCCTTTAATTGGAAATTACGGTGTTCCAAACAAAAAAGAATTTGAGTCAAAAAGAATTCAGGTAAAGGGATTGATTGCGGGGGATTATTCTTTTGAGTTTTCCCACTGGAGCGCAGAAAAAAGTTTGGCTGAATGGTTAAAAGAGTTTAAGGTTCCTGCATTGACTGGAATTGATACAAGGGCTTTAACGCAAAAGCTCAGAAGCAATGGAACAATGCTTGGAAAAATAGTCATTGGAAAAGACACTGAATTCTTTGACCCAAACAAGATTAACTTGGTTGAAAAAGTTTCCTGTGAAAAAAAGCATTGGATTGGAAAAGGAAACAAAAAAATTGCCTTAGTTGATTTCGGCGCAAAACAAGGAATAATAAGGAGCTTAACAAAAAGAAAAATCAAAGTTTTGAGAGTTCCGTGGAATTCTAGCTTGAAGGAACTTGACGTTGACGGATTTGTTTTAAGCAACGGCCCCGGAGACCCTGCTTTGCTGAACCAACCAATTGAAAACATCAAAGAATTATTAAAAGAAGAAAGGCCTGTTTTTGGAATCTGTTTAGGAAACCAGTTACTTGGCCGTGCAGCAGGAATAAATACTTTTAAGTTAAAGTTCGGGCACAGAAGCCAGAACCAGCCATGCATTAATTTAGAAACAAAAAACTGTTTTATTACCTCTCAAAATCATGGATTTGCATTAGAAAATAAAATGAAAAACAATTTTATTAAATGGTTTGAGAACGCAAACGACAAAACAGTTGAAGGAATAAAACATAAAACCAAGCCGTTTTTTTCTGTCCAGTTCCATCCAGAAGCCTGTCCTGGCCCGACTGACACAGAGTTTTTGTTTGATGAATTCAGGGAATTATTATGAAAAAAGTAGTTTTTGGTAAAGCTTTTTCCAAAAAAGGTTTTTTTGATAAAACTTTGAAAAAAGTTTTGTTGTTGGGAAGCGGTGCACTGAAAATCGGTGAAGCAGGGGAATTTGATTTTTCGGGTTCGCAGGCAATAAAAGCATTAAAAGAAGAGGGAATTAAAGTTGTTTTAATTAACCCGAATATTGCTACAATCCAGACCTCGGAAAATTTTGCAGACAAAGTTTACTTTCTGCCTTTGACTCCTTTTTTTGTTGAAAAAGTAATTAAAAAAGAAAAGCCTGATGCAATCCTGCTGTCTTTTGGAGGGCAGACTGCATTAAACTGCGGATTAGAATTAGAAAAAAAAGGCGTGCTAAAAAAATTCAAAGTAAAAGTTTTAGGAACATCAATTAAAACAATTGAAGAAACAGAGGACAGAAAAAAATTCACTAAAAAATTAAATGAAATCAAAGTCAAGACACCTGAATCAACTGCAGTTACAAATATTTCAGACGGAATAAAAGCAGCAAAAAAAATCGGTTTTCCTGTAATGCTTAGAGCAGGTTTTGCTTTAGGAGGAAAAGGAAGCGGAATAGCCTTGAATGCAGAAGAACTCAGGAAAAAATTAGGCAGTGCTTTTTCTTTTTCAGAACAGGTTTTAATTGAAAAAAGCCTTAAAGGATTCAAGGAAATAGAATACGAAGTTGTAAGAGACAAATTCAATAACTGCATTACAGTCTGCAACATGGAAAACTTGGATCCATTAGGAATTCATACAGGGGAATCAATTGTTGTTGCCCCAAGCCAGACTTTAACAAACAAAGAATACCATTTGTTGAGAGAAATTTCAATCAAAACCATAAAACATTTAGGGATTATAGGGGAATGCAATATCCAGTTTGCATTGAACCCAAAAAAAGAAGAAGTTTATGTAATTGAAGTTAACGCAAGGCTTTCAAGAAGCAGCGCGCTTGCATCAAAAGCAACCGGCTATCCACTTGCATTCATTGCAGCAAAATTAGCATTAGGCTATTCCCTGACTGAATTAGAGAATTCAATTACAAAAAAAACCATTGCATGCTTTGAGCCAGCACTGGATTACTGCGTGGTGAAAATGCCGAGATGGGACTTAAAGAAATTCAGGAACGCTGAAACAAAAATCAATTCACAGATGAAATCAGTCGGCGAAGTAATGGCAATCGGAAGGAAATTCGAGGAAGCACTGCAAAAGGCAGTGAGAATGGCTGACACAGGATTCAACGGACTGGATTCAGGTTTTTTCAGGACAGAAAAAGAGATTAAAACAGAATTAGCTGAACCTTCGCCTGAAAGAATTCACGCGGTTGCTTCAGCGCTTGAAAAAAATTTTTCAGTTGAAGAAATACATGAACTTACAAAAATAGACAAATGGTTTTTATTCAAAATAAAAAACATTATTGAAACAGAAAAAAAGCTGGCAAAACAAAAAAATGGCTTAACAAAAGAATTATTGCTTGAAGCAAAACAAAACGGCTTCAGCGACAGGCAGATTGCTTTTCTGCTTAAAACAACTGAAGAAAAAATAAGGGAACAGAGAAAAAAGAACAAAATCCACCCTGTAATAAAACAGATTGACACTCTTGCGGCAGAATACCCTGCAAAAACAAATTATTTATATCTTACATTTAACGGCGAAAAAGATGACGTTAAGGCATTAGAAAAAAATATTATTGTTTTGGGCGGAGGGCCTTACAGGATTGGCTCAAGCGTTGAATTTGACTGGTGCTGTGTCAATACATTAAAGGCTTTAAGGAAAAACGGCTTCAAAACAATAATGATTAACTGCAATCCAGAAACAGTTTCAACTGACTACGATGAATCAGACAAGCTTTTCTTTGAAGAATTGTCTCTGGAAACAGTGCTGGAAATTTACGGGAAAGAAAAAAGCCTTGGAATAATAATTTCAATGGGCGGCCAGACACCAAATAATCTGGCATTAAAGCTGGATGAAAATAAAGTGAAAATTTTAGGCACTAAAGTGAAAAGCATTGATTTAGCTGAAAACAGGAACAAGTTTTCTGCTTTAATTGATTCCCTTGGAGTCAACCAGCCTGAATGGAGGGAATTAACTTCCTTGAATAAAGCAAGCGAGTTTGCAAAAACAGTTGGCTTTCCTGTTCTTGTAAGGCCAAGCTATGTTTTAAGCGGTTCAGGAATGGCTGTTGTATTCAACGAAAAAGAATTAAAGGGTTATCTGGAAAAAAACAGGATTTCAAAAGAGCATCCGACAGTAATAAGCAAGTTCATCATTAATGCAAGGGAAATTGAAATTGACGGAGTGGCAAAAAATGGGAAACTGATAATTTATGCTATTACAGAACACGTTGAAAACGCCGGCATTCATTCAGGCGACGCAACAATTGTACTTCCTGCACAAAAAATTTACATTGAAACAATTAACAGGATTAAATCGATTACAAAACAGATTGCAGCAAAACTTGAGATTACCGGGCCGTTTAACATCCAGTTTATTGCAAAAGACAATGAAATAAAAGTAATTGAATGCAATCTCCGCGCGTCAAGAAGCTTTCCTTTCTGCTCTAAAGTAATCGGAAAAAATTTCATTGATTATTCTGTTAAGGCAATTTTAGGCAAGCCAATTGAAAAAACAGTTGACTATTTTGGGAAACTAAATTATGTTGGAGTCAAGGCACCACAGTTTTCTTTTTCAAGATTAAGCGGCGCAGACCCTATTTCCGGAGTGGAAATGGCTTCAACCGGAGAAGTTGCATGCCTAGGAAAAGACCTTTATGATGCTTTTCTGAAAGCAATGCTTGCAGCAAACAATTCACTTCCAAAAAAAAACATTCTTGTTTCAATCGGCGGAGAAGAAAACAAATACGTTTTGCTTAAGCCAATCCAAAAACTCGTGAAAAAAGGCTTCAGTCTTTTTGCAACAAAAAACACTCACAGGTTTTTGAAATTTCACGGAATTAAAAGCAGGAAACTGTTTAAGGTGCAGGAAAAAAAAGAGCCAAATGTTTTAACTTACCTGACAGGAAAAAAAATTGATTTTATTATTAATGTTCCAGACAAATATCATTCAAAGGAATGGGACCCGGATTATTCTTTGAGAAGGACTGCAACAGACTTTAATGTGCCGTTGATTACAAACCTTGAATTAACAAAACTGTTTGTCAAATCACTGGCAGAAAAAAATATTGATGAACTGGAAATCAAGAGCTGGGATGAATACTTGAAAAACGGTTCAAACGGAAAACAGGTTTATTCAGCCAAATAAAAAGATTTTTATATTTGAATGCTGTTGCTTTAATGAATGAAACAAATGAAATTAAATGATTTTAAAGTCCATGTTTTTGCATTAATTGTTATTGCACTCGTATTCGTTGTTTATTCAATGAGCGATGCCTCGCAAGGAATTAATTCAATAAAGCTTGCAACAAGAATGCTTGCTTTTGCCGGAGCAGTTTTATTGAGTGTTTCTTTTCTGCTTGGGCCAGTTAAAGCATTCAAGCCTGAACTCGCAAAATATTTGAAGTACAGGAAAGCCTTGGGTTTATGGGGCGCTTTCTTAATCATATTGCATTTTTTGCTTGCAATGAACTTTCAATACAAATGGAGTTTTAGTGCATTATTTAATTTTAGTGATCCGTTTGGTTTTCCTTTTACTGTTGCATTAATTTCTTTTTTGATTTTTATTGCAATGACTTTAACTTCTAATCCAAAATCAATGCAAAAACTTGGCTTAAGGAAATGGAAATGCCTGCACAGAATAGGATACATTGCATTGTTTTTAGGAATACTTCATGCATTATATATTCCTCAAAGTGTTTTCTTTTCAACAAGGCACGGAATGTTTTTGGTTTTATTAGTGGCAATTGCTTTGCTGTTAAAGGCTGCTTCAATTTTAAAGGATATAAAAAAGTATCCTGTTTGTTAGTGCTTTGAATGCAGATAAGAAAAAAAAGTCAGTTGAAGGAAAAGAAGCAGACAAAAAAAGAGTTAATAAAAAAGCTTTTGAAGGTCAAAGTAAAAAACTTAAAGTTTTCAGGGAAAAAAATTTCTTTTGAGTTTTTTGGAAGCAAAATAAGCGATGTAATTGAATTAAAAAAAGAAGATCATGTGGCTGAATGGAGCAGAAGGCACAGAAAAATTTTTATTGACAAAAATTTCAGCAAAAAGGATTTAAATAAATCCTTTAAAGCATTATGTGTGCATGAAGCAGTGGAAAAATTCCTCTCAGAAAAAATGCACTTTAATGTTGACAAAGAAGCCCATCTGATTGCAACAAAAAAAGAAAAAGAGTTTCTGGAAAAAATGCAAGGCAACTGGAGAAGCCACGAACTAATTGTTTACTGGGACTGGCACAGGCAAGGCGAACACTAAAAAAAACAAAAAGGCAGCCGCATGAAATTCGTTAAAATCTTTTTAGAGAATGACAAGAACAGCTTTTACTGGACATGGCAGGACATTTATTTTATGCCTTATGGCTGGCTGGAAAAAAAACAGCTAAAAAAACTGCCTGTTCCATTTTTATTGGAAGAAATCCATCCTGACTGTTCTGTCGGAACCGAATCAGATGAAATTGATTCAGTCTCAAACACAATTGAACTGCCTGACAGCTTTGACAAACTGAAAATCAGCCATGACTTCACGAAAGACTTAAAGAGAATTGAAAAAAAGAATTCTGAAACAAAAATTATTGCCAACGAAAAAAAGGCCTTGAACAAAAGCAAGAAATGGTTTTTGGAGTTATGGAAAGAAGAAAAACAGGATTTCAACAGAAGGCTTTTTTTGTGGGAAAAAAAAGCTTACACTTTAAGCGCTTACTCTGGAAAAGAGCTTTTAGGAGTGCATATTGCGTTAAAAGAAAAAGACACAATATTTTATTTAGGCTGCTGGTGGAACAGGCAGAAAAAAAACAAATGCATTCCGACTTTTTTGCTTAAAAAAGACATTGAGAACTCAATAAAAAATAAAACAAAATACTATGATTTAGGAATTGGAGACGAATCATACAAAAAAAAATGGAATCCAACTGAAAGGAGAACAAAATATTTTGCCGTAATGACAAAAAAAATGGCTAAATACTTTGGAATAAAAAAATTCACTGAAATTCCTTAAGCTAAATTTTGTTTGATTTGGACCGCCATCAAATACATTGGCTAAATGGCTGATGCATTTTTTGCAGGTTACTTCAATAGTTCTTTTATTCCAAGGCCGTTGATTTCAGTTAATTAAAACAGATTTTTTTCCCCAACGGAGTGAAAACTGCTGCAAGCCATACAATAAAAACCGGAACAAGCATTGCGATTCCAAGCAATCCTGCATTTGAAATCAAGCCGTCAGTTGAAAATTCAATGAAAGGACTTCCTTCTTCCAAAAAAGCAATTGAGTGGTCAACTAAAATCATTATGAATGTTCCCCAGAGCATTAAAGCAAGAAAGCCTAGCTTGAATTTCTTGTTTTTTATTTTCATCCACGCAATGCTTGCTGTCAAGGCAGCAATAAAAGTTATTATCAGCCACATTCTAGTCATTCTCCGAATGCATTTATTGGCGCAGTTTTTGGTGCTAAAACTTTTTCATAAACAAAAACCATTGCAATCCAGCCCAAAACCAGTGCAAGTGTCATTGGAATTCCGACTAAAACCAGTTCTTTCAGCATTACTGCTGTGTCAGCCGGATTATTCATTGCAGTCAGGAAAGGCGGCCATGGAACAATTTCTCCGTGAGCAACATGTTCTACTGCCAAAGCCATTGCTCCGCCAAAAATCATTGCAATAAGCCAGTTAATATGCAGTTCTTTTGGAAACTTTTTTCTAAAAAAAATTATTATGATTCCAAAAACCGTTGCAACAGCAAAACAAGTCATTTCATTAACCTTCAAACAATTCTTTTTTTCTTTATAAAAAAAAGAGCGACAGGAATAAAAACATTAAGCCTGAATTTGGTTTTGGAAAAAGTTGTTTGGGCTCAGTTTTGGGTTAGCCCGATTCCGTACGGGTACTCCGGAATATGTCAAGGCATTTCATTTCATTCAATGCCTTATAAATATATTAATGCTCTGTCGAAGATAGAGCGATATATTTCGTCACAAACCGGCGAAACGGTTTTTGGACTCAGTGTTGAGTTAATTCATCATGCCGTCTGCTCACGGCAGTAGAGTGCACAACTTTCAGTTGAGCTTGCTCGCCCTGCTCGCGTTAAACCGGTCAGAAGGTGTTAACATCGTCATAGTCCAATAAAAAAAATAGCTGAAAAGCCTTTAATCTATTTGGTTGTCAGATTTTTGCGTTTTTTAGGAGAAGAGAATTAGAAACAACTGAAACACTGCTTAAAGCCATTGCACCGCCTGCAATTACAGGAGAAAGAAGGATTCCAAAAGAATAATATAAAACTCCTGCAGCAATCGGTATTCCTAATACATTATATACCAAAGCCCAGAACAAATTCTGTTTTATTTTGTTTAATGTTTTTTTTCCAAGAGTTATTGCAGAAACAACATCAAGCGGATTGCTTTTCATTAAAACAATATTGCCTGCTTCAATTGCAATATCAGAGCCCTGAGACATTGCAATTCCTAAATCAGCCTGGGCTAAAGCAGGCGCATCATTTATTCCGTCGCCGACCATTGCAACAATTTTTCCCTCTTGCTGGAGTTTTTTAATGTAATCAGCTTTCTGGCCCGGCAGCACTTCTGCAAACACGTTTTCAATGCCAAGGCTTTTTGCAATTGCATTTGCTGTTCTATTGTTGTCGCCTGAAATCATCCACACCTGAATTTTCATTTGATTCAGTTTTTCAACTGCGTTCTTGCTTGACTCTCTTACAACATCAGCTACAGCAATTCCGCCTAAAACCTTGTTTTTTGAAAAAACAAGCATCACTGTTTTTCCTTTGGCTTCTAATTCAGAAACCTGAAGATTAATTTTTTCAAGAGAATGAATTTCTTTTGCATAATTAATGCTTCCTAAAAAATATTCTTTGCCTTTAATTTTGCCTTGAATCCCTTTTCCCGGAACTGCTTTAAATAAATCAACTTTTGAAAAAAAAAGTTTTTTTGCTTTAGCGCCTGCAACAACAGCTTCTGCCAGAGGGTGCTCTGAATTTTTTTCAAGTGAAGCTGAAATTGAAAGAATTTCATTTTCTTTTAGTTCAGAAACAGAAAACACGTCAGTTAATTTTGGCTTGCCTATTGTCAGAGTTCCTGTTTTGTCAAAAACCACTGCATTAATTTTATGGCTTAATTCAAGGGCTTCAGCATTTTTTATCAGAATTCCGTTTTCCGCTCCCTTGCCTGTGCCAACCATTATTGCAGTAGGGGTTGCCAGCCCTAAAGCACAAGGGCATGCAATAACAAGAACTGAAACTGATGCAACCAAAGCAAAAGAAAAGCCTTCATTAAAGACAATCAGCCAAGCCAAAAAAGTAATTAATGCAATAACAAGTATTGCTGGAACAAAAACTGAACTAACTTTATCTGCAAACCTTTGGATATCTGCTTTAGAGCCCTGTGCTTCTTCAACAAGCTTTATTATCTGGGCTAAAACCGTTTCTTCCCCTATTTTTGTTGCCTTGAATTTTATAAAGCCATTGAAATTCATTGTGCCGGCAAAAACTTTGTCATTAACTTTTTTTTCAACTGCAATGCTTTCTCCTGTAAGCATGCTTTCATTAATTGAAGTGTTTCCAAAAACAATTATTCCGTCAGTCGGAATCTGCGCCCCAGGCTTTACTAAAATCAAATCATTTTCAGCAATTTCTGTTGCAGGAATTAAAACTTCTTTTCCGTTCCTTTCAACTAAAGCAGTTTTAGGGGAAAGATTCATCAGTTTTTTTATTGCCTCGCTTGTCCTGCCTTTTGCCAGGGCTTCCAGGTATTTTCCAAGCAAAACCAGGGTTATAAGAATTGCAGCGGTTTCAAAAAATTGTTCTGAAACAAAACCAAACAATGCACTCACACTATAAAAATATGCAGCGCTTGTGCCAAGCGCAATTAAAGTATCCATTGAAGCGGTTTTATTCCTAAGGGAACTCCATGCGCCAAGATAAAACCTTTTGCCTGCAATAAACTGCACTGGAGTGCTTAAAATAAAAAGAAGCCAGAGCCTGAAAGGAAAATCCATTAAAATCATTCCAAGAAAAAACACAGGAATTGTGAGCATTGTGCTGAAAACCAGGGTTTTTTTTAGGGAAGAAATTTCTTTTTCCCTTAATTTTCTTTCCCTTTCCAAATCAAATCCAACGATTGCCTTATAGCCTAACTTTGTTATTATTTCAGTTATTTTTTCCAAAGCAATTTTTTTTTCATCGAATTCAACAAAAGCTTTTCCTGCGGCAAAATTAACATTGCTTTTTTTTATTCCGCTGGCTTCAGAAAGTTTTCTCTGAATTAACGCAGAGCAAGAAGAACAATGCATTCCTTCAATAATTAATTCTGTTTTAGCCATGACTTCACCTTAAAATTAATTCCTGCATTAATTTATTGGAATGATTAATTGAATACATTATCTTTTTCACTCAAACCTGTATCTTCCTTTATCTAAATCAGATTTTTTTATAACAATGCTGTCACCGACAACTTTGTTTGGCAGAAAACCAGGCCAGCAGCCTCCTCCATTTTTATTTTCTGTTCCAAGCCCGTCAATCGGATATTTATTCCCGCAGTTATTGCACACCATTTCATTTCCGTTCTGGCTGTACCCTTTTTTTGAAGCAAAACAGACATCGCATGCATCAAAAGCTGTTTTAATGCTGCCATCGCTTGCCTTTACCGCAAAAAACCTTATTGTAGTTCCATTGGATTCAAATTCAAACCATTTCGCATTCTCGCTTATGCTTGAAAGAGGAATTGAAATTGAATCAGTCGGAACCTGTTGTGCAGCAGCAACAGAAAAATTTCCTGTTGAATCAGAAACACAGCCTGCAAAAACAAGCACTGCAAAAAGAAAAAGAAATAAAATGAATTTCATTTATTCACTTCCTTTGCAAGCTCGCTTTCAATTAACTGTTCAAATGCACTGAATGACTGGGCTCCAACCAATTTTGTGTTGTTCACAAAAAAAGTCGGGGTTGCTGTTACACCAGATTTTTGGCCGTCAGCAAAATCTTTTTGCACTTCTGAAGCCATTGCACTTGAATCAAGGCATTGATTAAACTTTTCTTGGTTAAGCCCTAATTGCACAGCATATTGTTTCAATGACACAATATCAATTGCTGTTTGGTTATCAAATATTTTATTGTGCATTTCCCAGTATTTTCCTTGTTCTCCAGCACATTCTGCTGCTTCAGCTGCTTTTTGTGCATTCTCGTGGAAACCCAAAGGGAAATCCCTGTAAACAAGTTTTACTTTTCCTGAATCAATGTATTTTTGCTGTATTGACGGCAGGGTTTCTGCATAAAAACGCTCACAAAAAGGGCACTGATAATCTGAAAATTCAATGATTGTCACTGGCGCGTTTTCAGCACCTTTAACTGTATCGTCATCTGCACTCGCATTAACAACTGGTGCAGGCTGGTTTACTGTTAGCTGATTATTCACTGAAGGAGCTGTTTCACTGATATCTGAACCAACTCCATTTGTGTTTGCATTAGATAATGCAATTTGTGCAGTAATAACATCAAGTTTTTGATTTAGTTCTGCGTTAGAAAATGCATTCACGAAAGTAAGAACTAACATTACTCCCAGCATAATATAAATCAAAGTTTGTTTTTCCATTTTTTATTCCTCCTTTAAATTCCGCCGCAGCCGCAGCCAGATGCATTTCCCCCGCAAGACCCTGCCTTTGGGGAAACAGCTGAAAAAGCGCTGGCTTCATTTGCTTCAGTTGTATTGCCTGAACTTTCATTTGATTCTGAAATCAGTTCTGCAGGGTAAGTTTTAAAGACTTCAAGCAAAAGAATTTTTTCTTTGGATGTTTTTTCCGGGGCAAAAGCCACATCAAATAAATTAGGCGACCTGAACCTTACTCCGGTTACCCCGTCAATTTTTTTGAGCTCGCCTGAAATCAATGAGGCGTGGCCGGAACAAGGAATA
>JBDRFE010000036.1:0-3718 GCA_043819075.1 archaeon
TAAGGTTCCATTGTTTTCAATTAAATAATCTGCTTTTTTCCTTTTTTCTTTTACAGTAAATTGATTTTGCATTCTTTTTTCCATTTCTTTTTTTTCCATTCCCTGTTTTTTTTTTCTTTCAATCATTTTATCTTTTTTGCAATAAACAACTAATACTTTATCGCATAAGCCCTGCATCCCTGTTTCATATAATAAAGGAATTTCTATTGCAGTTAATTTTCTCCCCCTGATTTCTCTTTCAATTTCTTTCTTTACCAAAGGATGAACTAATTCATTTAATTCCATTAATTTTTTTCTGTCATTAAAAACAATCCTAGCCAGTTTCTTAAAATCAATTCCTTGTTTTGTCACTACATCAAACTTTTCTTTTAATTCTTTTTTTATTCCCTGCATTTCTTCTTTTGCTATTTTATCTGCTTCCAATGAATCAAACCCTTTTTTTTCCAGCATTTCCAGCACAGTTGTTTTTCCTGCTCCAATGCCTCCGGTAATCCCTAACACAAAATTTTCTTTCTTTTTTTCAGGAAAAACTTTTTTTGTTGTTCCGCAGTTTTTGCACTTAATCAACAGCACTTTTTCTTTTACCCTTGTTTCCTTGTCTTTTCCATCCAACAATAAAGACAAACATTTTTTGCAGTATAATTCTTTTACTTTTTTTGGAATTCTTGTTTTGTTTCTTGTCCCGATTTTTTTCATTAATTTTAAGTAATCCAAGCTTCTTTCCGGATGCTTTTTCCAGTTATCAATAGCTAAATCCATTAACCTGTAAATCCTTTCCAAAGCAATTTCCTGAATAAATCCCTTGTTTTTTTGTTTCATTTTATCAATTAATAAGAACAAGAAAATAAAAAATGCGCCCACAGAGCAACACTATGTTATGCAGGGTCTATTGCATTTAATATTGTTTTATATGCCATTAATTCAATCATTTATTCTATTGTGTTGCCGGTTCAAGCAGTATTAGCCAAAATCTTTAGAGAAAAAGCAAGAACTTAAATCAGTGTTTAATCATAAAGGAAATTAGAAATAGAAGAAATCAAAAAATACTTTTTTTAGTTGCCTTTAAGCTTTTTTAATGCAATTTCAAGAGTGAATTGTGGTGGCAAAATCAGAGTCAATAGAAGATGATTTAACTCTTGAAGTTTATTATATTCTAAATCATAGTTTGGTGTTTCTCTTGGAAGGGCCCCTATTTCTTGTGTTAAAAATTTTTTAGCATCTAATACTTCCTTAAGTTTTCCTTGTAGTTCACTTATTGTTTTAGCTTTATCTTTTGGTTTAATTCTAACTTCGCCATCAATTATCTTTTCTGATAACCCCAAAGATGCAGATAAATTCAATTGTTCTATTAATTCTGCTTTAATTATATCATTTAATTTATCTCTAAATTTCTTTCTTTCCGGCCCTTTTTCCATTGAAATGAATTTAACTAAATCTTTTGAAAGTCTTTCTCTTATTCTTCTGAAAAATCGTTCTTTTCTGTTTAATACTCTGCCTTTTTTTGATAAGCCGGCAAAAAATCTTTTCACAGGCCCGCGTCTTTTTAATGGGCTCTTTTTTTTCAATCTTAATATTTTCATACAAATTCCACTAAACAAATATTGTTTTTTTTTATTTTAATATAAAAAAAACAGATGTGAACCTAACTGTTTTTTTATGCGCCCACCGGGAATCGAACCCGGACATTGAGCTTGGAAGGCTCACGTCATACCACTAGACTATGGACGCAAACTGCTCGTGCAGTTTACACACGTGCACGACTTCGCTTGCGCTCAGTCCTGCTGTTACTAACTAATAACATTACTGCAGTAAAAAATTATTAAAGCTTTTTACAAACTTATAACCAGTTGCAAAGCAACTGGTTGGCCGTTTACCGTGATAGCCGGACGGAACCGGCTAATGCGACCGCCGGGAATCGAACCCGGGCCCGAAGCTTTCTGCCCTTTTTCTTTTTAGAAAAAAGAAAAAGTGTAAGTTGCCCAAAAAGAAAAACGTTTCAGCACGGCTTTATGCCGTGCACGCATGTCAACTGGGCGAACAGTTGTTGGCAAGCTCCAATTCTACCACTGAACCACGGTCGCTTATATAATAAAGAATTGGTAGAAATGGTTTTTAAAACTGGGGTTCTTCGTTAAATTTAACCCATTTGTGGTTGCTTGGCTGTAAAGAAACTTTTGAACAAGAAGGACACTGCCAGATTTCAACTGATTCGTCTCCTTTTTGTTCAGTTCTTTGAAGCATCATCTGAGAACCGCATCTAAGGCATCTCATTTATAATCAACTGCATTCAGCAGGTGTCGCCTATCTGGCATCTTTCACTGCATTCAATCCAGTCACAGCTTATTTCACCTGAACTGATTTTTGAATCGCATTCTGTTGCGCATTGTTTTGCCAAAGTAAGTTGTTTTTCTTGTAAGTCAAGTGCTTTTATTGCTGCTCCGTTTGCCTGGCTGACTCCGATTGAAATAGTTAGAATTAACACTAAAAAGAACACTGCTCCGAAAATCATTATTCTTTGTTTGTTGTCCATTAAATAACCTCCTGTTTTTATTGTAATAATAAAAGAATTAGGGTTATTTAATTGTTTTGGTTAATTGAATTGGGCCCGGGCGGAATCGAACCGCCTATCTTCACGTTGTAAACGTGACGTCATGCCAATAGACTACGAGCCCGGCTGTCATGCGCCAGTTTCGGCTGGCGACTGCGATGCACCACTTTTAGTGCTGATTGCTTCGCCAGCTAACTGACAATTAAAAAACTACATTATAAGAGTTTTTATTTCTGGTGTTTCTTCTATTTTGCCTTTTTTGATTCCAATAATATATTTGACTGAATGTTTTTTGGCTTCGTCTATTAATCTTTTGGTTATTATTCCGTCTAATATTATTGAATCAATTTCTTTTTGTTCTTTTAATATTGGCACTAATTCTCTTATTTTTGTTTTTTTTATTTCTTTTCCTTTGTTATCTAACAACACTGCTTCCATTTTTCCTTTGACTGTATTTATTATTGGTTCAAATCTTTTTTTTTCTTCGTCTGTTGCACGAGCTTCAATGTTTAATGGTCGTCTTTCAACAAATTCTGTTCTTGGTCTATAACTTGATTCGAATTCTGTTCTTGGTCTATGATTTGGTTCGAATTCTGTTCTTGGTCTGTAGTTTGGTTCAAATCTTTGCTGAGTGGGAGGTTGGTTTCTCATTGAATTAAATGGTTTTCTTTCAAAAGGCCTATTAAAACTTCTTTCTCCAAAATCTCTTCTTATTGGTGTGTTTCTTTGGCCTCTGTCGTTAAATGGCATTGGTCTTGTTGTTGGAAAAGTTCTTGTTTTAATTGTGTCTTTTGCAGGAATTTGTTTTCTTAATGCCATTGTTATTTCTTTTTTTGTTAGTTCTTCTACTTCTTTTCCTGCTGGAGCTCTTGCAATAAAATCTACTTTAGTCATTTCCATTAATTGTCTTTGAATTAATTCTCCACCTCTGTCTCCGTCAGTGAACAAAGTAACTGTTTTTCTCTGGCATAATGGAATAATTGACTGCGGTATTTTTGAACCATTCATTCCAATAACATTTTTTACGTTGTTTCTCAGTAAATTAATTACATCGGCTCTTCCTTCGACTAAAATTATTTCTGTTTCTTTTTCTATTTCTGGTCCTGAAGGAAGTTTTTCTGGGCCCCATTCTTGTATTTCTGATGCTCTTGATGCTTCTCTTACTTCGTC
>JBDRFE010000037.1:0-2210 GCA_043819075.1 archaeon
TGCAACAAATCCGGTTTATAAAGGGACTGATTTTGTTTTTTCTGCTTTTAAAGAACTTAAAAAAAAGTATGATGTAGAACTTAATTGTTTTGGTAATTTCTCTGAAGAAACAAAAAAACAGTTTCCTGAAATAAATTTTGGTTTTGTTTCAGGACAACAATTCAGTGAAAAAGTCCTTCCGGCTAATGACATTTTGTTAATGCCTTCTTTAATTGAATCTTTTGGTTTTACTGCATTAGAAGCTTTTTCAAATTCTATTCCGGTAATTTCTTCTGATATTATGGCTTTGCCTGAAATAAATCAGAATAACAAAACCGGTTATTTAATTAATTTCCCCAAAGAATATCATAAAAAGATTTTTTCTAATCCATATTTTTTTTCTCATAAAGCAAAAAAATTAAACAAAAACACAATTGTTTCCCAGTTAATTGAAAAAACAGGTTTGCTGATTGAAGATTCTTCTTTAAGAAAAAAGTTTGGAAAAAATGCATTTAATGAAGTCAGTAAAGGAAAATTTTCGTTAAGAAACAGACAAAATAAACTGAAAGAAATTTTTCCTGATCTGTTTTAAATAAAAACTTTAACTGAAACTTCTTTCATTTTTCCGTTTTCATAATAAAATCCGGTTTTTTTTAATGCGTTTTTTCCTGTTTTTCCTTCAACAACAATTTTCTTTTCCCCTGCAGTTATTTCGCCCTGCTGGAATGGAAACATTTCCCTGAAATCGTTCTTTAATTCTTTTTCTTCAAATCCTTTTGTTTTAATCCATATTTTGATTAAATCGTTTTCTTTTTGCAGGCAGTAAATTTTACTTAAATCATTTTCATTATATGTGATTGGAATTGAAATAATAATGACAAGAATAGTCAGGCTTGTCAGTGCTTCAAGCGTAAAACCAAACCCTTTTTGTTTAATCACATGCTGAAACAAAAATAACCCCTTTTTCCCCTGTTTTTTCTATTAAAACAAACCTTTTTGCTTCAAAGCAGTTTCCTTTTTTTTCGCCTATTATTATTTTTTCATCTGAAAATTCAAGTCTTATTTCTTTTAATGCTTCAGGAAAATCTTCTTTTTTAATTTTTTCCATTAAATCAAGATCAATAACATTTTCTTCAACTCTTTTTTTGTCTTTGTTGTAAAACGCAATTCCTTTTTCAGGTTCTTTTTCGTTAGAATTCTTTATCAATGAGTCTGCAAAAAACAATGCTTTTGATTTAAGATAAATCAATTCTTTTGTTTTAGTGTTTTTTGTTATTTCCTGGTTTAATGAATTAATCATTAAGAAAATCATCAGCATTACCGCAAGAAACCCAATTATTGCATCTGTTCCAATCATTCCCTTGATTATTTTATTTGTAATGGTCTTCCACCCCTATTTCAAGCTTTTTTTCTGAGTTAATTATTTTTTCAGTTAACGTTTTTTCTTCTGCTGTTTCTTCTTTTACTATGCTTTTGATTTTTCCCTCTTCATAAAAACAGTTTTCTTCAATGCTGACATTTCCTCCTGAATTAGAATAAACTGAATCAGCCAGCATTGAACATTTTAATGCATTGCCTTTAGCTGAAATAAAATTTGTTTTTTCTTTAAGTAAATTGTTTGTGCCCGAAAGCGAATTAACAAACAAGCCAATAACTGAAAAATATATAAGAATAACAATTATTGTTTCAAGATTAACCATTCCTTTCATTTAACCAGTCTCACTGAAATTACTGTAATAGAATAATCAACAGGAATAAAGAATTTCTGTGAAGTTGAATTTTCTTTTATTTCTGCACCAATTAACTGGTTTTTGTTTATTCCTCCAGTATAAACAAATTTAACTAAATATAAGGTTTCTTTCAAATTAAGAACAATCACTTTGCTGTTTTTTTCAATAAACTCTTTAGATAATTTTTCTCCTTTAATTTTTATTTCAGCACATTTTTTTCCTGATGTGATTTCCTTGAATTCAGTGCTTTTTAATTCATTTCCTGAAAATGCTTCAAATAATTTTGCTGCAACTTTTTCCCTGATTTTTTCCGGATCATCTGAACCAAACATTATTTCTTTTTCCATTTCTTCTTTAATCACTGAATCAACTGTGTTTTCAATCAGGTTTCTTTTGAATGAACTGTTTTCTATTTCAATTAATTCAGATTCAGTGAAGTCTTTTTTTGAATTAAAAGAAGAAATTGAATAAACCAGACTAAAATAAATTAAAATAAAAATC
>JBDRFE010000038.1:0-6686 GCA_043819075.1 archaeon
AAAACCTGTTTTATTGCTTCAGCAGAGCTTACATTAAATAAAATCTGGCCGTTGACAATAAAAGTCGGAGAGCTTCCAATCCTTAACTGATTTGTTTCTGCAATGTTTTCTTTTAACAGGTTTTTTCCTTCAACTGAATTAAAGCATGACTCAATTTTTGACACATTTAAGTCGTTTTCTATTGCGCAAGCCTTCCAGTTTCCTTCAACGTTTGCAATGTCTTTGTTTACACAAAAAGTGTAGTCCAGTATTTTTTCCCTGTAATATTTTATAACACAGGACTGCCTGATGTCTTCATTGACTTCAACCTGGCCGTGCAATGAACTGAAACCTGAATCAGTTTCTGATGCAATAAAATAAATGCTGTAAGTCATGTCCGGAACTGCTTCAGCCACTTCTTTTAAGTTATTTTCTGCCAGGGTGCCGTAAGGGCACTGGCTCATTACAAACAAGTCAATGTGTTTTTCTTTTACTGTCCTCTTAAAAAATTTGTTTCCTGTGAAATTTAATGCATACAAGCCGTCGTTTTCTGTTGTATAAAGCTTGAAGTTATCCCAGTTGTAATGCTTTGTCAGAGTTGAATCAAAGTAAATGAATGGAACTGTTTCTGCCTGGAATTTGTCAAGAACTTCTTTTCCTTTATCGGAAGAAAACTCTATTTCAGTTACCTTGAGTTTTGGAAACCAGGACTTTAATTGCACTGCAATATTGTCTACATTGCATTCATTGCAAGAAGAATCATTGACTACAAAAAAATTCACTTCAGTTTCTTTTGGAAGTGAATTGCATGCTTCTGCTTCAACAAAAGAACAGACTGTTCTTGTAATGTCTTGCGCGCTTCTTCCACCTGAATAAACTTCATTGTTAATGAAATAAGTTGGCGAGCTTCCTACTCCAAGTTCATTGCCTACTTTAATGTTTTCACTGAAAAGCTTTTTTCCTTCTTCTCCTGAAGAACATGACTCAATTTCTGAAGTATTTATTCCGGCTTTTTCTGCGCAAGACTTCCAGGTGTTTTCAACGTCAGTTATGTTTGTGTTAACACAGCTTAAATAATCAAAGAATTTGTCCTGAGAAAATTTTTCCTGAATGCATGCCTGCCTGATGTCTTCGTTGACTTCAGGTTGTCCATGTAAAGAAGTAAAGCCTGAACCGGATTCACCTGCAATAAAATACAGTTTGAAGTCAACTTTGTCTCCAAAGGCTTTTATTACAGGAATAACCGCATCTTCTGCCTGTGTTCCATAAGGGCACTGGCTCATAACAAATAATTCAACTGACAGCCCGGGCTCTGAATTGTTTTTGTCGTTGATTTGATTATTATTGTCTGGAGTCAGCTGAGTGCAACCTAAAAAAAATATTAAACTGATTGATAAAACAAGTAAAACTGCAATTTTTTTCATTTAAACCCTCCGGAGAAAAGACAAAAAATTTGTGTCCAATAATAATTGAATTCAAAAACTATTTAAAGCATTTTATTATGTTAGGCTGGATGTTAAATGAAAATGATTTTAATTAACACAATTTTATTGTATCCGGAATAGTTTTTTCTGTTTTACATTTATGCAAGTCAACACAAGTTCTTGTCTGGACTCCTTTTTTGCAGGAAATCCATTCCTTGCACTCCCATTCTTCAACACAGTTTCCTGCAGGGCAGCCGTCATCTGGAACATCAATGCAGGAACCCCATGAACCGTTTTCACATGATTGTTTGCCCTGGCATTCAATTGAAGCCATGCAAGGCCTTGACTCGCTTTCAAGGCATTCTTTTTGTTCCGGGATTTCAGCTGTTCCTGAAACAACTGGGTTATCAACTGCGTTTCCTGTCGGCTCTTCTTGAGTGCAGCCTGAAAGAACGATTACAAAAACCAGTGCAGTTAAAACAAAAACAATTTTTTTCATAAAATATCCTATTTAATTTATGAATTACTAGTATAAAAAGCTTTCCCGCAAAATCAGATTTTTGACTTAATCTGGGACAAAGTTTCTTTTATTTCTTCCAAGCCTTTCTGGACGTCCTCAATTTCTCTTTCAGCTTTCCTGTTAACCATGTAATCTCTTTCAGCTTTAATCCTGTCTCTTTGGGTCTGCCTGTTCTGGCTCATCAAAATAATCGGTGCCTGAATTGCTGCAAGCATACTCAAACCCAAATTCAGTAAAATGAACGGATAAGGATCCCATACCTTAAAATATAACTGGTATAAGTTTACTGTAATCCATAAAACAACAACTAACATGAAAATTATTATAAAAGTCCAGCTTCCGCCAAACTCTGTTATTACGTCAGCTGCTTTCTGCCCAAGAGTCCTTCTCTTAGGATAATAATGCGAGTGGACATCAAAATGGTCTGCTGAAAGCTTTTCATCTTTTTTTTCCATTTAAACCAAGAAAAAAAGGAAGAACTAATTAATAATCATTGCTGTTCAAAAACAGGTTTTGATTTCATTGGACTGATTTTATTTCAAATTTTCCTTCAGTTAAAGTTACTGCATTACAGACAGCCTTTAAGTCATCTATTGCGCCGCCGATTTCTTTTATTAAATTTTTTTCTAACACAAGATGAATTTCTGCTTTCATTGACAATTGTTTTTCTGCCTTAAATTTTCTAACCAAAGAAATTACTTCAACTGCTTTCTGGCCTGAAACAAAACTTTTCTTGTTTTCAAGCTTTTTGTCAAATTCAGGGAAAGCAGAAACATGAATGCTTTTCTTTTTTTCTTTTTTTGCAAAACCCATCTGATAAATTTCTTCTGAAATAAAAGGCATTATCGGCGCAAAACCTTTTAAGACTCCAAGCAAAACTTTTTCTAAAGCAAACTGCGCTGAAGCCTTAGCTGTTTTTCCTCTTTTTTCTTCATTATAAATCCTGTCCTTAATTGCTTCCAAGTAATTGTCAGTAAAATCTCCCCAAAAAAATAATTCTAATTCAGTTTTTGCTTTGCCGTACTCGTATTTGTCAAAAAACTCGTTCATTTTTTTTGCTGTTTCATTAAATTTATGCAGAATCCATTCATCCATTAACTCAAGTTGCTTTGGTTTTTTTCCTGAAAACCCTTCCAAGTTCATTAAAGAAAATTTTGACGCATTCCAGAGTTTTGTAATTAATTTTTGTCCAGTCTGAACATCTTTTTCCTGAAAAGGAGCATCATTACCTAAATTAATTGTTGAAGCCCAATACCTTAAAGCATCAGCTGAATACTTTGAAGTAATTTCATCAGGAGTAATAACATTTCCTTTGGATTTAGACATTTTTTTTCCTTTAGAGTCTAATCCCCAGCCTGAAATCATTATGTCTTTCCAGGGAAGCTTTTTAGTATGCAATAAGCTTTTCACAATTGAATTGAATGCCCAAAAAGTGATAATGTCATGGCCTTGAGGCCTTAAATTCATTGGAAAAATTTTTTTGTCAAAATTTTCTTTTCCTTTCCAATCAGCATTAATTAAAGGCGTTAAAGAACTTGTAGCCCAGGTATCCATTACATCTTTTTCTGGAATAAATTCAGTTGAACCGCACTTGCAGGGTTTTTTTGGCTTGTCTTTGAGTGGGTCAACAGGCAAATCTTTTTTGTCTGCTAAAATTATTTCATTGCATTTTTTGCAGTACCATACTGGAAAAGGAATTCCATAAAATCTTTGGCGGGAAATGCACCAGTCCCATTGCAGGCCTTTAATCCAGTTATCGTATCTGTGTTTCATGAATTCAGGAAACCAGTTTAATTCTTTTCCTGCCTTCAAAAAATCTTCTTTTAAGTCCAAGTATTTGATAAACCATTGTTTTGTAACCAAAAACTCTATTGGAGTGCCGCATCTTTCATGAACATTCACTGCATGCTTTATTGGCGTTTGGTCTTTCAATAATCCTTTTGCTTTTAATTCCTCTAAGATTGCAGTTCTTGCTTTCTTTAAATGCAATCCAGCAAACTTTCCTGCTTTTTCATTCAAAAAACCGTTTTCGTCTAAAACAATTCTTAATGGAAGGTTAAATGCTTTCCACCATTCCATGTCAGTCTGGTCCCCAAAAGTGCAGTTCATTACTATTCCAGAGCCTTTGCTTGGGTCAACTCTTTTGTCAGCAAAAACTTTAACAGAATAATCCATTAAAGGCACTTTAACTTTTTTTCCTATCAGCCAGTTATTTTTTTTGTCTTCTGGATTGACAATAACTGCAACACACGCAGGAATTAATTCCGGGCGGGTAGTTGAAACAACAATTTTTTTTCCGTCCTCTGATTCAAATAAAATGTCATTGAAAACAGAGTCAAGTTCTTTGTCTTCTAATTCAACCTGAGAGATAGCGGTTTTGCATTCAGGGCACCAGATTGTCGGGGCTTCTTTCCTGTACTCTCTTTTCATTTCATATAATTCAATGAAAGATAACTGGGAAATTTTTCTTGCTTTCTCTGAAATAGTGCTGTAAAACAAATTCCAGTCACAGCTTATTCCCAAAGACTTCCAGATTTTTTTGTATTCTTCTTCTGCTTTAAGCGTTTCCTCTAAACAGATTTTAATGAACTCTTTTCTGTCCATCTGGGTTGCTTTAATATTTCTTTTTTTTTCAACAAATTTTTCTGTCGGCAATCCATTGTCGTCAAAGCCAAACGGATAAAAGACATTAAAGCCTTTCATTCTTTTATAACGGGCAATAAATTCTGCGTGAGAGTAACTGAAAGCATGGCCTAAATGGATTGTGCCAGAAATAGTTGGCGGAGGAGTGTCAATTACATACAACGGCTTGCTTGTTTTTGGGTTAAACTCAAAAAACTTTTCTTTTTCCCAGAAAGCAGACCATTTTTTCTCTGATTCAAGGGAATTGTATTTTTGCGCTAGTTCCATTCTAAGAATAAAAAGAAAAAAGGATTAATAATGTATTCTAATACAAGCTTAAGCTGTTTTCACAACAAAAAAAATCAGAACCTGTCGCGTTTTTTTTCTATTTCTTCTTTATGACTGAAAAATTCAAGCTTTCCATCGGGTTTTAAAATAACTGAATCAACCATCATCAACGGGTTTTCGCCAAAAGCATCAACTTTAATTATAGTCCTTGATTCTCTTACTACTCCTTTTTCAGTTAACTTTACTCTGACATCTATTCCTCCGTCTACGCCTTTGACTTTTTGCCATGATTCTTGTTTAACCACAATTTCTTTCTTTTTTTTGGCTTTAAGTAGCCATCTAAAATACCTTAACTGTTTTTTAAGATTTGCAGATATTTCGTTTGGTGTTTTAAGGCCTCTTAACCATTGATTTATTTCAAAGTTTTCCATACCCATAGACCTTGCTACTTCTTTAAATACTTTAAGTTCTTTGGCCATTACAGAAGTTTCCAGTTTAGGGTCAATGTAAACAAAATTTCCTTTTCTTTCGTGTTGTTTTAAGCCACCTCTGAGCCTTCTGGAAAGCGTGCTCTCTTTCTCAAAAGGACCTAAAAAAGGTGTGACTCCCAATAAAACAGAAAGAACTTTTCTGGCTGCCGCAGTTGCATTCTCTTCAGACAGTCTTTCAGAATACTCAGCACTAATACCACCATCAGGCGCTCTCTTCAAAAAATAAAATAAATTATCTTCTATAAGCCTGTTAAAAGCATTGATTGTGTTAATTTTGCTTTGCCTGTTTTTTCCTCTAAGAGCTACTTTTCTTACGTCAGTCGGGCTTAACTTAAGCATATATCTCTGTTTTGATGGCTTGATTCTTGCTTTAGTTCTTTTTGCCGGAGATTTCATATGGGGAATAAGTGAAAAAGAGTTAATAAAGTTTAGCTTAATTAAGTATATTATGGCTGAAATAAGGAAAGAAAAAAACAGGTTTTTCCTGCAGTTAAACGAAAAAGAGCAAAAAGAATTAGGGGAAAGCAAAAGCTTGTTTGAGTTAAGCAAAGTAAAAGACGGAGTAATTGTTTTAACTGAAAGCAAAGAAGAAATAAAAAAAGAAACATTGTTTGACGAAAAAACAAAAGAATCAGATGAAAAAATTTTTGAACTGCTTGCAGAAAAAGGAAAAAATGCTTTGCCGAAAAAAGTTGAAGGCACATTTGAAAAACAGTTGAATGAAAAAGAGCTGAAAAGATTCAATGAACTTTTAGAGCAGGGTTTAATAGAAAAATTTAAGTTAAACGAATCATACAAAAAAGCAATTTACAGGATTGTTTCAGGAAAAAAAGAAAAAAAAGAGTTTGACGTGAACTCGGCTGCAAAAACAATTGAATCAAATGGGTTTGAAGTAATAGTCAACGAAAACCAGGTAAAACAATTCTGCGAGCAATTCAATTCAGAAATAAAAGAAAACTCAATTAAAGGCACTAAAGGCTTTGACGGATACTTTTATGTAATTCACTCGGATTTGCTTGAAGAAATAAGGCCAAAAATTTTGTTCCAGTTAAAGCAGGCAAAAACTGTTTCATTAAAAGAATTAAACGAAAAAACTGCTTTGCCTTCAGAACTAGTAAGAGGCGCAATGGAATTCTTAAAAGAAGAAGGCGAAGTATTAGAAAAAAGAAAAGGATTATACCAGATAATCGAATGACAACGTCAAATGACGATGGGAAAGGAATTTAAATAAAAAAACATATGATATTTTAGTGTTTGAATGAAAAAAGACAAAGACCTTGATTTCCTTTTCAAAAACGATTTAAGCAAGTACTCAGGAAAATGGGTTGCTATTTCTAACAGAAAAATTGTTTCAAGCGGAAG
>JBDRFE010000039.1:0-5442 GCA_043819075.1 archaeon
ATTTTTTGCTGCTGTAATGGCCCTAAACTGAACAACCCTTTGACTGCACCATATTTTTTGGGTAATTTTTATTCTGATTCTCCTGCAGAATTTATTAAAAATTATGAGGAAAGCTTTTTTGTTTTTTATTTGAGGACCAAAGGCCCTGTTTTTATTGAAAAGCTTGCAAGAAAACACAACCTAAAAAAAATGAACACTTTGAGGTGTTTGACTGGCAATTACACCGGAATGTGCGATTTTTGCGTGATGAATTTAGGCCAATATTCCAAAGAAGACCTTAACAGTGTGTTGTTAAAGGAGTTCAGCAAGGACAAGGCAATGCAAAAGCTTGCTGTAAAAGAGTCACTAAAATTCCAGAAAAACAAAAATTGATTTCAGTCACTTTTTTATAAATTTCATTGAATGCAGTTTTTTAATCAGTTCTTTTGTGTCAGCTAAAATTTTTTCTTCTGGTTTGTTGTATTTTTTTGCCAGCATTGAAGAGATTTCTTTTTCAGTGTTTTTTCCGTTTATTTTTTTCCAGATAAAAGTTCCTGTTTCGTTTAATACAAAGAATTCGTTTTTCTTTTCATCAAACAGTATTGCTTCCCCGTCAACTTCCTTCCATTCAATTTTGTTTTCTTTTTTAATCATTTAAACCCTCTGTTAAGACTACTTATTAAATTCAGCAAATTCATTTTAAAGCTATTTCTTTTTTCAGTTTTGCCTCAATTTTTTTCCACAGATTCTGTTGAATTGGAAAATGAAGAAAGAATACTGGGACTGAAGAAAGCAGTTCTTCATACAATGAAAGCCTTTGTTTTGTTTTTATGTTCTGGAACTTGCAGGTTCCCTGAATGTCATTTTCTATCAGTTTTATCATTGACTGTATTTTTGTCGCTTTTTTGAGCTTTAATTTCTTTGATTTATTAATCATAAAAATGGCTTTTAGTTCAAAATGTTTTGCACTGTGTTTGTTTATATTTATTGGATCCAATACAAGGGGAAAACTTTGGATGAAAAATTTTTTTCCTTTTTTGAATAAAAAGTTCAGGTCATCGCCTAATTCAATTCCTTCTGGGCAGAGCCTTAAAACAGTTGTTTTTCCGCCTTCGTCTTTTCCTGAAAACAAAAATCCTTTGCCATTTTTTGCCATTGCAGAAGAATGAATGATGTTTCCTTTAAAATCATTTAAATAGATTGCAATGCATTTCGCCATGTTAAAAACAAAAAAACGCAGAAAAAAGCTTTTGTTTGTCCGGATTTCCATTTTTCCTTGTTTTTTCTTTAAGTCAAGGAAACCAGAAACAAGCTTTTTTTTTCTTTTTTTTAGTTCAAATTTAATTAAATTTTTGTTTTTGTGCATAACTGTTTTGATTGCTTCTTCAACTTTTACAGGATTTTTTAGTATGTTTGCATTGGCTTCAGAGTTTTCCTCATAAAAATAATATTCAAGCGTTAAATCAGGCTTGTTTTTTGATTCGAATTCCGGGAAACAACAGGTTATTCTTTGGTTCATTTTTTTGTTGTTTGTTTTTACAAGAACTGTTTTTCCTGCAAACAGAAACTTTGAAGAAAACATTTTTTTCATGAAATCATCAGTTATTTTTTATATATTAAGCCCAAAGCAATTAAATTAGCTTAGTTTTTTTGCAGGGGGGATTTCAGCCAGCATTTGTTTTTGTTTTCCACAGAATCGGCATAATAAAAACAAAAAACACTGCCCTTATTTTTTCCTGTAAATTCCTTGTCCAGTAAAACCTGGTTTTTGTTTTTCTGAAGTTATAAAATAAATGGTTTTTTATTTTGACTGTTTTTTCTAGTGAATTTTTTCTTAAATAAGAAAGCCTTTTTTTATCTGAATTTTTTTCAAGTTCTTTTATTCCCCCCATTTCTTCATCAAAAACTTCTTTCAGCAGCTCGTTAAAGTAAATCATTGGCTCAATTGCATTGTACTTTATTGTTTTTTCCTTCAGTTTTTTGTAGTTTATTTTCGGAAGAAGGTTTTTTACATCAACCAATGCTTCAAACATTCCATAAAAAGCATGCTGGTAAACTGTGCTTAAAACTGCAATAATTGTTAAGTCTTCGTTTCCCGGGATTTGGATTGATTTAATTTTTCTCGAATTTTTCCACACTTCATCCAAATCTATTGAAAAGCAGTTTACTGGAAAAAAAAGTTTTCTATGCGGTTCAAGAATACAGTTAAATCCATTGACTTTTTTAGTCATAGCTGGAAAATGCTGATAGTTCTGGTAAAATGGCCCAAACAAAGAATTGCGGAGAAAACTTGGCATTTTTTCCCACAAGCTGGCAGAAGCTGACATAAACTTTTTTTCTTTCATTACTTTTTTTATTTTTGGATAATCTTTTTCTTTTATTAGAAAGTCTATGTCGCTTGAAACTCTTGAAAAACTTTCAGGGTAAAGCAATTGGTTTAATGCCATTCCTTTTAAGGCAATAACATCAATTTTTTTTCTTTCAAGCTCTGCAAAAAGGGAAATCATTTCCTTGTTTAAAATCATGTTTTTCAAGGCAATTTTTTTGTTTGTTTCCTGCAGTTCTTCAAGAAACTTTTTTGGTGCCAAATCCTTGTTTATTTTTTTTGATACGAATCCTGTTATTCTGTGATAATAACATAATTCAATGAATGTTTTCCAGTTAATGTTTTTGTATGCGTCTTTTGTGTCTTTTTCTTTTAATAATTCAATTAACAGTTTTTCTTCCCTTGAATTCATCTGATACCTTTTATATTTAAGTTAAATAATAATATTAAAGTGGTTTAATTGAGGATTTTGTTTGTTTCCCCGCACTTTTTCCCTTTTATTGGAGGGGCAGAAAATTACATTTTAAGGATTTGCAGGCAGCTGAAAAAACTCAATCATGAAGTAATTGTTTTCACTTCAACAGAAAACGCAGTAGATTTTGACGGAATAAAAGTATATTCTTTTCCCGCCTTATTCAGGTATTCTAACACTCCATTCAATTTCTGGGGTTCTTCTATTTCAAAGATAATTGAAAAAGAAAAACCTGAAGTAATTGTCGGCTCACTTTCAACTCCTTTTATGGCTGATTCAGCTGCAAGGCTTGCAGAGAAAAAAAATATTCCTTTTTTCCTTGTTTATTTCAATGATTACATTAAACAGAATTTTTTAGAAAAAATTTTCCTTAACTTTTATTTCTTTTTTGTTTTAAGGAAAACTTTTTCTTTGAGCAGGAAAATAATTGTTTTGTCAGACTATTACGCAAAAAAATCAGTTTTTCTCAGGTCTTTTCTTGATAAGACAGTTTCAATTTCCCCTTTTGTTGATTTAACTGAATTTAAGCCAGTTAAAAATCTGGTTTTGGAAAATGAAAGAACTGTTTTGTTTGTCGGAGCATTAAATAAAGGTCAGAAATACAAGGGATTGGATTATTTAATCAAGGCAGTTTTAATCCTGAAAAAAGATTTTCCTGAAATAAAGCTTGTTGTTGTAGGCGAAGGCAACAACAGGAGTTTTTTTGAAGAAATGTGCAGGAAAGCAGGCATTGCAGAAAACACTGTTTTTGCAGGTAATGTTTCTCATGAAAAGCTTTTGTTGTTTTACTCTCAGTGTACAACTCTTGTATTACCTTCCACAAGCAATTCAGAAGGCTTTGGCCTTGTATTGCTTGAGGCAATGGCTTTCTCCAAGCCTGTAATCGGAAGCAATATCGGAGGCATTCCTGCAGTAATACAGCACAATTTTAACGGCCTTTTAGTTGAACCAAAAAACGAAAAAAAATTAAGCGAGGCAATTAAATTCATTTTTTTGAATCCAAAAAAAGCAAAAGAACTTGGATTAAATGGTTTTATGAAAGTAAAACAGCTTTCCCCTGAAAAAATTACAAAAGCTTTGATGAACCTGTTTGAGGAAGCATTAAATGAAAAAAATAATTAAGCCGGGTTTTTGTGGTGTGAACTGAATGAAAAAAGAAAATAAGATTTTGCTGCTGCTAGCTTTGTTCTGCCTGCTTGTGGTTCTTTTCATTGAATTAACTTCTCCTGTTGTGCTTTACAGGGACCCTTACATGTACAGGCACTTGAATGCAGCTGAATTCGTTTTGGAAAAACAGAAAGCAGATATTTTTGGGGAAAACCTTGAAAAAGACAAGTTTTTTGCCAAAGACTTCCTTAACGGAAAACTGAAACTGTTTTTTTTTGTGATTCCAATTCTTTCTGCAGTAACCCTGAATTTTTTTTCCGGGCTTGGCATTAACTTCTTGTTTAACCACTTCTGGTTCCTACTTTTTATTGCCGCACTTTCTTTTTTTATCCTTTTCAGGGAAATCTTCAGGCAAGACTTTCTTGCTTTGGGTTTGGCTTTAATCGTGGTTTTGTTTCCATTTGAGCCTCTTTATTATAAAATAACCATTCACGGCTGGTTTTTTGTCAGGATTTTTGCCGCGGTTTCATTGTATTTTTTGGTTAAATTCCTGAAAGAACAAAAGAAAAAATATTTGTTTTTTGTGGTGTTTTTTTCTTTTTTAAGCGTTTACTCTGACAAGAGCGCTTTTGCCATTGTTTTGATTCCATTAATTTTGTTTTTTGTCGTATATTTTTTCTTTGACAGAAAGAATTCTTCAGCGAAAAAAAATTTTCTCAGCCTGTTTTTTTTGTTTTTTTCTGTTTTAATTGTTTTTTCTGTTTTCAATATCTTTTCCCAGATGGCATCAAATCTTAACGCAATCTTATACAATTTAAAGGAACTGAATTTTATTCCCTCTTTTTTGTCAAAAGGCCTTCCGTATTCAGGGTATTATCTGGAAAAAGACTTTTGGTATTTGCTGTTAAGGTATGTTATTCCTTCTCTGACAGTTTTCTTTTTGATTGCCTTTAATTTTCAGAAAATAAAATCTTTTTTTTCCAAAGACCTTATAATGAAAAGCTTTATTTTTTCCCAAATAGTTTTCTGCTTTTTAATTGCTTTTGGAATGCTTTACTCTTTTTCTTTTATTTCAAACCGGGGTGCCAGCATGATTTTCTTGTTTTTTTCTTTTGTCTGTTTTATAGGATTGCATCAGATGAAAAAAAGTTTCCTTAAATACTCTTTGGTTTTTCTTTTCTTTTTCCTGGTTTTGGTTCTTCCTTTTGTTTTTTTCACTCAAGCCCCTCAATACAAATACGAGCAGTTCAATGAAAAGCATCTTGCTTCAATTGAGTGGGTTCAGGAAAACCTTGAAAAAAATTCTTTTATTTACAGTGATGTTAAGATGGCTAAAGCGGTTTCGCTTGAAACAGATGTTGTTGCGGTTAACCCCCGCAAGGAGTTTGGAGTTTTAATGGAAAACTATATTATTCCAGTTTATTTTGACAGTAATGTGGAAAAAGTTTTGCAGGCATTCAGGGAGCAAAACATTAATTACTTGCTTTTGACGAAAGAAATGTCTTCTGTTGCGGTTCAGCCTGCAAACGAGTTATTGATGCCTGCAACTGAATTAAAA
>JBDRFE010000040.1:0-5966 GCA_043819075.1 archaeon
CCGTCCCAGTTAACTGTAGCATAATATTCTCCTGGTTGTTTCTGGCTTTGGGCTCTTTCAATGAATTCAATTGGAGTAATAGAGCACAAGCCAAATATTAGTTCTCTTTCTTTTAAGCCAGTTGCAGTTAACTTGATTTTAGAGCCAATTGCATCTCTTGGAGTGTCAGAGCCTTTAAAGCATAACTGGAATTCTAAAACATAATTGTTTCCTTCTTGTTTCCATTCAGCCCAGCTTGCATTAAAAGAGGTTTCGCTTGGGTTTGAAATATTTCTTCCGTCTTTGTCTTTATTATATTTAAAGACAGTTTCTTCTGGGTGGATTCCGCTTGGCTCGTTGTCAACAAGGTTCCATTCAACTTTTATTTCAGGTGCTTCAATCTTGCTTTCAAGTTTTAAGTCAGCACAGCTGTACTCATCTGGATACAAGTTAATTGATTGAGTGGTGTCCTTCCACTGCAAATTAGCTATTTGTGCAATGTCTTTAACCGAGCCTAAAATCAAGTAATCCTCGTTTCTTGAAATGCATCCTTTTTCTATTCTCCCTGTTTTTAAATTAGAGATAATTGTTCCTGCTTCTTCTGCAATATCTTTTTTCACTTCGTCTGGTGCGCCAAAAAAATCGTCGGTTATGTAGACGTCTATTTCTTTTGGCTCATTGCTTTCTCCTGCTCTTTCCATTGAAATTTTTACTATTCCTTTTGTTGAATCAAAGTTTCCTTCAAAAAATTTTATGAAATTGTTTTCCATTGAAGTTGTTATTCTTAACCCTTTTTCGTCTTTGAATAAAGTCTTTGAAAAGCTTTTCTCCAGTTCCTGTGTTTCTGCATTAAATATTATTGTTCCAAGCCAGCTTCCCCTGCTGTTGCTTACACTGTATGATTCATTTACTGGAATAAAGTTCCTGAAGTTCTGTATCCTGTTAGTGCACTCTGGTGTTTCTTCTCTTTTATTCTCTATCTGCAAAAGCAGGCTAACTGAATTGCTTTTGAATTCTGTTCCGCTTAAAGAAACTGCTCCTAAAATTTTTGCTGAATATTTTCCGCAGCCGGTTATCTGCGGCACTAACAGCAAATGCTCGCCGAAAGAGACTCCTGCGCTTGAATACAAATCGTTTTCATTTTCTCCTGTTCTTACAATATAATTCTGAAGTTCTTTTGATTCAAGTTTTGTTATTTCGTTTTTCAGCATGTCTTGTGATAAATTGTCGTTCTTTAAATAAAATTCAAAATTTCCCCCTGAAATTCCCATTGCGCCAAAACTGCAGTAACCTGAAAATAAATTGCATTTGCTTCCTAAATTTTCTGCGCTCTTTAATTCAGCTATCCTTAACTGGGCTTTTCTTATTGTGTCCTGGAATTTTTCTCCAAGGAATTTTCCTAATTGTTCTGCATCACAGTATCCTTCAGAGCAGTTGGCTGATTCTTTTGGGAAAAACACCGTGGTGTTTCCTGTTTCATCACAGTATTCTATTACTGTTTCGTTTTCTCCTTTGCATGGCTCTGTTTCAGTTCCGCATAATCCAGTGCCTTTTCCTATTGCTAATTCTATTTCTGCCGGCATTGAATAAATCAGTTTTCCTGAATTCTTTCCGACTCCCAAAACTTTAATGCTTGTTTTCTGGTTTGATTCATTTCTTTTTGTCAGCCTTATTACAAATTCATCGCTTACCCCTGGATTCAAAGCATAATCATAGTCAACCAAATTTATTTCATTGCCTCCGATTGTTTTTGGCTCAATTCCTTTTATTATTACTGGTTCAGTGCACCTGTTAGTTATGTTCAGCAGTTTGTCTATTGCCCCTATTTCTGCATTAGGTGAATTAAACAATAAGTCATCGCTCCATGCCTCTAAACAGCTCCATCCAGCGCTTACATTAATCACAACAGTTATTTCCCTTAAAGTGTATTGCCTTCCTTCAATGACTCCTGAAACTATTACAGAGCCGATTATTACCTGGTTTTCTGTTGTATTGGTTTTTGCCTGAATGACTATTGGAGGAATTACCCCCATGCCTCTTTTTAATATTTCAATGCTTTTTTCCGGTGTATTGCCATACAATAATTGTATTTCAGTGTTTCCCGGCTTGGTGAATTTTGTTGCAAAACTTAAATTCTCTATGTCTGCCAATCCAGTGTTTCTGATGTAAATCGGCTGTGCTGCAATTCCTTCTTCTGTTTTATTGCTTTGCGTCAGCCATAATACTATTGTCGGGCTCACGCTCAAAGAAAATAATTCATTCCATAAAATTATTTTTGCAGGAATTGTTTTTGTCAGCTGGCTTGACTTAAAGAAAACATCATATTCTAATGTTGTCTGTTGGACGTAATTTCTCTGGATTTTGTTTACCACATCAATCTTTATTGTTTTTATTTCATCTTTTTCCAGCCTTATTGTCCCTGCGCTGAATTCTATTTCCTTGTCTGTGTTTTTTGGCGTGACCTCTAACTGCAGTTCCAGTGGAACACCACAGTTATTTTTGAGCCCTAACTCCAGCTGTTTTGAGTTTCCTTGTGCTCCGATTAAGTATTCTTTTAATTCTGTCCTGTCAAACTCAAGGCATTTTTCATCCAGTTTCTGGTTATAGTTTATTTCAACTGTTGTTTTTGCTTTTATCGGAACAGAATCAATTTCCCCTGAAATTATTACATCTGCTTTTCCGTAGACAACTGCATTTGTATTCCCTGAGTATTCTGCAATAACTTCAACTGTTCCTTCTTCCCCTGAATTTAATATTTCTGAAACATTAACGCTTAACTTGAATTCAGTGGGAAAGTTTTTTGCAGGAATTATTTCTGCGCTTAAATTTTCCACTAAATTTTGTGTGTTGTTGGTTAATTTTACTTTCTCTGAAACAAATTTTTCGTTTACAGGAATAATTACGCTGATTTTTTCCTGTAATTCAATTCCTGTTCCATAAACTATCTGGATTTCTTTTTCTTCTTCAATGAATTTTGGCGCACTGATTTTCACTGAATATTTTCCTGCTTTTACATTATTCTCTATTTTATAGACTCCATTGCTTCCGTTGAATTCATTTCCTATTACAGTTTTTTCTATTCTTCCTTTTGCATCAAAAAAAGTTATTACAGCATCTTCTATTCCTGTTCCTTCGCTCATTAATTTTATTTCAAAGCTTTTTCCTTCCTGCACGCTTTCAGGAATATTTATTTCCATTTCTTTTTCTTCAAACACTTTAAAGTAAAAGTTTTCTGTCATTGAATCTTTTGGCGTAGTTAATCTTGACTTTACAAAGCTTTCCCCTGTTTCTTTTGCCTTAAAGTAAACTCTGATTTTTTTTCCTTCTCTTGGAATTGTTTCAGTTAATTCAATTAAGGTATCGCTTTTGTTGTTGTCAACAAACTGGCTGAAAGAATCTGTTTCGCTTCCTGTGAAAGCAATTCTTGGTGTTTCGCTTGAAGTATTCAGTTTAATGCTTGCCTGAACTGTTTTTCTTGCCTCTAAATTTATTTCAAGTGCATAAACTTTGCCTTTTACTGCAAAAAAGTCTTTTTTATCCCAAATCCTTCCTGTTGAGTCAATTATATTATATTCAGCGCAGACTTCTTCCAAGCATTTTGGCTCTGAATCATATACTTGTAAGGTTATTTCGCTTGTTTCTGCATACAATCCCTGCCTTTCCTCTGAGTTAGGGCTTTTGCCTAAAACCGAATCAAACGGGTTCCTGCTGTAATTAGAGTTTAATACACTCCATGCCCTGAACTTTACTTTCACGCTTGACTCTGAAATCAATTCATTTGCCTTTACTCTTACTTTAATTATTTTTGTTCCAGAAGGCTTGTCAAAATATATTTCAATTAATTTGTTGGATTTTCCTCCCTGGCCTTTGTTAGAGTAATCTATTTCTTTGTTTCCCGGCGCAGGGCTTGGAGAAAAACTTCTTCCATAAAAATATTTTGTTGCAGGCGCATCAAATCCTGTTATGCCGATGCTTTCAGAGTCAGAGTATTTTATTGAATCGCTTCCGGTCCTGAAATGAATTCCTCCTGCATCAATTCCTTTTTTCCAGTCAGTCTGGAATTTTAAAATAAATTCTTTTCCTTTTGTTATTCCTTCAACTTCGTTTCCTGCTAAATCATAAACCCCTAAAAATTCTATTTTTGGTGTTTCTTCAGTGTATTCCCTTGAATCAAAATTAACCTCTAAATCTGTTTTTCCCTCTAAGCTTATTTCTTCTGTGAAAGTTTTTCCTGCTGTTGTTGTCAGTTCAATTTCAACGAAATTGTTTTCGCCTGCGTCAAATAAAATTTCTTCTTCTGTTATTTCTCCGTCAAAAAGTATTTCCCCTGAAGCAGTTTTTATCACAAGGTTTCCTGAAACAATTTTTCCTGTTTCGTCATAAAACACAATGCTTTTGACTGCATCTTTTTTTTCTAATGTTATCAGCAGGTTGTTGTTGTATTCGCCTATTAAAATCGTTTCTTTTCCTTCAAGCAAATCTTTTGCTGCATTGACAGTTATTTCTGCATTCAACGGAAGGCTTATTGTAAATTTTCCTTCGTTGTTTGTTTTTTTGACTCCAAGCCCTAACGGAACCTCTGTTGTGTCTTGCATTTGCGTGAAATTCAGTGAAGCATTTTCTATTGTGTTTTCTTCTGCATCAATAACCAACACAGTTAATTCAGCTGAATTCGCTGTAGTTGCTTTTTCCAGTTCAATTGTTTCTGTTTCGCTTTTCATTTCCTTTAATGCAGGCAGGTAACTGTCTTTTTCTGCGCCAATAAAATAATTTTCGTCTTCATTTAATCCGTTGAATGCTTTTATTCCTTCATATAATGTTAAGCCTGAATCAACTATTTCATTTTTTGAATTAAACAAGGTTATTTCTGCCCCGACAATTGGGTTTTTTGTATCAGAGTAAACTGCTGTTACAGTTAATTCTTTTCCTCCTTTCTCTAATTCAACTGAACCAAGATTTTCTTCTTCGCTTCTTAAAGTGAATTCACTTGATTCAAATGACTTGAATCCTTGTTTTTCAACTGTAAACCTTACCACGCTTCCCGTCGGAAAATTTTCCGAGTAAACCCCGTCTTCCACTATTCTTTCATCAATTAATTCGTTTGCTGAATTAAATACTTTTACTTTAGTGTTTTCAAGTAGTTTTCCTTCAGAGTCAAACAATGTTATTATCAGATTGCTTTGCTCTCCGAAAGCAATTTCTTTTGGCGAAAGATAAATGCTTTTTGTTTCCTCTGATTCAAATATCACTGTTCCTGTATATTCATAGTATGAATTTCCTTTAGCAGTAATATATAATGTCTCTTCTAACGGGACATCAATGAATTCAGCTACTCCAAATGAATCAGCTGTTGCTTCTTTGTGTATTTCTTTCCAGTCAATTGTTGCATAAACCCCTGAAATGCTTGTGCCTGTTTCTTCATCAAAAAATTTTATTTTTGCTTTTACTGTGTTAATTAATTTTTTTAATGCAAGTTCTGCACTTGTTTCCTCGTTTATTACTTTTATTGTTGTTTCATTTGATTCATATCCTTGTTTTTCTGCTGTCAGCGTCAGTTCTGCTCCGCTGTTCACTTTAACTGAAATCTTGTCTGCATTGTTTTTTGTGCCTGAAAAAAGTTCCTGTCCTGTTGCATCTGTTGCAGTTACTTTAACCTGCTGTAATGCACTTCCATAAGTGTCTTTAAGGTTTAACTGAATTTGTGCGTCAAAAGATGTTCCTATTACCCCGAAACCAAACAACCCTACAAGCAGGACAACAATTAATGCAATGCTTAACGGAAAAAACGGAATTCCTTTTCCTTCTATCGGGTCAATTATTCCGTAAACCGGCAATCCTTTTTCTTCCAGGAAATCAAAGAAACCATAAAACTTGTTTTCCAGTGAAGAATAAATTCCGCCAAGCTTTTCTGAAATCATTTAATCCCTTTTTTTTATTTAATGAATTATGTTATATATACTGATTATAGGTTTTAAATAGTATTTAAA
>JBDRFE010000041.1:0-26393 GCA_043819075.1 archaeon
TGTAGATTGATTGAGGGGAAGATTCCATAAGTACGAGAGGAACGTGGAGTCCTGGCCTCTAGTGTACCAGTTGTCTGACAAGGCAGTTGCTGGGTAGCCACGCCGGAACCGATAAAAGCTGAAAGCATCTAAGCTTGAAACTGTCCCCGAAAAGAGTCAATCATTCCTGAAGGCATTTATTCTGCGGAATGAATGAGGTAAGGACAAGAGTGCCAGTAGAACACTGGTTTGATAGGGCAGAAATGTAAGCAGGGAGCTACGGCGACCTGTTAAGTTGACTGCTACTAATAACTCGAGCAACAACTCTTTAATTTGGGTTTCATACCAACAACCGTTTCGGCGGTTGGGTACGACGCACCACTTTCAGTGGGGCTGTTGTATTTTGCATCAACTGATTTTTCTTTTTTTAAAAAAAATTAGTTTAAGGTTAGACATCAGTAGAATTTTTATCTAATCCATATTTCCAAAATATTTTTAGCACTTACAAGTCCGTCAGCAAAATTAAATGCTGCAGAAAGTAGAGCTACAAAACCTATTGCCTCAATAAAATCTTTTATCAACTTTAAATCTGGAAAATTTTCAATCAAATATCTTGCCCCGACAAGAAAAATAACTGAAATAATAAAAAATATTGTAGAGCCAAAAAAACCTTCTCCAACCTTAATGAGTTTATCCTTCTTATCTGGACGAAGAGATGCATATTGAAAAGCTAATAACCCTAGTGTGGCTGACCCCACAACAACAGAAAATAACAGAATCACCGACTGCTGATAATCTTGATTTGTTGTAAAATTTATTCCCAAAAAAAACACAAAAACTAAAACAAGCAAAAAAACTGGAAGATCAAAAAAAATGTTCCAAAAAAATTTTAATAAGGCTCTTGTTTTCCTCATTAACCATTCTGCAATTAGTTTCAAGAACAATCTTTTACGAACATCTATTTCTTCCATTTGTATAACTAATCACAGATTAACTTAAATATTTTTCATCAGAACTTACAATCATTTAAAAAATTGCCTGTGTGTTCGCTGATTGACGTTGAAAAAGGCTTTTAAAAGCGTTGGGAAAAAATTAAGTCAGCAAAAAAGCTTTAAAAGGTTTGGTATATACCTGTATATACTATGATTAAAACGGTTAATGTCTTGGAAGAGATTGAGAAAGAAGTTGTTCCGTTCGGCAACGGAAGCATTGTTTACACTCCAAAAAAATGGATTGGAAAAAAAGTCTTAGTGGTATTAGAAGAAAAACCAATTGATGTTAAGGGAGAAGCAATGGAAATGTTAAAGCCTTTTCTAAGCAGCATTCAGGGAGTTTTTTTGTTCGGGAGTTTTGCAAGAAAAGAGCAGACAGAAGAATCTGACGTGGATTTGCTTGTTATTTCAGACAAAAAAATTGAACTGAAAAGAAAAGGAAGATTTGATTTTATTGCCAAAACAAAAGAAGAGTTTTTTGAAGAACTGAAAAAAGATTCAAATCTTTTCCTGCATCAGATTTTACAGGAAGCTGAACCAATCTTTAATGAATCTCTCCTGAAAGAACTCAGGGGAAAAAAAATAAAACCGGATTTCAGGGAATTCTTTAACCAGACCTTAGGCGCATTCAAGAATACCCAGGAACTGCTTGAAGCAGAAAGAAAAAAAGGAAAAAAATACCTTGATTCAACTGCAGTGATTTACTCATTAATTTTAAGGCTTAAAACACTTTTCCTTATTCAGTGCTTCACGGAAAAAAAAGGATATTCAAACAAAAAATTCAGGGAATTCATTAAGAGAAACGGATTCAAGGAAAAAACCGCTGAAAGTTTTTTTAGCGTATACAGGGCAGAAAGAGATGGGGAAAAAACCAGCCATAAAATCGCTTTAGAGAATGTGGAAAAATTGTTTGAGACAGCCAAAATTGAGTTCCTGAAAGCAGAAGAAACGGTGAAAAATTGAATAAAAAAAAATACAAAAAAGCAATTGAGTCACTGGATAAAAGGATTTTAGAGCACAAAGAAAAACAGAAAACAGCCAAAAACTCCGGGTTGTTTGGTTACTGGGAAAAAGAAATAAAAAAGTTTGAAGCAGAAAAGAAAAAGAAACAAAAATGGATTTAAAACAGATTAATTTATCATACTTTGTATGATTGAAATGGATTTTAAAAGTTCACGCAACAAAAGATTTTTATGGAAAAAAGCTCTTTTTATTCAGAAGAAGAAGTGAAAAAAGAAGCTGAAAGGCTGTACGAAAAACTGAAAAAAACTGGTTTCAGCAGAGATGAATGCATTTCTTTTGCACCATTGACATTAGAAATCAATAAGCTGAAAAAACAAAAGAATGCAGTGATTTTAGCCCACAGTTACCAGACACCAGACATAATTTATGGAGTATCAGATTTTGTTGGAGACTCATTAGAGTTAAGCAAAAAAGCCGCTGAAACAAAAGCAGAAACAATTGTTTTTGCCGGCGTAAAATTCATGGCAGAAACAGCAAAAATTTTGTCTCCAAAAAAAACTGTTTTGCTTCCATCACTTGAAGCAGGATGCAGTTTAAGTGAATCAATTACAGCAGAAGATGTAAGAAAATTAAAGCAGCAGCATCCTGGAATTCCTGTTGTATGTTATGTGAATACTTCTGCAGAGGTAAAAGCTGAATGTGATGCCTGCTGTACTTCAGCTAATGCATTACAAGTTGTAGAAAGCTTTAAGGAAAAAGAAGTTATTTTTCTGCCTGATGAATTAATGGCAAAAAACATCCAGAACCAGACAAGCAAAAAAATTATTGCCTGGAACGGGTTATGCGTTGTTCACAAAGAATTCAGGGCAGAAGACATTAAAGAAGTGAAAAAAAAATATCTTGGGGTAAAAATTTTAGTGCACACTGAATGCAATCCAAGTGTAGTAGAGTTATCTGATTTTGCAGGCGGAACAAACGGAATGATTAATTATGCTAAAACCCATACAGATAAAAAATTCATGATGGTAACAGAATGCGGGTTAACTGACAGAATGAAAACCGAGCTGCCTGAAAAAAAGTTTGTCGGCACATGCGAGTTGTGCCCTTATATGAAAAAAAATACTTTAGAACTTATTTTACAGGCTTTAAGACACCCAAAAAAAGAGCAGATAATTGAATTGCCGGAAGAAACAATCAGAAAAGCAGGAAAAGCAATTGATTACATGATGAAAACAAAATCTGATTCTAAAGTTTTTGACTGAAATAACTGCCTGTTTTTTCCATTAAAATATACCCAAAATCAAATGCAAGAATTCCAAGCCAGATAATCCATTTACCTGAAACAAAAGAAACAATTAAAGCGGTTAATTCAATTAAAGGCCTTAATTTCATGAATTCGTTCAGCAATTTATTTTTTATTTTATTTTTGTCCACGATTTTGTCGTTAACTATTTCTTCTGCAAAAGAAACAGAAAAAAATAAGAGCAGGTAAAATACATTTATTTCTGAAACCCCTAAAAAAACAAGTGAAACAGCCATTGAAGCAATTCCAAGGTAATGCCCTGAAGAATTAATTTTTCCTAAAACAAGAAGCGAAACAACAACCGCAACCCATAAAGCTGAAAGCTCCGGAGAAACAAAAACCACAAAAGCTATAAGGAAGCCGTAAATTATTCCTGAAATCCTTGCAAAAATTAAAGGCAGTTTTAATCCGTGCTCTTCAATTAAGTCAGTTAATTTTGAAAGCAGGCCTGTAAAAAAAGCTGCCAGCAAAATAAAAATCATTTTTTATTCCTTTTAACAAGATTTTCTTTCATTGAATAAAACAATAAAGGAAACAAAATTGTTGCATCGCCTTCAACAAAAACATGGTCTGCTGTTTCATTTATTTTTCCCCACGAAACAGCTTCTTTTACTTTTGCACCTGAAAGCGAACCATCAGATTCAGTTGCGGTTGAAACATAAACAGCATAATTTAATCCGTCTCGAAGGATGTTAATGCCGATTGTGTGGTGTTTTGCAATTCCCCCGCCCAAAATTATTCCAGCAGTCTTGTCTGCTGCAAGAACCAAGTCAGCTAATTCCTGCATGTCGGCAGTAACATCTATTCCAAATTCCTTGTTCCTCTGCTTAAAAGAAAACAACTGCAATCCAAATGCTCCGTCAGTTATTGCAGGACAGAAAACAGGAATATTGTTTTTTGTTGCCCAATATAAAATTGAGTTCTCGTCTTTGATTTTTTTTCCTAACTCAAAAATTATTTCGCTTGCAGAAAGCATTTTTCCTTTTTCTTTTTGCTTTAAAAGCATTTCACTGAAAAAAGGCATGAGTTGTTTTTCTAACCATTCATACCTTTCATTCGGCACAAAAACATTTCCTATTCTGTTAATTCCCTTTTTATGAAGTTCTAAGTCGTTTACATCAAAGCTTCCGAGCAGAAAAGGCTTGTGGGTTTTCATTAAGTCTTCTTCAACTGAACCAACTGAAGTGATTACAGCTGAAACCATTTTATGCTTTAACATAAAAGCAAACAATTCCCTTAAGCCAGAAGAAACCATATTAGAAGTAAAACTCAGAAAAACAGTGCATTTTTCTTCCTGCATTTTATGAATTATTTCAGCAGCCTTTGAAAGATGTGTTGCCTGAAAGCCAATGGATTTCATTGCAGAAACAAGCTCTGGAATTGTTTTAGAATCAGTTGTTCCTTTAACAGCCTGAGTTAAGTCATCTAAATTAAGTGTTCCTGTTCCCCTGAAATTCATGTTTTTTTCTATTTTTTTGGGGAAAAAAAATTCATTTAAAACAGCGACAACTTTTTCTGAATCAAATTCCCTGCAGGAAAAAACATCAACAAAAGCCTCTGCTTTTTCTGGGTAAGAATGAATTGAAATATGGCTTTCAGCAATAATTACAAAACCTGTTATCCCGCTTTCTTCATTGTGTTTGTGCTTGTATGAAACAACAACTGGTTCAGTTAATCTTTTCATTTCAATTGAATCAGAAACCCTGATTAAAAATTCCTTGATTTTTTCCTTATCATTTAATGCTTTTTTATCACAGCCGGAACAGTCAAAAAAAATATTGTTTCCTTTTCCGTGAAAACATTTTACTTCCATAAAAGCACCTTTTTGAAAATATTTGCTGCAAGAATTGCAGTCTGGGAATTAACTTTTTCCGAAGCGCATTCAGTTAAATCAAACCCGATTAAATTGTTTTTGCAGGCTGTTTTCAGCAAAGAAAAAAATTCTTCCGGGTTCATTCCCATCGGCTCAGGCGTTCCAACTTCCGGCGCAAAACTCGGGTCAAATACATCTAAGTCAACTGAAACGTATACTGGTCCGGAAATTTTTTTTAAAGAAGATTTTATTTTCTTTTTTTTTGCAATCTTTTCTTCTTCTGAAGAAGAACTTCTTATCCCTAACTGGATTAAATCAAATTTATTGCTTTTCAACAGTTTGTTTGCCCAAGTGATGTGAGAGTAAAGTTCTCCCATCCATTCAGGCAATAAATCCCTGTGGGCATCAAAATGAATTACAGTGATTTTTTCTTTTTTTATTTCAGATAAAGCATTTAATGCTGCAAGAGAAATTAAATGGTCTCCGCCCAAAAACACTGGAAAAATTTTTGGGTTTTCCTTGAACAATTCTTTTACTGTGTCCCTGATTTTTTCTTCAGTTAATTTCCAGTTTGCCTGTGTTACTTCAACGTCGCCTGAATCAGTGAACTTAAATTTTTCAAAAACATTCTGTTTTGATTGCAAGTCATAGCCTGGCAGGTTCCTTATTGCCTCTCGGATAAACAATGGGCCATGTTTAACTGATTTTCCTGTTTCACTTGAATCCCAAGGAATACCCAATAAAGCTATTTCAGCCTGTTTTACTGGATACTCAAAAGGAAAAGTGCGAATAGTGTGAAGCATAAAATTATTCTCTAAAGAAAGGGTTTAAAGGTTAAAGGAAAGAAAAAGCATTAAAAAATCAAATATTTAAAAAATGCTCGGAAAACAGTATTTTAAGAACAAAAAAAAGGGGGAATTAAATGCACTTAAGAAGCTTAAACGATTTCACAAAAAAAGAATTATTGGAAGTAATAGATTCATCACTTGAAATAAAAAATCATCCTGAAAAATTTGAGAAAGCAATGAAAGGAAAAACTCTTTTAATGCTGTTTGAAAAGCCGTCTTTAAGGACAAGAGTGTCATTTGAAACCGGAATGACTCGAATGGGGGGCCATGCAATATTTTATTCAATAAAAGATTCTCCTTTAGGAAAAAAAGAATCAATTGAAGACACAGCAAAAACCGCTTCAAGGTTTGTTGACATCATAATGGCAAGATTATACAAACAGGAAGATTTGGATGCATTAGCAGAAAACTCTGGTGTGCCAGTAATCAATGCCTTGACAGACAAATACCATCCATGCCAGATTGTCGCTGACTTGCTGACAATAAAAGAAAAAAAAGGAAAACTAAAAGGACTAAAATTAGCTTACTTTGGAGACAGCAACAACAACGTAACTCATTCCTTGATGCTTGGGTGCACTATGGTTGGAATGAATATCAGCATTGCATGCCCTGAAGGAAAAGAATTTGAACCAAAAAAAGATGTATTAGAAAAAGCTTTAAAGAATGCAAAAGAAACAGGCTGCAAAGTTGAAGTACTGCATGACGCTTTCGAAGCAGCCAGAAACTCTGATGTAGTTTACACTGACTCTTGGATGTCATACCATATTCCTGAAGCAGAAAAAGATGAAAGAATAAAAATTTTCAATCCATTCCAGGTAAATGAAGCTTTAATGAAAAAAGCAAAGCCTGATGCAATTTTCATGAACTGTTTGCCTGCAATTAGGGGCATGGAACAGACAGCAGAAGTGATTGACGGAAAACAGTCAGTGGTATTTGATGAAGCAGAAAACAGATTGCATACACAGAATGCAATAATGCTGGCTTTAATGAAAAAACGGGAAAAATAGTTCAGAAAAAATAAAACAAAAAAACGGAAAAAACAATTAAGAAAAAATTGGAAAAAGAATTAGACTAAAGAAAAAAAACAGAAAAGAATTGAAAAAAATTCTGAAAAACAAAGAAAAAGGATGGAATTAAAATTCCATCTAAAATTGTTTTTTTATTCTGGTATTAATCCAGTGCATCTCCAGTTAATTTCAGCTGTTCCTGTTTCCTCTGAAACAACACAAGCCGGATTGCATCCTTGTTTTTTTACATTCAAGTCAATCCACCATGTTTTGCTGTTTTCATTATAAGTTGTGTTTTCTTTTAGCTGTCCTTCCTGAATGCATTCACTTTCCAAAGCAATTTCTCTTGCCTGTTCTTTTGAGAGTTTCATAAAAGAAACCTGCACACATTTTTTTTCAATACATTTTATTGCAAGGTTTCCTCCAATTCCTGAACAAAAATCAGGGCACTGCTGTGTTTCATCAACAAACTCTTTGTTTCCAAAAAAACATTCCCTTGATTCTGTGTCGACTCCGCAACCACAATCAGAAGCCTGTTCACAGAAGTTCTGTTTTCCGTCGCTTTTCTGATTCCAGACAACATTAACTTTGTCGGTTTTTTCAACTGAAATGACTGCAAAAGGCTGGACTGTAATCTGGGTTATTGCAGTGCCTTCATCTGGTTCAGTGTAAATTTCTTGTGCAAAAATCGTTAACTGTTTTCCTGAAAGCATTACTTTGCTTATGTTCAGGCTGTATTTTGGATTAAACTTTTCTCCCAAAAAAACTGCAATAACTGTTTTTGATTCAAAGTCTATTATAGGAAGCTCTGGAACAGGAGATTGGTTTAAATAAATTTTAGTGTATATTTGGATTAATTCTTCCGGCGAGTTTGCAACCTCAAAACCTTTTTCTGTTACCCCTGACTGGGTTCCTTGTTCAATCAAAGAAAAATCAATTTCTTTTTCACCAGGTTTTTCTATTCTTCTTTCATTGAACTCTTTTTCTGCGAGGATTTTAATTACTGGCTTGAGCTTGTATGTGTTCCCTGTTTTGATTACTGATTCAGGAGAAAAATCAATTACTAATTCAGTTGTTTTTCCTGCTTCAATTGAAAAGTTTCTCACTAACTTTATTTTATCTGACGGCACTTCAACATCAAATGTTTCGCCGTTGATTGTGGCTTTCACTTCTTTGACTGCAAGCCTGATTTGAGTGTATTTTCCTGCGTCAAGCTGTTTTTCTCCAAGCAATGCTTTCAGGCCTTCGCTTGATTTTAATGCCATTAAATCAAAGGTTTTTTCTTCTGAAGAAAAAACAATCCAAGAAGCATTTTGTTCTGTTTCCTGTTCAGTTTCATTTCCATTGCCAGAATTTTCATCTGAATTCAAATCAGAATTCTGATTTTCATTTGTTTCCTGGTTTTCTGTTGAAATCCTATGCACTTCAATTGAAGAAATAGTTACATCCAGTTTCTCTAATCCTTCAACTTCTTTGTCTGTAATGCTTAAAAGAAGGTTCCCTGTTTTTTGCTCCGGCTTCGGAGGGTTAAACGGATCAACACACCCTGCAAAAAGCAAAATTAATGAAATTAATCCTATTACAATAAATTTATTCATTTCTTTCTCACCTCAAAAATAATATAGTAATAAATTCTTGTATCAAGTCCTTAAAAAAGATTCCTGAATTTGAAGTAAAAAACCTTAAAAACTGCCTTTTTCAAAAGGCAAGTAACGCTTTTGCAGTAAAGAATAAGATTAAAAATCCAAAATTACAATAATTTATAGGGTAGTGGAAGACCGGCTGACGGTACCATTTTTCGAAATGGAGCTGAGGAAAGTCCGCTCACTCATTCCAAAAAAAATGATTCCGAGAGGAATTCCTGGAGAGCAGAAACGATACCAACCAGAAATTACAATGACCTTTAGTGAGATTTTCTGGAAAAAGGATGAAACGTGCTTCAGGTTAAACAGAACTGAAATAAGTTCTGGGAGTGCAAGCCTTTAAGGCGCTAAGGTGAATGCCGGCAGAACAGAAAGCGGCTTACTCTCCACAACCCCAAAACCTTTTAAGAAAAGGTTTATCAAAAAGTACGGCATAAAGCCGTACGAAAAAAGTTTAATCAAAAACAACTTTTCCAAAAGTTGTAACAAAAAAGTTGAGTGATGCATTATGCCTATGATGAGAGAAATTAAATTTCCTGAACCAACCAAAGAAATTATTTTAATAAGGGAAAAACTGCAAAAGTTTGGTTTAGGAACAGTCTCTGAAATGATTGCAAAAACAGGCAGTTTTCAGGGAATAGACAGGAATACAGTTGAAAAAGCAATTTATTCGCTTGACAAGAAAAAAACTTTAACCCAAAGAATGCTCAGAGAAGAAAAAGACCCTGCAAAAATCCAGGTAATAAAAAAAGCCATTGAAAGCGATGAAAACGAATTAACTTTTTTCAGGGACATAATAGATTAAAAGCCAAAAACACAGCCAAACCAAACAAAGGCTGAACCGGATAAAATAACTTTTTTCCTGTTTTGCTGAAAGCAAAACAAAAAAAACTGCAACCAACAAATTTAATTACTTTTACTGCTTTTAAATTATAGAATGCAATGAACAGGCGATGAAATGAGTGTCTCAAAAAAAGAATTAAAAGAAAAATTTGCCGGAGAATGGACTAAACACTACAAGCTGGATTTCTTTAAAGAAAAAGGTTTTACCAGAAAGCAATGCAAAAAATGCGGGGTAAATTTCTGGACTTCAGACGAAAAAAGAGAAGTGTGCGCTGACTCAAGCTGCGTTGGATACGAGTTCATCGGGAAAAAAACCAAAAGCTTTGATTACGTTGAAACATGGAGGGAAATAGAAAAATATTTTGCAAAACACGGCCACACTTCAATTAAAAGATATCCGACTGTTTCAAGATGGAGAGACGACCTATATTTTACCAATGCATCAATAATCGATTTCCAGCCATACGTAGTTAACGGAGAAGTAGAGCCTCCAGCTAATCCATTGATTGTGCCACAAACAAGCATCCGTTTCGGCGACGTAAACAATGTTGGAGTAACTGGAAGGCATTACACTTGTTTTGTAATGTTTGGGCAACACGCATTCAACACAAAAAAAACAGGAATGTTTTACTGGAAAGAAGACGCAATAAGAGACAACTATAATTATGTGCTAAACGTTTTAGGCGTAAAAGAAAAGGATTTAGTGTTCCAAGAAGAAGTCTGGGCTGGCGGAGGAAGTTTTGGGCCATGCATTGAATACTGTGCCAACGGAATTGAATTAGGGAATATTGTTTTCATGCAATACAAGGACATGGGGAACGGAAAATACAGGGACTTAGAAACAAAAGTAATTGACATGGGAGCAGGATTAGAAAGATTAGCATGGTTTACTAACGGAACAGCAACAAGCTATGAAATAACTTTTGGCAAAGCAATCCAGGACATGAAAAAATTTACCGGAATAAAAATGGATGAAAAAATGTTTTCAGATTACGCTAAACTGGCTGGAGTGCTTTCAAGCGATTTAAAGGATTATGAAAAACAAAAAGAATTAATCGCAAAAAAAATCGGCGCAGGAAAAGAGTTTTTCTCTGAACTAGAAAAGTTACAGGCATTGTATGCAATAGCTGACCATTTAAAGAATATTCTTTATACAACCAATGACGGAATGCTTCCATCCAATTCAGGCGGAGGATACAATTTAAGGATGCTGTTAAGAAGGGTTTTTGCATTCAACAAAGAATTCGATTTTAATCTTGATTACGGAAAAATAATTGAAAATCATGCATTTCATTTAAGGAATTTAGACGAAGAAATAAGCGATGGAGTAAGAACTGCAGCAGAAATAACTGAAGAAGAAGAAAAAAAATATAATGCAAACAAAATTAATGCAGAAAAAAAATTAAGTGCAGTAATAGAAAAAGCTAAAACAGAAAAAAAATCAATTGATTCAACTGAATTAATGAAATTATATGAATCAGACGGCATTGCACCAGAAACAGTCAAAGAAATTGCATTAAAAAAAGGAATTGAAATTAATGTGCCGCAAAACTTTTACCAGATGATTGCAAAAGAAGATGAAATAGAAAAAGAAAAAGGAAGAGAGTTTTTAGCTGACTTTGAGAAAACACTGCCATTGTATTACGAAGACAGGTACATGCAGGAATTTCAGGCAAAAGTACTGGGTTCAATAGAAAATTATCTTGTATTGGATAAAACAGCTTTTTACCCTGAAGGCGGAGGCCAGGCAGGGGATACAGGAGAAATAAACGGAGTGAAAGTCCTTGACACACAGCAACAGCACGGCGTTGTATTACATGAAATGGAAAAAATTAATTCGTTCAGGAAAGGAATTACTGTAATAGGAAAAATTGACTGGAAAAAAAGATACAGCATAATGAAACACCATACTTCAGCGCACATACTTAATGCCGCTGCAAGAGAGGTTTTAGGCAACCATATATGGCAGGGCGGAAGCAAAAAAGAAGAACATAAAGCACACTTGGATTTAACTCATTTCAAAAAAATTTCTCATGAAGAACTCAAAAAAATCGAGTTAAATGCAAACAGAATCATTCAGGAAAACATTGAAATAGAAAACATTGAAATGGACAGGAATTTAGCTGAACAAAAATTCGGCTTCAGGCTATACCAGGGAGGGGCTGTCCCTGGAAAAAAACTGAGGATTTTAAACATTAAAGGCTATGACGTTGAAGCCTGCGGGGGAACACACTTAAAAAACACCGGAGAAATCGGATTGTTCAAGATAATCAAAAGAGAGGGCACAAAAGACGGAATTGAAAGAATTACTTACACAGTAGGATTAAGTGCTGTAAGGTTTATACAGGAAAAAGAGGATGCAATTAAAGAAACAGCTGAAGTACTGTCTTCGCCTGAAACAAAAATCGCTGAATCAGCTAAAAGAATAATAGAGGACTGGAAAAAATTAAGAAAACAATTAAACAAAGGGCCAGAAACAGAAATAAAAGTAAAAAACCCTTCTGGAAGAAATTTTGTTTCAGCCGACGAAATGCCTGAAAAAGCAGTTATTGCTTTGGCTGACAGGCTTGCAAAAGAAAATCCTAAAGCAGAATTTGTTTTGGTTAACGGAAAAGAAGTTATTGTAATTGAAGGGAATCAATCAAAAGCCAGTGCAAAAAAAACCCTGCAAGAAATTTTTTCAAAAGCAAAAGGAAAAGGCGGGGGAACAGAAAAAATTGCAAAAGGAAAAATAGAGGACAGGGCTGCACTGGACAAAATGAATAAATGAAAAAATTCATTCGATATAGTTTGTTTTTACTTCAATTACTCCTTTGACTTTCTTCAGTTTTTTCAGCAGGGCATCAAATTTTTTATGATTTAACACATTCAAAGTAAAAGAAAATTCTCCAATCATTTTCTCATAATTTGTTTTTACTTCAGCTGAAAAAATGTTTGAATTAAGAGAAACAATAACTTCAGTTAAATCCTTGAGCAAGCTAATCCTGTCAACTGCCTTTACTTCAAAATTAACTAAATGAATTTTTTCTTTCACTGATTCTTTTCCTTTAAAATGCTTTTGTATTTCGTCCCTGGCTTTAGCTGAAATAGCAAAGTTTTCCCAAACCTTTGAAACTCTTTTCTTTTTTCCAAACAGCATTTCAACCAAGTCTCCGTTGCTTAATTCATGCCATAAAGGAACAAGCTTTCCGTTAACTCTTGCTTTCACTGCCTTTTCAGCTGTTTCTTTGTCAACTGCAAAAGCAAAATCAATTATTGAAGCTCTTTTAGGCAGTTCAATTAAGTTACCGCTTAAAGTGAAGACAAGAATTCTTTCCTGCAGGTAATCAGATTTTAATACATCAATAAAGTGTTTTGTTGGAAGGTCATCAAAATTAATTGACATTAAATTATTCAAAAAAGAAAGGTTTTTTTGGAATACAATCGGATCGGCTTTTGATTCCCTTAAAAGTTCTGACACACCTTTTTTAACAAGGGCATCCATTTGTTTTGTCCTGATATAAACTTTTATCGGAGAATGATTTGGTCCAATAACAGTTGTATGAATTGACTTATACAAGGCAAACTGTGATATTGCAATATGGTCCCTGAACTTTAAAGGCACAGGAGAAAAAGTGTTATGCAATAAACCCAAAAACTCATAGCATTCTTCTCTTGTTTCAGCTAAAGCAACTAATACAACATAATCCTGGACTTCATTAAAAGACTTTAAATTCTGGGTCATTTTCTTGAATACACTGTAAACTGTTCTCCTGTACTTTGAAAAAGAAATTTTCAGGCCTGCTTTCTGGAGCTCTGGCTCAAGCCTTTTAATAACCAAATCCATTTCAGCTTCTTTTGGCTTAAGATTCTTCAAGAGCTTGTGCTTTATTTTTGCATGAATTTTTGGCTTCACTATCTTAAAGCAGATTTTCTCGAATTCATCTTTTAATTCATGCATTCCGAGTTTTTTTATTACAGGAACATAGAATTCAAGCACATTAGCCGCAATCATTGCTTGTTTTTCTTTTGGCAGGAAATTAATTGTCTGCAGGTTATGGTATTTGTCTGCAAGCTTTATCAAAATCACTCTAACGTCTTTTGTTGTAGCAAACAATATTTTCTGCAAAGTGACATTGTATTCTTTTCTATCACTCATTGAAACAATTTTTTTTAATTTAGTTAGGCTTTCAACAAGCAGGGAAACTTCTTTTCCAAAAATATCCCGTATTTCGCTGACACCTGTTTCAGTGTCTTCAATTATGTCATGCAATAAGCCTGCAGCAACTGAAGCTGCATCCAAATTAAGTTCAGTTAAATAAAATGCTGTGCTGTAAGGGTGAACAAAATACGGGTCGCCTGAAATTCTTTTCTGTCCTTTATGCTTTTCTTTTGAATACCAAAAAGCCCTTGAAATCAGTTCTGAGCCAAGCTCTTCATGAGGCGCTCTCTTAAATATTTCAAGCGCTTTTTTCAGTATTTTTCTCCTCTTTGAATCAATTAAAGCCCTTCCAAACAAGCCTGTTTCCTGTTTGTTATAAAAATAATAATTTCTTAAAAGCTTTTCAAGCAATTCATTGTAATTCAATCTCTTTTTTTCCATAAAAAAAACCTTTTGCATTACATTCTTTCAAGAACCTTTATTCCAAGCAAACTCAAGCAATTTTCAATCACAACCGAAGTGCTTTTGACTAATGCAAGCCTTGAATTCATTAAACTCTTTTCTTCATTTAATACATTGCATTTCTGGTAAAAAATGTTGAAAACAGAAGTTAACTCTAAAAGGTAATGGCATAAAATGTGCGGCGCCATTAACTCAGAAGAAGAAAAAACTTTTTCAGGGAACAAAGAAAGAACTCCGATTAAATTTTTTTCTTCTTGGGTTAAAAAATTAAAAACAGGTTTTTTTCCTGAGTTTTTCTCTGCCTTTGCCAGAATGCTTTTGCATCTTGCAAAACCATACTGAATGAACGCAGAGGTTTCGCCTTCAAATGAAATGCTTTCCTCCGGAATAAAATGAATGTCTTTAGCTGAATCGGTTTTTAATAAAAAGAACTTTATTGCACCCAAGCCGATTGCTTCAGCTCTATTGCTTAATTCTTTTCCTTTTAACTCAGGGTTTCTTTTCTTTATTTCTTTTTCAGCCATTGAAACTAATTCTTTAATCAAGTCGTCTGCGTCAACAACCTTTCCTTCCCTTGACTTCATTTTTCCTTCAGGCAGGTAAACCATGCCGTAACTGTAATGCAGGCATTTTTTCACCCAATCAAATCCAAGCAGTTCAAGTGCCTTGAATAACTGCCTGAAATAAAAATTCTGTTCAGATGCAACAACCCAGATGTTTTTATCCGGATTGAACTGCCTGAATTTTTCAGCCGAAAGAATTAAGTCATTGGTAAAATAAATTGAAGTTCCGTCATTCCTTAAAACAACTTTTTTTCCCAAATCAAATTTTGTTAAATCAACCACAATGTTTCCTTCTTCATCTTTTGCAAAAACTTTTTTTTCTAAGCCTGATTCAATTATTTTTTTTCCTTTATCAAAGTACTCTGATTCCCTGTAAATTACGTCAAACTCTGAGCCGAATTTTTTGTATGTTTCAAACAATCCTTTAATGCTCCAGGAACTCATTTTCTTCCATACAGCAATTGTTTTTTTGTCTTTTTTCTCCCATTTCATTAACAGTTCAGCTGCTTCTTTTTCAAGTTCAGGGTTTTCTTTTGCTTTCAGGTTGAATAAAACATAATAATCTCCTACAAAATGATCTGATTTTTTGTCAGGCTTTTTTCTTTCACCGAATTTTTGGTATGCAAGCATTGACTGTGAAATATGGATGCCCCTGTCGTTTATCAAAATTGCTTTCACTGCCTTAAAGCCATTTGCTTCAAAAATATTGCTTAAGCTCATTCCAATTGAGTCATTCCTTAAATGGCCTATGTGAAGGGGTTTGTTGGTGTTAGGGGAAGAATATTCAATCAAGATTTTTTTTCCTTTCCCAATAGAATTAAAGCCGAACTTACTCTTTTTTTCAAGGATTTCAGGCACAAGATTGTTTGCAAGAAAAACGTAATCCAGAAAAATATTAAGGTAAGGGCCTTTTGTTTCAGTCCTTTCAATAAAAAGAATTTTTTTTAAATCAATTTTTTTCTTTAATTCAGAAGCAATTTCTTTTGGATCTTTTTTTAGTTTTCCGGCTAATTTAAAGCATGGAAAAGAATAATCGCCTAATTCTTTTGAAGGAGGCACTTCAATTAATTCAAGCAATTCTTTTTCTTGAAATTCTTTTCCAAGCACTGAAAGCAGTTCAGCCGCAAAATTTTCTTTTAAATTCATTCAACCCAATATAAGCTTGAACAAAAAAGTTAATAAAAAATGCTTTAACTGTGTTTTGCTTCAAAGCACGGAATTCAACAAGATTTTTATAGCAGGCTTGTTTTTTATCTTACAAATTGCTCTTTAAAAACACAAAACATAATAAGGTTAAAGGCAATAGTTTTTACATGAAAAAGCTTTTTGTTTTATTTTTAATTCTGCTTTTTGCGGTTTTATTGTCCGGCTGTCCGGATTCAAAGGACTCAAACAATTCAGACAAAAATATGGCTGACTTAAACCAGTTAAATGATTTTAATGCAGTTGATAAAAATGTTTTTGATTCAAATGCCTCTGATGAAAACTCTTGCACTGAAGACTGGGAATGCAGTGAATGGAGTGAATGCATTAACGGAAAAAAATCTCAGGAATGCTGGGACAACAATGAATGCGGTTTAGCCAATAACTTAACTGAAATTAGGGATTGCGATGAAAATGTTTTTGATTTAAATGCTGTTGATAAGAATGAATTTAACCCAAATGTTGACGAAAACGGCAATTGCATTGAAAACTGGAATTGCACTGAATGGAGTGAATGCATTAACGGATGGGAAAAAAGGTCCTGCGCTGAACAAAACAACTGCAGCACAACTGAATTATCGCCAAGATTATACCAGCATTGCGGGGAATGCATTCATGAAGAAGTAGCTGACTGCAACACAGATGACGGCTGCGGCGGAACACAAGAATGCATTGGAGGAGAATGGCAGGAATGCACTGACAACCCTACAGACAACTGTCCCGGAGACTGCATAAACGGTTACATAAAGTCATGTTATGCTAACATTAATGGAATTAGTTGCCCTGGAATCAAGACTTGTTCTGACCATAAGTGGGGCAGTTGTATTGATGTCACTTTTGACAATTGCCCTTTAAACCCAGCTCCAGTAATTGAAGTAAGCCATTTAGAGCCGTTATCTGGAACAAGCGTGACCTTGAATAAACCTTTTACTTTTCAAACCCAAATTAAATGCACTTTAAATGAGTGCACGACTATTTATGCAACTCTGTATTATACCTATGATTATGCCTATGGAACAATCACGGGCAAGGTTCCCGTAGGCGCAGGCAGCCTCTTTTTTACTTCTAGCTCAAACCATCAGTTTATCTCTAAAATGAATAAAGATGATATTTTAACCAACACTTGGCAGGTTACTCCCACAGGAGGAACCGGAAACACTTATTCTTTTTATGTTGGCTATTCTGGATCGTATATTCCATCAAATACACAAACTCAAAAAACAAACTTGACTGTGACAGAAGACTTAAACTGTGACGAAGAAACAACTGAAATTGAATTAAAAGAAGGAAATTTATATTATAAAGACGAAAGTGCAGTACAGCATGTTCTTCCTTTTTACAAGTCGTTCGTGGGAATTATAGATAACTCTGCAGGCACAATTTTAATTGACGGCCAGACAATCTGGTTTAAGCTGGACATAATAGACGAAAACGCATCTGACTTTAATACAGGAAACCTTGTTTATACAAGAGTCCTTACTTTCAGAAAAAACAATTCAGGCGGGCAGGTGATTAAAACAATTAATTACTCAGAAGAACAAATGTCTATGCCAATTGAATTTGAAGGATTAAACGGAAAAAAATATAACTATTCTTTATTGATAGATGAAACAGACTCATTAACTTATGCAAATTTGTGGCTGTTTTTTTATGGGAGCCTAAAAAATATAATTTACACTCAATACAACAAAATCATAAGTTTAAATGACGCAACAAACTCCAGCGCAGACCCGATGAAAAGCTATCCATATTATATGCTTCATAATTCTAATTTGCCGGAAAGCTTTGGAGGAGGCACAAACTATAATGCAAATGATGAATTTATTGCAAAATTTTATTTAAATGAAGATGGAGACAGTGATACTGATATTATAATTGCAATAGATACTGCCACAGGAAATTTAGCGGTTTATAGTTACCCTGAAGTAATGTATAATGGGGAGCATACCTACTTAAGCGAAAACCCAAATTTTAGTTATCCTTCTTCTGGATACACTTCTTATGGCTCTTTTATTGAGTTAAATAGTCATCACTTCAAAATAACTATTCCGGAAAACTCTTGTAGTTAAAACACAAAATAAATAGGCTTAAATAAGAGATTTTACTTTATTAATTCATGAAAAAATTTACTGTTGTTTGTCTGGTTTTGCTTGTGTTTTTTTCTGGATGCCTTTTGGTTACTAACATAAAAATTCTGTCAGCAGACGCCTCAGAAGAAAAAATTTTAATTAATATTAAGTCAAACAAATGGGTTGAAGCAAAAGTCAGCGTAGAAGACAGGTCAGAAAACCTGTTCTGCGAAAAAACAGTTGACTTGCACCCAGACGACAATTTAATTGAAATACCCTGTAAATTAACAGAAACAAGGATTAAAATCATTGTTTCAACTGAAGAAAAAGTTTTTTCAAGAAAACTTACTTTAAAATCAGGTGAAGCAGAAGAAAATCAAAATAACCAAAACATTGATCAAAACAAACCAGAAGAAAAAAAAGAGGTTGAACCAGAATATACTGAAGAAGAAGCTGCTGAAATTGCTTTAATACTTGCAGAAAAAACCATTGAAGGCCAGTTTATGGAAGCATTTGAAAAAGGTTTTTCAGAATCAGGTGAATGCACTGCACAAAAATACATTGAAAACAAAAACAAAATAACAAAAGAATTCCCTGAATTCAAAGTTCCTGAACTAAACTTAAATGAAAGCCAAATGAACCAGCTGCAGGAACAGATAAATGAAACACGAGAATGCAATTGTTATGTTAAAAAAGAAGCAACTGAAAAGGAAAGCAACAAATTTACAGTAAATTATTCTCTGGCTTGCGAAGGATACTGCGGTGAAGTTTATTTTGAGCCATTCACCCAGAAAAATGAAAGCATTTCAACACAAATTTATTCTGAAGGAGACACAATAACCGGCTTAAAGGGATTTGAAGGAGAAAAATATTTTATTGAAGTCGGTGCAGGAGGAACATACGGTTTTGAAAAAAAAATAACTTTAAGCCTTTACTCCGAAGACAAAAACTTTATTGAAAAAAACTTTTTCAGCGAAGGGCCAGTTGTTTTTTACAATGAAGAAACCGGGAAAAAAATATTAATGAATTCAATTACAATAACAAAAATTATCAGGGCAGTGGCAGGAGAAACAGAAATTTATTCTGCTTCACTTGATGTTTCTGATTTAAATGAATACCAGAAGAGTTATTCCGTGTCATTTGACGTTGACCTGAAAAAAAATTCTGTTCAGATAACCAAAGGGCAGTTAAATGAAGTTTTATCCGAACAAACTGAAAAGCTGAATCAATTATTAGGCTCTTATGAATTAATGGATGAATGCCTTAAGGCATGGATTATGAAAGTGCATGAAAAAGTGTTATCAACTAATTAATTTCTGAATTTAATTTCAATAAGTTTTTATATTAGTTCTGAGTAGTTATAGCATGCAGACAGCCCTTAAAACAGAAAACATTTCCAAGGCATTCGGAAGGCAGAAAGTTTTGGTTGACATTGACTTAGAAGTAATTGAAGGAGAAATATTTGGTTTATTGGGGCCGAATGGCGCAGGAAAAAGCACTTTAATCAAAATATTAAACGGGTTAAGCTCGCAGGACACGGGAAAAGTGGTTTTTTTTTCAAAGTATTCGCCAAAAGAAATTGAATTAAAAAAACTTGTTGCTTTTGTCCCGCAAGAAGACAGCTTTTACAGGTTTTTCACGGTAGAAGAAAACCTGCAATTTTTTGGCTCACTGTATGGAATAAAAAGAAAAGAATTAAAGCAAAGAATTGAGTTTTTGCTTGAATGGCTTAACTTAAGTTATTTCAGGAACAGGGCGGCAGAAAACCTTTCAGGAGGATACAGAAAAATGCTTAACATTGCGTGCTCGCTGGTATACAACCCTTCTTTTATTTTCTTGGATGAACCGACAGTAGGATTAGACCCTGATATGAGAAGGCTTTTATGGAAAAAATTAACTGAATTAAGGGACAAAGGAAAAACGTTGTTTATTACAACCCATTACATGGATGAAGCACAGGAATTATGCAACAGGATTTCATTAATTCTTGAAGGAAAAATCCTTGTATGCTCTTCACCAGAAGAATTAATCGAAAAATTTGGGGGAGAAAAAAACCTGTTGTTTGAACTGGATAAGCCTGTAACAAAAGAACTTGAAGCAGAACTAAAAAAAGAGTTAGGCGAAAGTTTCACGCTCAATAACCAAAAAATAAATGTTTCTTTTCAGGGAAAAAACGAAATCAATGCCTTGTCAAAAATTAATTCATTAATTAAATCAAATGGATTTACTGTAACAAAAACCACAATAAAAGAGCCTGACTTGGAAAACGTTTTCTTAAACTTAACAGGAAAAGTAAAAGGAATAAAAAACGTGCAAAAAGAGGAATGAAAAATGAAATTAATTTACATTGCATTAAAAGAATTAAAGCTGATAAAAACACAGAAAATCTCGCTTATGCTTATATTCTTTTTTCCGATAATAACAATTCTTGCAATAGGAGTTGCATTCGGAAACGTGAATATTTTCACCGGAACAGGCTTTTCAGAGGTTCCGGTCGGAATATACATTGAATCAAATGACACTCAAACAAACGAATTAGTTTCTGAACTTGATTCATATAATGCAATAAACTTAATCAGATTGTCTTCAGCAGAAGAAGTAAGAAAATCAATTACCCAAAGAAAAGCAAAAATCGGGATCGTAATTCAAAAGCCTTCTGCTGCTGCATCAGCTGTTGACGTTGAACTGATTTTTGATAACTCAACTTTGCTTGAAACACAAGTCACATTATTTGTAACAGAAACAATTCTCAATGAAGTTAGCTACAGCAAGGCAACAGAAATACTAAAAGACATGCTTGAAAACATTGATTCAATTAAAAAAACAGTTAAAGATGAAATAAATACAATTGACGGTTTTATCAGCAAACTAAATGACTCTTATTATACCCTGAATAACCTTGAGAACAGGCTTAACCAGATTGACTTAACTACAATGAAAAGCCAGCTGAACACTTTTGATTCATATTATGTTCAGTCAAAAACCGATTTAGTTAATACAAAAAACGAAATATATAATGCACAAAACCAGCTTTCATCTTACAGGACAAAAATTCAAAACGAAAGAAACAATGTAGTTTATTACAGAGACCAATTAGTTTCACTGAAAGCCCAGGTTTCATCCATCAGAAGCGTTTCTCCGGCAGAAATGTCAAACCAGTTAATTAATATTGAAAACCAGCTTGACAGCATAATAAACCAGTTGAATTCAACTATAAACGAATTAGACCAGGCTTTAACTGACATTGACAGCACCAAAGAAAAATTAAATCAGGCTTTAATTAAATTAAATGAAGTTGATTCCAGATTAGATTCAGCTAATTCAAGCGTTCAGTCATTCAAGTACACAATTGATTCAATGAACAACACCTTAAACGAAATAAAATCATTGATAACTGAAGCAAAAACTTCCAGGGAATCAATTATGAAAGACTTAACTGAAACAAAAACTCAGATGCAGAGCCTTTCATCCAAGCTTGACAGCATTAGTTCTTTGTCGCCTGAATCAGTTGTAAGGCCGCTGAATATAACAAAAGAGCCGGTTTATGATGCAGGCGAAGTATCAGTTATTACTCCAATGGCAATAGCAATTGTATTGCTTTTGACTTCTTTATTGCTTACAAGCATTTCAATTATTTTAGAAAAAAACCAGGGAGTTGAATTAAGGGCAAAACTCTCCCCAACCTTATACATAACATGGGTTTCTGGGAAAATTTTGGGCCAAATGGTTTTTGCCTTGTTTGAAGCTGTGTTAATTCTTTTGGTTGCTTTTGTTGGCTTTGGAGTTGTTCCTTCTGGAAACATTGCCGAATTATTTTTGGTTTTGTTGATTGTTTCTTTTTCTTTTATTTCTATTGGAGTGTTTTTGACTAATTTTACTAAAACCCAGTCTACCGCGATTTTGTCTTCTTTGTTGATTAGTGTGCCGTTAATTTTTTTGAGTGGAATGATTTTGCCGACTTCTTTTATGCCTTCTTTTATCAAGGGAGTAAGTGAAGTTCTTCCGTTAACCGTGGGAACTGAATTAATTACTTCTGTTTTGGTCAGGGGAAACTCTTTGTTTTTCTTGTTGCCTCAAATCCTGCTTTTATTAGTTCCTGCACTGCTGATGCTGGTTTTTACTTTGCTTTACCCTAGCATAAAAAAAAGCTGACAAAAAATTGATTAAAATTTGATGTTTTTTGATTCATAAAATCACTTTTCCAAATCATCCAAAAACTCTTTTGGCTTAACAATTTTTATTTTATTAAATTCTTTTAATTTAAGCAAGTGTTTATCCCCGCTAACAATATATTTTGCATCAGCTTCAAAAGCAACTTCTAAAATTTTATTGTCGTCTGGGTCATCTTTAATTAAATTAATTTTATTGGTTGGTTTAACCAATTTCAAAGTCCCTGCAAAAAGATTGATTCTTTCCTGAATCTCAGTTTCATTCAGTTTAAAATCTCTTATCAAAACCTTTGAATATTCTGACAAAATTTCAATTGAAGTGAAAACTTCAATTTTTCCTTCAAAAGCTAACCGCATTACCATGAAAGGATTTCCCTTCCAAAAAGAAGCCGAAACAAGAATGTTTGTATCAACAACTACTTTCTTCATTCTTTGATTCCTCTTCCTTTATGAATTATTTTAGAAACGTCTTTTTCTTTTATATCAAGTTTTTTGGCTTTTTTCTGGCCTTTTGCAACCAGTTCTTCAAATTTTTTCAGCATTTCCTCTTTTGAAGGAGTTTTAATTCTCTTCAAAAGCAAGGAGTCCTTGCTTCCAAAAACAGCAAAAGCTTCTCCTTCCTCTAACCCCATTTCTTCTCTAATGTCTTGCGGAATAACTATCTGACCTCTTGAAGACATTCTGGTTAATTCCACTTCACCCAAAAACACCACCTCAATAAAAACAATAAACAAAAGGATTAATAAGTTTTTCGGAAAATAAGAAAATAAGATTATTAGATTATGAAAGTGCTATCGCAGATAGCACGCGTGACTCTCGGACGCAACCGAGACGGGCCTGGGAGGATTTGAACCCCCGATCCTCAGCTGGCTTCAAAACTAAAATGCATTGCAGCTCGACTGAACGAAGTGAATGTCGTGCGCTGGTGTCAAGCTGACAGTGGCAGTTGTTTAGAAGGCTGATGCCTTATCCACTAGGCTACAGGCCCTTGATATTAAATACATTAAAAAATGTTTAAAAACAGTTTATTTGACGTTAAACACTTTGCTGAACTCTTTTTTTTCAGTGAATTTCCCGTTATGCAGGTCTAACAGCCAGGCAAACAGGTTTTTATCTGAAAACTCTTTTCCAAAGAATTTGAGTTTAGCTTTTTTGTGAAAAACTTTTTGGGTTGGCTTTCTGTAAAATTCCATTGAATTGAACGGAATGACAAAAATGAATTCATCTGCTTCGCTTGCATACCTTAATTTGGATTTCATTTTTCCTTTGGTTGGTCTGGTTAAAACTTCTATACCAATCAGCTTGTTTTGTTTTGTTTCAACTAAGAAATCAAATCTTCCTTGGTTGGAATCACAGGAATTTGTTTTTGAGTGAATTAAAACACTTTGTTCAGGGCAGATTTTTTTTATTTCTAATTCATTTATTACATGCATTTTATTTAATTCGTTGAAAGTGTATAAATGCATTAAACTGGTTTTGTTGTTTCCGTTAATGTGTGTTCCTGCAAGATGAATGCAAAAAGCCTCCGTAAACTATAAACAAAAAAAGAGTATTTAAGCTTTCTTGTCAGAAGTCAAGGTTTTTAACAAAGTTTCTTGTTTCCTCAATTTTTTTTTCGTTTAACCCAAGGAAAGATGAAACAATTATTGAGTTTTTTACTTTTCCGCCGTGAAAAGAAATAATGCTTGAAGCTTTTTTTAATGCGTTTCCATGCAAGCCAATACATGCAATAAAGATTGCAACCTGTTTGCCTGAAACATTAATGCACTGCCTTAAGTAGTCGTTCATTAAATGAGAAGAAGAAAAGCCGATTACAGGCATTCCTAATACAATTAAATCAAAGGGCTTCCAGTCAGTTACACCAGACTTTAATTTAACTGTTTTTCCTTTGGGCTGTTTTTTGTGTTTCACTATCTCAGACAATTCAACTGAAAAATTTTTTTTCTCCAGCTCTTCTTTGATTATTTCAGCTAACTTTATTGTTTCAGGAGAGCCAACAAAAGATAGAAGGGATTTCATGCACTAAAAAAAAGAGCGCAAGAATTTAAATAAAGAAACTTAAACAAAAAGAATTAATAAGCGCTAAAAACAATATAATTTAAGTGAAAAAATGAAGAAAACGATTTTGCTGGCTTTAACAATGGTTTTGCTTTCAGGAATGGCTTTTGGAACAGCAGTTAATGCGCCAAAAGAGATTCCTGCAAACATTAACTGGAGTTTTTCAGTGGAATTAAATTCATCTAATTCTTTCACTGAAACACAAATTTTTTTTGATAACACATTGATAGTTACTGCATTCAATGACAAGCAGCCGGTAATACAATCTGATTTTGTGTTAAAGGCTTTTTCTTTTGATAAAGTGCCAGCAGACAATACAGGGTTAACTGTTTTTGTCTCTTATTTTGGAATACAGGAAGGAATACATAAAATCAAAACAAAAACTTTTAATGAAAGCAGTTTAACTGAAGAACAGGAATTTGAATTAACTTCAGTTGACACAGTGAATGCAATAAAAAACCTGCCAAACGAGTTATCACAGGACACGCAGATTTTAATGAAAGACTTAATAAACAAAATAAATGATGACAGAACAAAATTAGAGGAATTAAAGAATTCAACTGAACAAAACCTGGATGAAAAAACAAAGGTTTTAGAAAACGAAATAACTGTTTTAGAGAATGCATTAAATGAATTGAATGCACAAAAAGAAGCTGAATTAAAGGAAGCCGAACAAAAAGAAACCGAAAAACTGCAGGAAAGCACTGGAACGGGCAAAGAGAATGCTTTAACCGGATTCTATAATTTTTCTGTTGACCACGCATGGTATGGCATTGTGTTTTTGCTTGCATTGCTTGTATTGCTGGCTTTATTCCAGTTATACAAGACAAAAACCAGTGACACTATTTTTGAGGAAACCTTGGAAGACAAGGGAATAAAAGAAGAAAAACAGGAAATAGAAGAAGAAAAAAAGGCAAGATTTTCTTTTTCTGAAAAAAAAACAAGAAAAAAAATCAGCAAGGCTTTCAATCGGCGATTTGTTAAGAAAATAGTTTCCGGTTTCTTTCAAAAAAAACAAATCAGTTAGCTTTAAATATAAAAAAGAACTAATATAATCAGTTGTTTTTCCTTTGTGATGAAATGAAAATGAAGTACTGCCCTGAATGCGGTTCAATCCAATTGCAGAGTTCTTTTAATGAACTTAAATGCAGGAAATGCGGTTTCTCAGGAACAATGAAAGAAGACTCTGTTGACGTAATCAATGCTTTTGTGCAAAACAAAAAAAATCCTGTTTTAGTTCAGGCAAACTCTAATTCTTTTCAGGCAACAAAATTAATTATGGAACAGGAAAACCCGAAAGAGCTTTCACTGAAAGAAAGAGTCAAAAAACTCGGCTTGGAAGACATTGAAATTTTATAGAAAAGCTTTTTTACTTGTTTTAACACAATTTTATAGGAACAATATGGCTGCACCAAAAAGAAACTTAAGAGGGTTGCCAAGATTTTCTTCAGTTAAATTAAAAACAAGAAGAATTGCCATACATTCAAGGAATCCTGAAGGAAAAATAGTCAGGGCAAAAACTGTTATGTTTGATTTCCCTAAAGCTTATGTAAGGGAAATCACAGACAAAAAACTTATTTTAAGCATTTATAAATTAATGAAAGTAAAGCTTGCTTTAAAAAAGGCTGTGAAACAAGCCAAATCACGAATGAAAAAAATAAGTGAACGAAGTGAACAAGATAAGGAAACTGCGCTTAAAGCTTACCGTGATGCCTTACTGCAAGCACAAGAGAAACTTGGAATTACAGGAGATGCTAAACTAAAAAGCCAGGCTCCAGAAAAACTTCCCAGAATTGCAAAAAATGAGGGGAATGTTTATCAGCAAAGAGTTGATGCCGCACAAAAAAGACTTGAAAAGCCTGAAGTGACAAAAATGAGTGAAAGAATCAGAGGAAGCGAGGAAAGAAAAAATCTTGAAACAGTGGTACTAAGATTACAGGGAAAAAGGGCTGTTGCGTTCACTGTAAACGAAAAAAACCTTGCATCGCTTGCAATAAGAAAAATTATTTTAATTGATAACCCGCTGGCAAGAATAGGAACAATTTTAAGGGCACTAAAAAAAGAAGGGTTAAGTGAATTTGGGGAAGACTACATTAAAAATGAAATAAAAATGATGCAAAAGCAAAGGCTGCTTTCAGTTGCCCAAATTGAAAGATTACTAGGAAAATAGGCCACAAATTTTAATTTGGCAGGGCAGTTATGCGGGAGGAGAGATTCGAACTCTCGAAGACACTAAGTCACTAGCCCCTCAAGCTAGTCCAATTGACCGGGCTATGGGACTCCCGCGTATAAAGAAAAAGGATTAAGAACACCTTTTAAAATTTGCTTCCTTTGAAT
>JBDRFE010000042.1:0-2482 GCA_043819075.1 archaeon
TTAAGCCAATCCCTTTTTTTTCAAGGTAAGACACTTCAAACAAAAAACCCGGGTGAAAGCCTATTAGTTTTGCATCAGAAAGTTCAGCAAACCAAAAAAAAGAGTCAATTATTTTTTTGTTTAACTCAGTTAACCCAAGCGATGGATTAAACCAGTGCTTTTCTTTCATCGGCGGAAACAATCCATGAATGGAAAAAAAAACTTCAGGAAAATCATCTCTTATTCTTGCAACTGTTACTAAAAGGTTTTCCTCAAAAGAATGCGCTGCACCTAATTCAATTGCATTAAAGCCAAGCGAATACGCTTTTTCAACTGACTCAAAAACAGAAAGATTTTTTGAGGCAAAATAACTTGAACTTAATCCAATCAAAAAAACCACCAGAAATCTATGAATAAATAAAATGTAGTTTGATTTATAAAAGAATATAATCATAAAATATATGAAAAAGTATGAACAAGAAAGGCGAAAAAGAACGGGTTACAATAAACATTGACTCTGAAGTATTAAAGGCAATTGACAACAGGATTGACGGCCAGTCAACAAGAAACAGGAGCCATGCAATTGAAGAGCTTGTAAGAAAAGCAATGAAGCCAAACAGGCTTTCAACTGCCTTTATTCTTGCAGGCGGAAAAGGAACAAGATTAAAGCCTTTAACAGATAAAACCCCTAAGCCAATGATTGAAGTAAAAGGAAAGCCAATACTTGAATACGTAATCCAGCTGCTGGCAAAATATGAGATAAAAAACGCAGTAATTGCCTTGGGCTACAAAGGAGAGCAGATAAAAGATTATTTTGGGAACGGGGAAAAATTCGGCTTAAACATTGAATACGTGACAGAAAAAGAGCCTATGGGAACCGGCGGACCGTTAAAGCTTGCAAAAAACTTGTTAACAGACGAATTCTTGATGTTTAACGGAGATAATTTAACTAACATTAACTTAAACGACATGTACGATTTTCATAAAAAAAACAATGCTTTTGCAACAATTGCATTGTCTTCAGTTAAAGAGCCAAAAAACTTTGGGGTAATAGAATTAGAAGGCAATAAGATAACCCAGTTCATGGAAAAGCCTTCTGACCCGAAATCAAATCTCATTAACTCTGGCGCATACATCCTTAAGCCAGAAGTAATTGACTTGATTCCAAAAGGGTTTTCTTTGATTGAAAAAGATGTTTTTCCGAAATTAAGCGAGGAAGGAAAATTATTCGGCTATGTTTATAACGGGCAGTGGTTTCCTACAGACACAATTGAAAGATATGAAACAGCAAAAAATGAATGGAAGGGAATAATTTAACAGGGGGATTAAATGAAAAAAATACTGATAACAGGAGTCAACGGCTTTGTTGGAAGCCATTTAAGCGAATACATCCTGAAAAACAATTTAGGGGAAATTCACGGAACATACAGGACAAAAAACGAGGATTTCCATAACATAAAAGAAATAAGAAAACAAATTGAATTAATTGAATGCGATATAACTGACTCTTATTCTGTTGACAAAACAATTGAAGAAGTAAAGCCTGATTACATTTTTCATTTAGCTGCACAGGCTTTTGTGCCTAGTTCCTGGAAGTCTCCGATTGAAACACTTAACACAAATATTATTGGTTCATTAAACTTGTTTGAAGCAATAAAGAAAAACAACAAAAATATTGTAATCCAGATTGCAGGTTCAAGCGAAGAATACGGCTTGGTAAAAGAAAACGAGGTGCCGATAACAGAAAACAATCCTTTAAGGCCTTTAAGCCCTTACGGAGTAAGCAAGGTTGCAATGGACTTGCTTGGATTCCAGTACAACCAAAGCTATGGATTAAAAATTATTAGGACAAGAGCATTCAATCACGAGGGCCCAAGAAGAGGAGAATCATATGTTACAAGCAATTTTGCTAAACAGGTTGCATTAATTGAAGCAGGAGAACAGCCTCCAGTCTTATGGACAGGGAACCTTGAAGCAAAAAGAGATTACACTGATGTAAGAGACATGGTCAGGGCTTACTGGCTTGCAGTAGAAAAAGGGGTTCCGGGAGAAGTATATAATATTGCTTCAGGAAAAGCTTATAGAATACAAGAAGTAGTTGACATACTAAAAAAATTAAGCAAAAAAAAGTTTGAAGTAAAAACTGACCCAAAAAGATTAAGGCCATCAGATGTTCAGATTTTATTAGGGGATTCAACTAAGTTCAGGAAACAAACAGGCTGGAAACCAGAAATACCTTTTGAAAAAACAATGGAAGACTTATTGAATTACTGGAGAAAAAAAATAAAAGAATAAATTCAAAAAAAGAAAAAAACTGGTATAAGCCACTAATTCAGCAGAAAACAGTTTCAAACAAAAAGAAAAGAAGGCTAAAACACAAACAAAAAAGCTCACTAACTAAAGCTAGTTTTTTATTGTTAATTTGATTTAAAAATCTGATTATTTTTTACGGCAAAGTTTAATCTGGAATAACTAAATCTTCGTATGGTATTGTTTCATACAC
>JBDRFE010000043.1:0-2872 GCA_043819075.1 archaeon
AAACCTTAAAATTCAGAAGACAATTCTTTCATTAAAGCAATAACTTCTCTTCTTGTGTCGCCTCTATTCAAAGAATATTCCAGGCAGGCCCTTAAATAACTTAATTTGTCTCCTACTGTAAGCCATCTTTCTTCTTTCATCTCATAAGCCATTAATTTATCTATTTCATTCAATACACGAAGACCATCAGTTAGCTGAAGTTCTTTTCCTTTGCCAAAAGGAATTTCCTCCAAAATCCCGAAAATTTCAGGTTTAAGCAAATACCTTCCGACAATTGCAAGATTTGAAGGAGCCTTGTTTAACAAAGGCTTTTCAACCATGTTCTGGACAATAAGGTCTCCATTAGAACGCTTGAATTTAATTATTCCAAATTTTGAAATCTGGCTTTTTGGAACTTCAGCAACACACAAAACAGAAGAATTATGTTTTTCATAAAGTTCAATCAATTTAGATAAAGCAGGCTTTTTAGACAAAATTAAATCGTCTCCCAACAATACAGCAAAAGGTTCATTGTTAACATGCCTTTTAGCGCATAAAACTGCATGGCCTAAACCAAGAGGTTCCTTTTGTCTTATGAAATGAATGTCAGCAAGATTGTCGATTTTTTCAAGTTCTTCAAGCCATTCCTTTTTTCCTTTTTCTTCAAGAACATCATATAATTCAGGAACCCTGTCAAAATGGTCTTCAAGAGACTTCTTGTCTTTGCTTGTAACCACAATAATATCCTCTATTCCTGAAGCAACAGCTTCTTCTATAACATACTGAATTGCAGGCTTGTCAACAACAGGAAACATTTCTTTTGGAACAGCCTTGCTTGCAGGCAAAAACCTTGTGCCTAAACCTGCAGCAGGAATAACAGCTTTCTTAACAACCTTTATTTCTTTCAGCATTTTTCATCACCAGCATAAACCCTCATAATTTTTGGGCTTTAATTCATTAAAAATCTTTCTTGCATCAAAAACCAGTTTATCCTTGAAATCAAAGGAAGAAAATTCAGGCCATTCAGTCAAAATAAGGACTATTTCGCTTGAATCAATTATTTTTTGAGGAGAATCAGCATAAGCAATTTCAGGAAGTTCCTTTTTCATATTTTCTTCTGCTTTAGGGTCATGGGCAAAAATTAATGCTTTTTCCTGCAACAACATTTTAATCAAAGGAATTGCCCTGCTTTCCCTTACATCATCTGTTCCTGCCTTGAAAGCCAAACCCAAAACAGCAATTTTTTTTCCTTTAATTTCAGTTTTAGATTTAATTAAATCCAAAAATATTTTTGGCTGTAATTCATTTACTTTCATCACAGAATCAAGCAAAAAAGTGTTTACTCCAAGGCTTTTTCCTTGGGCAATCAAAGCAGAAACATCTTTTGGAAAACAGCTTCCGCCAAAACCTAGTCCTGCATTCAAAAAATACGGGGAAATCCTTTTATCCAAGCCAACTCCTTTTGAAACAACATAAGTGTCAATCTCTAATTTCTTGCAGATGTTTCCTAATTCATTAATAAAAGAAATCTTTGTTGCAAGCAAAGAATTAGAAGCATACTTAATCATTTCAGCTTCAGAAAAATCACAAAAAAATTTCGGCGAAGAAAAAGAAGAATAAACTTCATTCAATACATTTTTTGTTTTTTCATCATGAATACCTAAAATTATTCTGTCAGGATTCAAGAAATCCTGCAAAGCAAACCCTTCCCTTAAAGTTTCAGGATTCATGCACAAACCAAAAGAACCTAACTTTTTTCCTGAAAATTCCTCTAACAAAGGCAAAACAATTTTTTCTGTAGTGGAAGGAATTACCGTGCTTTTAACTACAACAACATGAAAATTGTCTTTTTTCTTTAATGCAGAGCCAATGCTTTTAGAGACAGCCCTAACAGCACTTAAATCACATTTTCCTTCTTCATCGCATGGAGTGCCAACACAAATAAAAGAAACATCAGAATCCAAAACTGCCTTTTCCAAATCAGTTGAAGCAGAAAGCTTTGAAGGAATTACTTTATTTAACGCTTCCTGAAGGCCTTCCTCAAAAATAGGAGGGATTTTATTATTGATTTTCTCCACTTTTTCTGAATTATTATCAATGCAAGTTACTTCATGGCCGTTTAATGCAAGCCCGACTCCAGTAATTAATCCAACATACCCTGTTCCAACAACAGTAATCTTCATAAAACCACTAAAAAAACAAGTTTAATAATAAAAAAGACAAGAAAAAGGCTTTAAAATAAGAATGAATCATATAAAGTATGATAAAGTATGAGGGAAAGAGTTACAATCACAATTAAAGGAGACATCTTAAAACAGGTTGACAGAATAGTTGACGGATTAAACATCAGGAGCAGGAGCCAAGCGATGGAATATCTTTTATCCAAAACCCTTTCAGATTACAGGATAAAAAATTCTCTGGTTCTGGCAGGCGGAAAAGACGAACTAAAAGGACTTGGAACAAAAAGCAAGTTTTTGCTGGAAATAAACAATGAATTCCTGATTGAAAAAGCGATAAAATATCTGGAAGGATTTAATGCAGGAAAAATTACTGTCAGCGTTGACTTAAACAAAGAAAAAATAATTAATGCTTTAAGCAAAAAAAGAATTTCAGTGGATTTCCTTGAACTTGAAAAGCCTTCTGGGACAATAGAGCCTTTAATAAGAATGAAAAACCAGTTCAAAGACACTTTTGTGTTAGTTCATGGAGACACTTTATCAAGCCTTAACTTAAATGAAATGCTTTTATTTCACCAGTCAAACAAAAGCATTGCAACAATTGCTTTGACTACAGTAAATAACCCAAAAGATTATGGAGTGGCAATGCTTCAAGGCAAAAAAATCAATGAATTCATTGAAAAACCAAAAAAACAGGCTGAAAGCTATCTGATTAA
>JBDRFE010000044.1:0-5086 GCA_043819075.1 archaeon
CAAAAAAGAAGAAACAAAAGCAAAGGAAAAAAAACCTGCAAAAAAAGAAGCTAAAGAAAACAAAAAAGAACCAGAAAAACCGTCGTTTGAAAAAAAACACACTGCTAAAACAGAAAAAGAAAAAAAAGAAGACAAAAAAGAAGAAAACGCAGAAACCAAAACAGAAGACAAAAAAACCAAGGACAAAGACAGCGAAACAAAAGAAGAAACTGAAAAAGAAGGCAAAAGCAAAGAAACAACAGAGGAAAAAGAAGAAAAGAAGTGATTGAATGGCATCAGTTAAAGCAAAAGAATTAAGGGAACTACCCTTGGAAGAACTGGAAGAAAAAATCACTTTGATGAAAAGCGAGCTTTCAAAAGAAAAAGCCCAAATAAGCTCTGGAACAAAAGCAGAAAACCCGGGAAAAATAAAAAAAATAAGAAAAGAGATTGCAAGAACATTTACTGTAATAAATGAGAAAACACATTCAAAAAAAGAGCCGGAAGAAAAAAACACTGAAAGAAAAACAAAAAAATCAGGTAAAAAGCACAAAACAGGAAAAGAGGCAAAAAAACATAATAGCTTAAAAACCAGGAAAAAGAAAAAAGGAGGTAAAAAACAAAAATGAATGAAGTGTGCCAAACATGCGGTTTACCCAAAAACCTGTGCGTTTGCCAGGAAATAGAAAAAGAAAGCCAAAGAATTCAGGTAACCGTCAGAAAAATAAAATTCAGGAAATGGATTACAAAAATACAGGGATTAGAAAGCCAAGAAACAGCAAAAACCCTGGAAAAAATCCTTAAAAAAAAGTTTGCATGCGGGGGAACAGTCAAAGGAAAAGAAATAGAACTGCAGGGAGACCACAAAAAAAAGATTAAAAAGGCTTTGATAGAGCAAGGATACAAAGAGGAATTAATTGATGTTTGAAGAAAAATACCGCATAACAGAAGAAAACATTCTGGCGCATGAACTCAACGGCCTGAAAGCAGAAGTAAAAAAAAGTTCAGACAAAAAAAAAGAAAAAATCTCGGGAAAAGTTGTAAAAGAAACAAAAAATTTATTTGTATTGGAAACAAAAAAAGGGGAAAAAAGAATTCCAAAAAAAGAAACAGAAATAGAATTTGAGGTAAAAGGAAAAAAAATCAAGGTAAAAGGGAAAAATATTATGTTCAAACCGGAAGACAGGATAAAAATGTTTTGGAGGAAAAAAGATGACTGAATGCAATGACAAAAAATGCGCAGTGCACGGGCAGATAAAAGTAAGAGGCAACATCTTCACAGGCAAAGTCACAAGCAGCAAGCCCAACAAAACAGTCATAGTTGAAAGAATACTTACAAAAAAAATCCCAAAATACGAAAGGTACAAGAAAACAAAATCAAAAATTTATGCACACAACCCTGAATGCATGAATGCAAAAGAAGGGAACACAGTAACAGTAGGAGAAACAAGGAAAATAAGCAAAACAAAAAGCTTTGTTGTATTAAAAGTGGAAAAATAATTGAAGAGTGAGATAAATGAAAGCAATAAATGCAAGCCCAACAAAATGCCTTACGCAAAAAACAAAATGCATATGTGCAGACAACAGCGGGGCAAAAATAGTTGAAATAATTACCGCATTCAACTTCAAGTCAAGGAAAAAAATGTCACAGAAAGCAGGAATAGCAGACATGGTTAATGTAGTTGTAAAAAAAGGAAAGCCTGAAATAAGAAAAAAAGTTGAAAGAGCCGTAATAATCAGGGTAAGAAAAGAATACAGGAGAAAAGACGGCACAAGAATAAAATTCGAGGATAATGCTGTTGTGTTAGTTGACGACAAAGGCCTGCCAAAAGCATCAGAAATAAAAGGTGTTGTGGCAAAAGAAGTCGGCGAAAGATGGCCTAAAATAGCCGGAATTGCACAGGGAATAGTTTAAAGGGGAAAAAAATGAAAACAAAAAAACCTTCAAAGCAGAGAAAAAGATTATACAAAGGAAAATTACATGAAAGAAAGAACGTGTTAACCGCCCACTTAAGCAAGGAATTAAGGAAAGAAACAGGGAAAAGAAGCTTGCTGGTGAAAAAAGAAGACAAAGTAAGGGTTATGAGAGGGACACACAAAAAAAAGGAAGGAAAAATAGTTTTGGTGGATCATAAAAAAGCAAAAGTGTTCATAGAAAAGCTTACAAGAAAAAAATCAGACGGAACAGAAAAATTAATCCCGATAAAAGCAAGCAACCTGCTTATAATTGAATTAAACAGGAATGACGACAAAAGAATAAAAGGAAACAAGGCAAAAAAAGAAGGAAAAGCAAAAGAAGAAAAAAAAGAAGCCATTAAAGAAACAAAAACTGAAGAAAAAGAAACTCCCCCTAAAAAAGAAGGAAAAAATTAAAGGTGAAATGCAATGGCAAAAAAAGGATCGCAAAAAAAAGAAAAAACTCTTTCAACAAGCAAAACAAGATTGATTGAAAGAAAAAACAATACTTTTACAATAAAAACAAGTTCAGGCCCGCATAACTCAAAACAGTCAATTCCGCTTGGGTTTCTTGTAAGAGATTTGCTTAAAATTTCGGAAAACAAGAAAGAAACAAGAAATGTCTTAAACAACGGAAAAATCAAGGTTGACGGCAAGCCGAGAAAAGACCTGAAGTTCCCAGTAGGATTATTTGATTTTATTTCAATCGAAGACACAAAAGAAAATTACAGAATGGTTCTTGACTCAAAAGGAAGGCTAATCCCTATTAAAACAGATGAAAAAAAAGCAACAAAATTATGCAAAATAACAGGAAAAAAAGTTGGCAAAAAAAATACTGTGCAGCTTAACACAAACGACGGAAGGGTTTTCATTGAAAACAAAACAGAACTGAAAGTAGGCGATACAATAAAGATTTCACTGCCTGAACACAAAATAACAGAAAAATTAACTGAAAAAAAAGGCAATCTTGCATATGTAACAGGAGGAAGCCATTCAGGCCAGACAGCTGAAATACAGGAAATAATCAAGGGAACAGTCAACAGGCCGAAAATAATAAAGCTTAAGACAAAAGACGGGGAATTCAAGACAACAGAAAAAAACGTTTTTATTATAGGAGAAAAAAAGCCCGAAATAGAATTATAGGTGAACCAAAATGAACCCAATGAATAAAATCAAGATAGAAAAAGTTGTAATCAACATGGGCGTAGGGGAATCAGGCGAAGAACTGAAGAAAGGCCAGCAGATACTTGAAAGAATTACCGGAAGAAAAGCAATTCAGACGAAATGCAAGATAAAACAGCCTTTATGGGGAATAAGGCCCGGCCTGCCGATTGGAGTGAAAATTACCTTAAGAAAAGAAAAAGCAATGGAATTCCTGAAAACCGCATTAAAAGCAAAAGAAAATGTTTTGAAAACAAAAAACTTTGATTCAACGGGAAACTTTGGATTTGGAATAAAAGAATACATTGATTTGCCTGGAACAAAATATGATCCCAAATTAGGCATTAAAGGATTCAATGTATTAGTAAGCCTTGAAAAAGGAGGCTACAGAATCAAAAAAAGGAAAATTAACAGGAAAAAAATCCCAATAAAACACAGGATTACAAAAGAAAACGCAATAGAATTCATGAAAAAAGAATTCGGGGTTGAAATCAATGATTGACAAAAAAAAGGTCAACTGCACTGTATGCAGAAGCAGAAGAGGAGTAATAAGAAAATACGGAATGCAGATTTGCAGAAGATGCTTTAAGGAAAGAGCATCAAGAATAGGGTTTAATAAATACAATTAAGGTGGAATGAAAGTATGAGTTTAACAGATCCAGTGTCAGATGCGTTAATAAACATAAAAAACCATGAAACTGCGGCAAAAAAAGAATGCGTTTTCAGGCCTGCATCAAAATTAATTGCAGAAATACTCAAAATTCTTGTAAAAAAAGGATTCATAGAAAAATATGAGTTAATTGACGACGGAAGAGACGGAATGTTCAGAGTAGAGTTAAGCGGGAAAATAAACCAATGCAGGACAATAAAGCCAAGGTATGCAGTAAAGAAAAACGAATACGAAAAATACGAAAAAAGGTTTTTGCCGTCAAAAGACATCGGAATATTGATTGTTTCAACCCCACAAGGAGTAATGACACACGATGAAGCAAAAAAAAAGGAAATAGGCGGAAGATTAATCGCATTTGTATATTAAAGGTGTAAAAAATGGGATCAGAAGGAAAAACAATTGAACTGCCTGAAGGAACAAAAGCAGAAGTCAAAGGCAGTACAGTGAAAATAACAGGAAAAAACGGGTCACTTGAAAGAAACTTTATCCACAACAAAGTAAAAATAGAATTAAAAGAAAACAAAATAAATATTTCAGCCAGCAGGGAATCAAAAAGGACAAAAACAATGATTAACACTGTTAATGCGCACATAAAAAACATGATTGAAGGAACAGGAAAAGGATACACATACAAAATGCAGGTAGTTTTCTCCCACTTTCCGATAAATGTTTCAGCAAAAGGAAAAGAAATAGAAATAAACAACTTTACAGGAGAAAAAAAGCCGAGAAAAGCCGGAATAGTCGGAAACACTAAAGTTGAAATAAAAGGAAAAGAAATCATCCTAAAAGGAATAAACAAAGAAGAAATAGGGCAGACAGCAGCAAACCTGGAGAAAGCAACAAAAATAAAAAACAGGGACCAAAGGGTTTTCCAGGACGGAATATACCTGACAGAAAAAAAGGTGAATGAATAATGCCAGAAACAGAACAAGAAAAACCAAAAGCAGAAGAAAAAGAAACACAGGAAAAAGAGAATAAAGCTGAAACAGTTAAAGCAGAAACTGTGAAAGAAAAAGAAATGATTACAGAAAAACCGCCTTCAGCCTCTTCAGAAAAGGCTGGCGAAAATTTTGATCAACCTTTTGGAAAAAGGTTGAAAGACAGGTTGCCAAAAACAGACGCAAAAGAAGACGCTGAAAAAAAGGAAACAGAAAAAAAAGAAATTCCAAGTAAAACCGAAGAAAAAAAAGAAGACAAAAAAGAAGAAACAAAAGCAAAGGAAAAAAAACCTGCAAAAAAAGAAGCTAAAGAAAACAAAAAAGAACCAGAAAAACCGTCGTTTGAAAAAAAACACACTGCTAAAACAGAAAAAGAAAAAAA
>JBDRFE010000045.1:0-13181 GCA_043819075.1 archaeon
AAGGCGATTTTCTTTCAGAAGGCCTTTTTAGGGTCAGCCTAGATTTTCCTGAAAACCCTGGCCTTTGTTTTCCCGGCATAAAAATCTTGAACGCAAACTTTAATTTAAACTTAATGCAAAAACAAAAAATGCGTTAAAAGGCTTTATAAAAGCATTTAAATAGTTTTTGTTTTAAGAAATAATAATCGAGGAAAGCACTATTTTCTTTTAAACAAAGTGTTTTTTGGATAAAATTATTTTATAATTACTTAAATGAGTGTTCATTTGGAGGTGTATTAAATGGCAGAAAAACCGCACATTAACCTGGTTTTCATTGGCCACGTAGACCACGGAAAATCAACTTTAGTCGGAAGACTGATGTATGACACTGGTTCATTAAGCGAACAGGATTACAGGAAACTCCAACAGGAAGCAGAATCAAGAGGAAAAGGAACATGTGCTTTTGCTTATGTAATGGACAACCTCAAAGAAGAAAGAGAAAGAGGAGTCACAATAGATGTTGCATACAAAAAGTTTGAAGGCCAAAAAAACACTTTTACAATAATTGATGCACCAGGCCACAAAGACTTTGTCAAAAACATGATTACAGGAACCTCTCAAGCTGATGCCGCTGTATTGGTTGTCAGTGCAAAAGACGGAATACAGCCTCAGACAAAAGAACACGCTTTTCTTGCACAAGTAATGGGATTAAAGCAGATAATTCTTGCAATAAACAAAATGGATGAAGTAAAATACGATGAAAAAACATTCAATAAAGTAAAAGAAGAATTAAATAAATTATTACAAGGGATAGGCTATAAAGCTGACACAATAAAATTTGTTCCTGTAAGCGCATGGTTAGGCGACAATGTAGCAAAAAAGTCAACTAACCTGGACTGGTATAAAGGAGACACTTTAGTGCAGTCATTAGACGGATTAATTGCACCAAAGCCTCCGACAGACAAGCCTTTAAGGCTGCCAGTGCAAGACGTTTACAACATTAAAGGAGTGGGAACTGTTCCAGTTGGAAGAGTTGAAACAGGCATTTTAAAGCCAGGCGACTCAGTAATATTTGAGCCATCAGGAAAAACAGGTGAAGTAAAAACAGTTGAAGCCCATCATGAGCAGTTGCCTCAGGCAATTCCAGGAGACAACATTGGCTTTAACGTAAGAGGAATCTCTAAAGCAGATGTTGCAAGAGGAGATGTTGTAGGCCACACAAAAGACCCGCCGACAGTAATAAAAGAATTCATTGCACAAATTGTTGTATTAAATCACCCGACAGCAATTCCAGTGAACTACACTCCGGTATTTCATCTGCATACAGCACAAATGTCAATGGTAATAACAGAATTACAGAAAAAACTTGACCCAAAAACTGGTGCAGTAAAAGAAGAAAACCCGAAATTCCTGAAAACAGGTGACGCAGCAATAGTCAAAATTGTTCCAACAAAACCCTTATCAGCAGAAGAATACAAAAAATTCCCTCAATTAGGAAGGTTTGCAATAAGAGACATGGGGCAGACAGTTGCAGCAGGAATGATAGTAACAATAACTCCAAAAGGAAAGTAAACAATTTACTTTCATTTTTTTATCTTTTTAAAGTTTTTTTTAAAAAGATATTTTTGCTTACACACAGGTAATTTAAATGCAGAAAGCCAGAATAAAATTAACCAGCCCGGATTATAAAGTATTAGAAGAAATCTGCGAGCAAATAAAAGAAGTGGCTAAAAGAACTGGAGTAAAACATTCAGGCACAATTCCTTTGCCGACAAAAAAACTTGTTATTCCCACAAGAAAAGGAATGCCAGGCGGAGGAACAGCAACAGTTGAAAAATGGGAAATGCGAATCCATAAAAGATTAATTGACATTGAAGCAGATGAAAGAACTCTAAGAAGAATCATGCGAGTTGAAATACCCGAAAACGTGCACGTTGAAATCGAACTCAAAGAATAACTGCCCCTTTTTTCTTTTAGGAAAAGAAAAAAGCCGCAAGTTGCGGGAAAAAAGAAAAACTCTCAAAGAAAAGAAACCTAAAAAAAACTACTTTTAATAAAAACTTCATCACTAATTCTTATCATGCAGTTTGAGTATTTAGAGCACACAGCAGACCTGAAGTTCAGGGCATTCGGAAAAACAAAAAAAGAACTGTTAGAGAACTCAGGCAAAGCCTTATGCAATGCAGTAATAGACTTAAATCAGATTGAAAAAAAAGGCGAAGAAATAATTGAAGTTAAAGCAGAATCATTTGAAGAACTCTTGTTTGTTTTCCTGAAAGAACTGCATTATGAAATTGATTCACAGGAAATAATTTTCTCTGAAATACGAATAACAGAACTAAACGAAAAGGAAAAAAAGTTTTTCCTAAAGGCACAATGTTTTGGAGAGAAAATTGACTTAAAAAAACACGAAATAAAAACTGAAATAAAGGCAATAACAAAACACGGCTTTAAAGTTGAAAAGAAAAAAAACTGGACAGCAGAAGTTTTAGTTGATGTTTAAGTGAAAAAAAATGAATCCAAAAGAAATCTCTAAAGGAATATGGGAAATCCCAAAACAGGGAAAAATGCTTGTTCCTGCAAGAATTTATGCAACAAAAAAAATAATGGAAGCAATAGAACAAGGCGCACTACAACAAGTAAAAAACGTAGCTGAATTGCAGGGAATACAAAAATATTCTATTTCAATGCCAGACGCACACAATGGCTATGGCTTTCCAATAGGAGGCGTTGCAGCATTTGATTTAGAGAAAGGAGTTGTTTCCCCAGGAGGGATAGGCTTTGACATTAACTGCATTAAAGGAAACACCAAAGTATTGCATGAGTTTGGCTACCACAAAAAAATAAAGGATTTTGAAAATGACTTTAACATAAACAGGGTTAAATGCTTTAATCCTACTGAAAAAATTAAAGATACAAAAATAAAAGCTTTCATGAAATTCAAAACAAAAAATAAAGTGTTTAAAGTGAAAACTGAATCAGGATTAGAAATAACTGCAACAGAAGAACATCCTTTTTTTACAGAAAAAGGGATGATTGAATTAAAGAAAATAAATGGAGAAAAAATTTCAGTTTATCCTTTTGAAGGAGTTGAATACAAAGAGCCTTCAGATCAAATCTTAATTTCAAAAAAAGATTTAAGAAAAAATTACTCCAAAGAAGGGCGTGGTTTTGAACAAATGACAAAAAAACTGAAAGAATTGAATTTGCTTCCGTTAAAAATGAATAACCCTAAACTGCCTTACCTGATAAAACTGATAGCTTTTATTACTGGAGACGGAACATTAACTTTTCTGAAAAATGGCAAAAACCAGATTTTTTGTTATGGTAATGAAGAAGATTTAGAAGAAATAAGAAAAGATATTGAAAGAATTGGATTCAACCCTTCAAGAGTTTATTCAAGAAACAGAAATCATGAAATAAAAACAAGTTATGACACAATAAAATTTAACAGAACAGAAAAAAGCATTAAAACTAGTTCTCAATCATTAGCTTTAATCCTGTTATTACTTGGAACTCCTTCAGGGAATAAAACTGTGAATGCCTTTGAAGTTCCAAAATGGTTATTAAAGTCCCCTAAATGGATGAAAAGACTGTATTTAGCTTCGTTTTTTGGAGCAGAATTATCCAGTCCTGCGACGATTACAAATCATGCATTTAACTTCAATTCTCCGTTACTCTCAATTAACAAAAGAAAAGAAAAAGTCAGAAGTGCAAGAAAGTTTTTGAAGCAAATAAAAAGAATGCTTTCAGAATTGGGAACTGAAAGTGATTTTATAAAAGAAAGAGAAGAATTCAAAAATAAGAAAGGAGCGATTTCGATTAGATTGAGGTTAAGCATAAGAGCAACTCCAAAAAATCTGATTAAATTTTGGAGTCAAATAGGTTTTGAATACAATAAAAAAAGACAGTTTTTAGCAAATGTTGCTGTACATTACCTTAAATCAAAACAAAGAATAATTAAAGAAAGAAATGAAGCAGAAAAAGAAGCAAAAGAACTGCATAAAAGAGAATTAAGTGGAAAGAAAATATTTAAATTGCTAAAAGAAAAATATGAAAACATAAATTTGAGATTTGTTGAAAGATCTGTTTATGAAGGAAGAAAAACTTCTTCAAGAATAGCTTTTAACTCGCATACTTTTGAAAGTTTTATGAAAGAAAAAACAAAAGGATTAGGAAAAACGGGGCAGGTCTGGGATAAAATAATTTCAAAAAAAGAAATTCCATTTAAAGAACAAGTTTACGATTTCAATGTTGAAGATGAAAATCACAATTTCATAGCAAACAATTTTGTTGTCTCAAACTGTGGCGTGCGCTTAATTAAAACAAATTTAACTGAAAAAGACATTAAAGGAAAAGAACAAGAATTAGTGAATGAATTATTCAATCAGGTACCTGCAGGATTAGGCTCTAAAGGCCAGTTCAAGGCAGACAAAAAACAATTGCATGAAGTAATGATTAAAGGAAGCGAATGGGCAATAGAAAACGGTTTTGGCTGGAAAAAAGACTTGCAATCAACAGAAGAAAACGGGAAAATGAAAGAAGCAAATCCAAAAAACGTTTCAGAAAAAGCAATTCAAAGAGGGCTCTCACAGCTTGGTTCATTAGGTTCAGGAAACCATTTTCTTGAAATACAGAAAACACAAGAAATATTTGATGAAAAAACAGCAGAAAAATTCGGATTAAAAAAAGGAAACTTAACTATAATGATTCACTGCGGAAGCAGAGGATTCGGGCACCAGATTGCATCAGATTATTTAGAGACAATGGAAAAAGCAATGAAAAAATATTCAATACAAGTTTCAGACAAACAGCTGGCTTGCGCGCCGATTAACTCAGAAGAAGGAAAAAAATATTTTAGTGCAATGGCTTGCGCAGTAAACTATGCTTTTGCAAACAGGCAGATGATAACTCATTGGACAAGAAAAAGCTTTGAAAAAGTTTTGGGAAAAACCGCAGAAGAAATGGAAATGAATTTATTGTATGATGTTGCACACAATATAGCAAAATTTGAGGAACACGAAATTAACAAAGAAAAAAAAATGCTTTTAGTGCATAGAAAAGGCGCAACAAGGGCTTTTCCTGCAGGAAGAAAAGAAAACCCAAAAGCTTTTCTTGAAACAGGCCATCCTGCAATAATTCCTGGTTCAATGGGAACTGCTTCCTGGATTGTAATCGGAACAGAAAAAACATTAACAGAGACTTTTGGCTCTGTAGCGCATGGAGCAGGAAGAGTAATGTCAAGGGCTGCGGCAATCAGAAGCAAGAGAGGCGAACAGGTGCAAAAAGAATTAGAGGAAAAAGGGGAATTCATTAAAGCGCGTTCAATCAAGACATTGTCAGAGGAAATGCCTGAAGCCTACAAGGACGTTGAAGAAGTAATCCGTTCGCTTGAAATTTCTGGAATAGCAAAAAAAGTTGCAAGATTAACTCCAATTGGAGTAGTCAAAGGCTAATGCAGTACGGGTTTACCCCATACGTTTGGCAACTTGCCTTTCTTAAAGGCAGAGTTGCAAGATTAACTCCAATCTGGGTAGTCAAAGGCTGATATTAATGCACTATCATAGATAGTGCGATATATTTCGTTGCTCGCGAGCGAAACCGCGAAGCATATATTTAAATACATTAAATCGCAGACTTATATATAATTTACCACTTTTGAGTGACAATGGGGGTCTGTAATGAACACAAAATTTCTTTCCATAATAATTTCTTTTATTTTTATTTTAACTGCGGTTAACGCAGTGTTGATTGACAGTTCTGACGCTTATTTTGTTGAAGTTTCTTCAGTACAGCTGAGAAGCGATTATGATTCTTACTGGAGCAATTCAGTTACTGCAAACGATAATGATTCAATTGACATCAGAGCAGAAATTTTTCTGGATTATTACAATTATTATGCAGACCATTACTCTTATTATGACTGGGTTGAAGCCTATGCAGAAATTTACGGTTATGACAACGGCTGGGTTTACCTCAGGAAAACCGATACAAGAACTATTTCATTAAATTACCTGAACTACCAGACAATTTACTGGTATAACGCTTTTTTTATAGATGATTCTTATTCAAAATACAAAATTTTAGTTAAAGCAAGAACAACAGATTATTACAGTTCAAGCCAGAACACAGCTTATGTTGACACAGTTAACTCTGGTTTTGATTCTTATTGTTCTGACATAGAAATATACAATAATTCTGTTGCAATGAACGAAAACTCAACTGAATACATTTCGTTTAACGTAAAAAACAATTCAAATGAAAGGTTTTACATTAAAGGGGTTTCTCCTACAGACAGTGAAAGCTTTTTCGGGGTGTTTTCTTACAGCAATGACTCTTCTATTGCAGCAGGAGACACTGGACAGGTAAGATTAAGGGTTGTCAGCTCTGAAGTAAACGAAGACAGGACTGGAACAGCAACTCTAAGGATTTTAGGGGAATACTCAAGCGGAAAATCATGCGGTTACTCTGACATAAAAGAAGACTTTATTGTAAGGATTTACAACAGCGAACAAGACCAGTCATGCAGTAAAATAAGGATTTCAGCTTCAGACCAAAGAATGCAGGAAAACGATGTAGAAACATTTTCTTTTGATGTGAGAAATGACTCTGACACAGGATTCTATATTGACAGCTTTGATGCAGCAGACAACAGCTCTTACTTTGATGCAACAGAAGAATACAAGCCAAGCTTTATTCCAGCAAATTCTTCAAGAGAATTCACTTACAGAGTGAAAACAAACAGTGTTTCAGGAGACAAAACAGGAACAGTTTATTTAAGGGTTTCAGGGCATTACTCTGGCGGAAAAACCTGCTCTTATACTTCAATTGGAGAAAAAAGAGTTAATTTAACAGTTGAAGACAGTTCAGGCACAGGATACTGCGATGACTTATACCTGAACACAAAAACACTTAACTTAAATGAAAACGATTCTTATTCAGCTGTTTTTTCAGTTGAAAACAACTCTGATGCAAAATTCTATATAGAGGATGCAAGCCTTGAAGAATCAAGCACTGCATTGAGTTTTACTAACATTAATTTTCCTTCATACATTTCAGCCAATTCTGAAAGAGATGTTATATTCCAGGCAAAAACTTTTTCAGTTAGTTCAGCACAGAATTTAACCGCATACTTTAAGGTAAAAGGTTATTTTGAAAACGGAAGAAGCTGTTCTTTATCTGACACAAGAAAAAGCTTTAGTGTAAAGATAAGCAACCAAGGCAGCGGAAACGAAAACTGCAATGGAATAGATGTAATAACCAAGACAGTTGAATTAAACAAAGGAGAAACAAAAGACTTTGACTTCACAATAGAAAACAACGAGAACAAAAAATTCTATATTGAAAACATCAGAGTGTATGATAACACAACAGGAATTGATTCAAGTGCAAGAAACTATTCTTCAGTTGTTAATGCAAACAGCACCGCAACAATGACTGCAAGCATTAAAGGAATTAATACAGGAACTTCAGCTGCTTTTATTGAAATAAGAGGCCACTTTGAAAACGGCTTAAGCTGTTCAGTGAATGACATTGGAAGAGAAACATTTAATGTAAGCGTGGGAGAAACAGATTCCTGTTCTGGTTTTTCATTAGATGTTCCGACAGCAAAAAGCATTATGGGACAAGAAGAAATAACACTTAAAATAGACAATCCATTGAATAAAACAGGAACAATAAAATTAAGCGGGACAAACTTAAGCATCAGCCCATACACAATTGATGTTCCTGCAAACTATTCTTTCAGCAAAACAATTAAAGTTGAACTGCTTGAAGGAACAGAAAGCTATTTAGTGTACAATATTTCAATGCAAGGATGCAATGTAAAATCAAAGACAACAAAAATAACTTCTTCACAGGAATCATTTGAATTAATGAATTATCCTTCAAAGAAAACAATTTCACTGGATGACAGCATTTCTTTTACAATAAAAAACAATTCAGGTTCAGCAAAAGAATTTAATGTTTCAATTGAAAACCTGCCTTCAGGATGGAAAACAAACGAAAAAACAATTTCAGTTCCGGCATACGGCGACAGGACAGCAAGCATTGACATTCAGGCAGGAAGCACAGGAAAATTCAATGTACTGCTTGTAATTGAATCAGGTGCAAGAAGAATTGAAAAAGAAATTGAGTTAACTTCAGAAGAAAAAGCCGTAAGTGTTTCAGCTGAAACAACCCAAGGAATATTAAATGAATTACAGTTGAAAATACTAATCGAAAACAATTCCTCAGAACAGGCAAAAGGAAATATAATAGTTGAGTTGCCAGAAAACTGGTCAATGGAAGGCAACACAGCTGTTTCAGTTGAACCTGAAACAAAAAAAGAAATTCAGTTTTCAGTCAAGACAGACGGGAAAAACAAGGACAAGCCAATCCCGATTACATTAGAGCTTGACAGCGGGAAAAAAGTTTTCACTGAATCAGAGCAGAAAACAGGAACAGGGGCAACAGCACTGGCTTCACTTGTACAAAACACAGGTGTTGCATTAGGCCTGCTGGTAATAATAGTTATAGTAGTAATATTGCTCGTAAAAAAACAATAGAAAGCTTTAAATACATTTTACAGAAAAAAGTATTATTACTACTTATAATTAGTAGACTGTGCCCTGAAAAGGGGCATAAATGCTAAAAGAAACAGTTTGCTGTTTTTTTGACGCAGATGTTTTTGGCTTGACTTCATCATTCTGTATGATTGAAGTTAAAACAAAAAAGTGATGACATGGGAAAACTAAACAAACCGCATTCAGGTTCAATGGCTTATTATCCGAGAAAAAAAGCCAAAAAAGAAACACCTAGCTTTACGACTTTTCCGAAAAAACAGGAAACCATGCCGTTAAACTTTTTTGGATACAAGGCAGGAATGCTTGAATTAACTGCAAAAAATGACCAGAAGAAATCAGTTGGATTCGGGCAGGAACAAGTTTATTCAGGAACAATAATTGAATGCCCTTCACTTGAAGTATTCGGGATAAGATTATACAAAAAAACAACTGAAGGAATCAAAGCATCAGGGGAAATAACAGCAGAAAAAACAGACAAGCACTTGAACAGGAAAATTAAAAGCTTTTCAAGAAAAAAGAAAAAAAGTTCAGTCGAAGAATTAGCTAAAAAACTTCCAGAAGCAGAATTTGTCGTATTATTAGTGCATACAAAACCCTTTGAAACAGGAATGGGCAAAAAAAAGCCTGATGTAAGCGAGATAAGGCTTTCAGGAGAAAAAGAAAAACAATTTGAGTTTGCAAAAGAAAAATTCGGAAAAGAATTAAAGACAAAAGATGTTTTCAAAGAAATGCAGTTCGCTGACGTTAAAGCGGTTACGAAAGGAAAAGGAATGCAGGGCGTAATAAAAAGATTTGGAGTAAAAATGGGCAGGCCAAAAGCAAAAAAAAGAAGAGTTGTTGGTTCGATTTCTCCTTGGACTCCTTCAACAGTAATGTACACTGTTGCAAGGCCAGGGCAAATGGGCTATCATACAAGAACTGAATACAACAAAAAAATCCTTTTAATTGGAAACGGAAAAGAAATAGAGGAATTAAAGAATTACGGGAAAATAAAAAACGATTTCATTTTGATTGCAGGTTCTATTCCAGGGCCGGCAAAAAGATGCATTGCATTAAGGCATAACATAAGGGAAGCAGAAGAAAAGAAAATGAAAGTAGTTGAAGTAAAAATATTAAAGTGATTGAATGAAAGCAAACATTGTTTCAATTGAAGGAAAAAAAGTAAGGGAAATAGAGCTTCCAAAAGTATTTTCAACAGAATATAATCCGGATTTAATTAAAAGAGCTGTTCTTTCAATTGAATCAAATGCATTGCAGCCAAAAGGCCCTGATGTGTGGGCTGGAAGAAAAACAACAGCAGTTTACATTGGAATAAGGTCTCCTGGAACTGGAGACAGAAGCATTAACACCGGAAGGGCAAGAAGGCCCAGAACAAAAAACAAAGGGCATTTATTGTACGGAAAAGTTGCAGGCATTTCTGGAGCAGTAAAAGGTCCAAAAGCTTTCCCGCCTTTAGTAGAAAAAAAAATAAAGGAAAAAATAAACAAAAAAGAAAAAAAACAGGCATTAGAATCAGCTATTGCGGCAACAGCATCAAAAAAATTAGCTGAAAAAAGAGGGCACAAAGTGAATGGAATAGAACTGCCTTTAATAATAGAAAACGAGTTTGAGAAAATAAAAAAAACAAAAGAAGTAAGTGAAATACTCAAGAAATTAAAATTATGGGATGACGTTGAAAGGGCAAAAAAAAGAAAAATAATCAGGGCAGGAAAAGGAAAGAAAAGAGGCAGAAAATACAAGAAAGCAAAAAGCATTTTAATAGTCACAGGAGAAAAAAGTTTTCTTTCAAAATCTTCAAGAAACATTGAAGGAATAGATGTAATTAATTTAAGGAACCTGAACGCAAAACTTCTTGCGCCAGGAGCAGCAGCCGGAAGGCTTACTTTATGGACAGAGAATGCAATAAAAGAAATGGAAGGGAAATTCAAATGACTCCGCTAAAAGAATATGAAATAATAATCCATCCGTTAATCTCTGAAAAAGCTGTTAACATGATTGAATCAGAAAACAAGATTTGTTTTATAGTAAATGACAAGGCAAACAAAAATGACGTGAAAAAAACCGTTGAAAAATTATATAAAGTAAAAATTGAAGGCGTGAAAATTTTAAGGGACAGAAAAGGAAGAAAAAAAGCAATAGTCAAACTCAAAAAAGAATTTAAGGCAGGAGACATTGCAATAAAATTAGGAGTATTATAAGGTGTTGAAATGGGAAGAAGAATAAAGACTCAGAGGCAGGGAAAAGGCTCACCCAAGCACAGGGCAACACACAGGGCAAAATACGAAATAAAATACATTTCTTACAATGAAAAACAGAAAAAAGACAAGATTTTAGGGGAAATAACAAAAATAACAAGAGACAGGGGAAAAACAGGAATAATTTCTGAAATAATTTTTGAAGACAATTCTTTTGGCGTAGGTTATGCACCAGAAGGAGCAATAACAGGCCAGAAAATAGAATACGGAAAAACAGCTGAAATAAGTTTAGGCAATGTTCTTCCATTAAAAGAGCTTCCAGAAGGATGCCCTGTATTCAATGTTGAATTAACTCCAGGCGACGGGGGAAAATTAATCAGGACAGCAGGCTCTTATGCATTAATTCTCACAAAAGACTCAAAAAAGGTTTACTTAAAAATGTCTTCAGGAAAAAAAATTTCTTTCCTACCTGAATGCAGGGCAACAATAGGGTGTGTTGCAGGCGGGGGAAGAAAAGAAAAACCTTTCGTGAAAGCAGGAAATGCATTCCATTTAATGAAAGCAAAAAGAAAACAATACCCTACAGTAAGAGGGGTTGCAATGAACCCTGACAGCCATCCGTTCGGCGGAAGCCAGCACCACCCGGGAAAAAGCAAAAGCACTTCAAGGCATGCTCCTCCGGGAAGAAAAGTAGGTGCAATTGCATCAAAAAGGACTGGAAGGAAGAAAAGGTAAGGTGACAGGTTATGGCAAAAGTATTTACTTTCAAGGGAAAAACAATTGAAGAACTCACTGCAATGAATACAGAAGAGTTTGCAAAAATAGTTGATTCAAGGGCAAGAAGAAGCCTTAAAAGAAACCAGAACAAGATATTAGACAAAAGCATTCAGAAAGCAATGAAAGTAAAATCCGCAGGAAAAGAACCAAAGCCAATCAAAACACATTTCAGGGACACAGTAATAACCCCAAAAATGGTTGGATTAAAGTTTGCAGTATACAATGGAAAAGAATTCCAGACAATTGAAGTGCTTCCGGAAATGCTCAGCCATTACTTAGGCGAATTAGTGCTTACAAGAAAAAGATTATTACATGGAAAAGCAGGAATTGGAGCAACAAAATCAAGTACAGCAATAACAGCAAGAAAGTGATTTAATGGCAAAGAAAAACTATAATTTTCAGGAAAAATTAAACGAAAAAATTACTGCAAAAGCAGTGAAAAAAAATGCAAACGCTTCATTAAAGTATTCAACAGAACTGGCAAGAGAAATAAAAGGAATGAAAGTTAAAAGAGCAGAAGAATTCCTGAAAAACATAACAGAAAAAAAAGAGTTCCTGCCTTTAAAAAGATACCTGAAAAAAGTGCCGCACAGGAAAGGAAAAGCAAAATCAAACACAAAAACAGGAAGATACCCTAAAAAAACAGCAAAAGAATTCGTTGAATTAATTGAAAGCGCAAAATCAAATGCAGACTACAAGGGATTAAACACTGAAAACCTGTTCGTAAAACATGCTTTTGCATCAATGGGTTATTCAAGAATAAGCCATCAGTCAAAAGGGAAAATAGCAGGAAAAAGAAGAAAGAAAAAATCAGCTCACATTGAAGTAATACTCCAAGAGGGAAAACAATGATTGAAAGAATATTCATTAAACAGGGAATAAAAAAAATTGAAATGGAAAATTACTTAAAAAAAGACCTGCAGAAAGCAGGCTTCACAAAACTTGAAATAGTGAAAACACCTTTAGTCACAAGAATAGTTTTAAACGTAACCCACCCAGGCCTTGCAATAGGAAAAGGCGGGACAAACATAAAAAAATTAACTTTAGTGCTGGAAGAAAAATTCAAGATACAAAACCCCCAGATTGAAATAAAAGAAATAACCGTTCCGGAATTAGACGCACAGGCAATGGCAGACAAGATTTCAACTTTAATTGGAAGAGGCTTCAGCTGGAGAAGCGTTGTATACAGGACAGCAAAAGATATCAGGACAGCAGGAGCACAAGGCGTTGAAATAGTTTTGTCCGGAGCATTAGGCGGAAAAGGGGTAAGGAAAAGAAAACAGAGAATAGCAGAAGGTTACATGAAAAAAATAGGCGAAGAAGCAAAATTAGTTGATTACGGAGCTGCACCTGCAAAAGCAAAATTCGGGACAATAGGAGTGAAAGTAAGAATAGTTAAGCCTGAGACAAGATTCCCTGACAAAATAAACATAAAAGAAATACTTGAAAGCAGGAAAAGAAAGCCTGAAGCAGAAAAAGAAGAAGAAAAAACAGACGCAAAAGAAGACGCTGAAAAAAAGGAAACAGAAAAAAAAGAAGACAAAAAAGAAGAAACAAAAGCAAAGGAAAAAAAACCTGCAAAAAAAGAAGCTAAAGAAAACAAAAAAGAACCAGAAAAACCGTCGTTTGAAAAAAAACACACTGCTAAAACAGAAAAAGAAAAAAA
>JBDRFE010000046.1:0-9438 GCA_043819075.1 archaeon
GGAAAAGAAACTGAAGAAAAGAAAGAAAAAAAAGAGAGTGAAAAAAATGAATGAATTTAATGTTCAGGAATTTGACCCGGAAGATTTTGACGAGGAATTCCCTGAAGAAATTCCTGATAAAGCCAAACCAAAAATAAGCGAAGAAGAAAAAAGGCTGAGAAGCCAGATTTATGCTAACTGAATTAAAGGAAAAAAAAATTAATTTATTTAAATGAAAAGGAGGAATGAAATTCAAATTAATTCAATTAAAATGAAAAAATTGAATTAAGTTAATTGATTTTTTAAAGGTGATAAAATGAGTAAAGTGATTGGAATTGATTTAGGAACAAGCAACTCTGCAGCAGCAGTATTAGAAGGAGGGAAACCAAAAATAATTCCTTCAGCTGAAGGCGCAAGCCTTTACGGCAAAGCATTTCCTTCTGTTGTGGCTTTTACCAGAGACGGCCAGATGCTTGTAGGAGAGCCGGCAAAAAGGCAGGCAGTAAGCAATCCTGATGCAACAATTACCGGCGCAAAAAGAAAAATGGGAACAGACTTCAAATTCAAGGCACAAGGAAAAGAATATACGCCTCAACAGATTTCAGCTTTTATCCTGCAGAAAATAAAAAAAGACGCTGAAAGCTTTTTAGGGGAAAAAGTGGAAAAAGCAGTAATAACTGTTCCGGCTTATTTTGACGACAACCAAAGGCAGGCAACAAAAGACGCAGGAAAAATTGCAGGATTAGAAGTAATCAGAATTGTTAATGAGCCAACTTCAGCTTCATTAGCTTATGGATTAGACAAAAAAGGAAAAGAACAAAAAATCCTTGTATTTGATTTTGGAGGCGGAACATTAGATGTTACAATAATGGATTTCGGCGAAGGAGTGTTTGAAGTAAAATCCACTTCAGGAGACACTCAATTAGGCGGAAGAGACATGGATGAAACAATCCAAAAATTCATTGTATCTGAATTCAAGAAACAGGAAGGAGTGGATTTAACAAAAGACAGAATGGCATTGCAAAGGCTTAATGAAGCAGCAGAAAAAGCAAAAATAGAGTTAAGCAATGTAATTGAAACAGAAATAAACCTTCCATACATTACTGCAACACAAGAAGGCCCAAAGCATTTGGTAATGAAATTAAACAGGGCAAAATTAGAGGAACTGATTAAGCCAATAGTGGATAAATGCGAAAAGCCTGTTAACCATGCTTTAGCTGATGCAAAATTGACTCCAGCAGAAATAGATAAAGTGATTATGGTTGGAGGGCCAACAAGAATGCCGATAGTGCAAAAATTTGTGCAAAAAATTGTCGGAAAAAACGTTGAAAGCGGGGTTGACCCAATGGAATGCGTTGCAATGGGCGCAGCAATCCAGGCAGGAGTTTTATCAGGAGAAGTAAAAGACATTTGGTTATTGGATGTAACTCCTTTGAGTCTGGGAATTGAAACTCTTGGAAGTGTTTTCACTAAACTGATTGAAAGAAACACAACTATTCCGACAAAAAAATCACAGATTTTTTCCACTGCAGCAGACAACCAGACAGCAGTAGACATTCACGTGTTACAAGGAGAAAGAACAATGGCTTCAGACAACAAGACTTTAGGGAGATTCCAGCTTTTGGGAATTCCTCCTGCGCCAAGAGGAATACCGCAGATTGAAGTCACCTTTGACATTGATGCAAACGGAATAGTTCATGTAACTGCATTAGACAAGGGAACAGGAAAAAGCCAGAAAATCTCTATTGTTGCATCAGAAAAATTAAACGAACAGGAAATAGAGAGAATGAAAAAAGAAGCAGAACAGTTTGCTGAAACAGACAAAAAGAAAAAAGAAGAAATTGATGCAATAAACCAGGCTGACGCAATAGTATACCAGACAGAAAAAACGCTGAAAGACATGGAAGGAAAAGTTGATTCAGCCAAACTGCAAAAAATAAGGGACAAAACAGCTGAACTCAAAAAACTTCTTGAACCAGAACAAAAAAATGTTTCAGAAATAAAAGCAAAATTAGAGGAAGTAAACAAATTATTTCAGGAAGCGTCAACAGAATTATACCAGAAAGCAGGGCAGGCGCAACAGCAGCAGCAGGATTCAGGTGCAGAAGAAAAGCCAAAAAAAGATAAAGTGGTTGACGCAGACTACGAAATGAAAGACGAGGACAAAAAAGAAAAGAAAGAAAAAAAGAAATGATTGCATTAAATCTTTTTCTTCTCCTTTTTTATTTTCCGGCTGAATAAATATGTCTACGAAACGCGATTACTATGAAATTCTTGGATTAAGCAAAGGCGCTTCTGATTCAGAAATAAAGGCTGCCTACAAAAAGCTTGCAAAAAAATTCCATCCGGATATTTCAAAAGAAGATAATGCAGAAGAAAAATTCAAGGAAATACTTGAAGCATACTCTGTGTTAAGCGACCAGCAAAAAAAAGCTAATTACGACCAGTTTGGCCATGCAGCAGAAGGCTTCCAGGGATTTGGAACAGGAACAGGGGGATTTGATTTTTCCGGAACAGAATTTGATTTTGACGATTTGTTCAGCAGCTTTGGCTTTGGAAATATTTTTGGCTCGCAGAGAAAAAAAAGAGGGCCAAGAAAAGGCCTTGACTTAAGGTTTGATTTAAGCATTTTATTTGAAGAAGCGGCTTTTGGGGCAAAAAAAGAAATTGAAATAGAAAGAGTTGAAGACTGTGATAAATGCAATGGAACAGGCTCTGAAGAAAAAGACGGGTTAATTTCATGCAATCAATGCAATGGAACAGGAATGCAGTCAAGCGCGCAAAGAACTCCTTTCGGCACTTTTACTACAAGGACCACCTGCAGGAAATGCAATGGAGAAGGAAAAACAGTCAAAAACCCTTGCACTAAATGCAATGGAATTGGAAGAATAAAAAAAGAAAGAAAAATTACTGTAAGCATTCCGGAAGGAATACAAAACGGCGCTTATTTGAGGTTAAGCGGAGAAGGAAATGCAGGGGAAAGAGGGGCAGGAAACGGAGACTTGTATGTAGTAATTTTTATTGAACCCCATGAATTCTTTAAAAGAGATGAAGCAGACATTTACGGAGAGGTGCCGATAACTTTTTCTACAGCAGCCTTGGGAAATGAAATTGAAGTGCCGACATTAAAAGGAAAAGCAAAATTAAGGCTTCCGGCAGGAACACAAACCGGAACAATTTTCAGATTAAAAGGAAAAGGAATAAAAGACATTGAAAGAAGCGGTTTTGGAGATGAGTACATTAAAGTCATTTTAAGGACTCCGGAAAAAATGTCTGGAAAACAAAAAAAGCTTTTAGAAGAATTAAGGGAAGAGGAAAAAACAACAGAAAACGGCTTAATGAAAAAATTCAAGAAAATGTTCAAGTAATGCTTTTTTAAGGTGCAACAAGAAAATTTAAATAGAATGAAATGTATTTAATTACGCATGAAGACAAGAAGCAAGCTGTTATTGGTGTTATTGGCTGCGCTGATTTTATTGTATGCGGTTTTTGTATTAAAAGCCTTTAATTCAGTTTCATTTGACCAGGGGCTGGAAAAAATCAATTTAATGGAAGAAAAATTTGTTTTGCAGGGAAGCCTTGTGCCATCAGAAGAACAAAAGCTAAAAGAATACCAGCTTGAACTCACAGACATTGAAATAGAGTTAACAGAAAAAAACATTAACAATGATGCTAAAGCACTCAATTACTTAATTGATGTAAAAAAAGAACTGATTTTAATGAAACTGAATTTGATTGGATTAGAGAAAACATCCAGCTGCACTGAAAGGCTGGAATTAATTGATTCTGTCAGGAGTTCAGCAATTTCTGCAAGGGATTCAATGCAAAACTATATTGCAAACTATTCTGTTTTTGCAGAAAAAACAGCAGAGTTTAATTCAAATGTGCTTGATACGACTTCTTCAGTGATAATTTCTTTCAAGAAACTCAAAGAACAGACAGCAGAAAACTGTTAAAAAAACTCTTTTCCCTGAATAATTTATGAAAAAACTTGTTTTTGAAGGAGCTGAAGCAAGAACCTATTTAACTGAATTCCTTGGAAAAAAAGCAATAGAAAAAAAAAGGAATCCAAAAAAATACAGGCAAAAAGAACTGGATGAAAAAATAAGGTTTAACAGGGCAAGAGATGAAACAAATTTAATGCATAAAGCAAAACTCGCAGGAGTAAGGACTCCGGCAATATACAGAATAGACAGGAAAAAATGCATTATTGTAATGGAATTAATTAAAGCAAAAAAAATGGCTCAGGCAGTTAATTCAATGAAAAAAAAGGATTTCATTGAAACAGGAAAACAGATTGCATTGCTTCACTTAAACTCAATTATTCACGGGGATTTAACAACAAACAATCTTTTAATAAAAAAAGGAAAAATTTTTTTCATCGATTTTGGCTTGGGATTTAATTCAGGAAAAACAGAGGACTGCGCAGTAGACTTATTAGGGTTTAAAAGGACTTTTCTTTCAAGCTGCCCTGAAAAAACAGTTCAATGGAAGCAGATAGAACAAGGCTATAAAATGAAAGGAAAAAAAGAAGTGCTTGAAAGAATGCTTGAAGTTGAAAAACGAGCAAGATACCTGTAAAAAACAAAAAAAGCCATAAAAACCTAATGCTTCAGAAAATATGGGTGAAAAGATGATTCAAAAAAAGCTTAATGTTGCCTGCGGGAGCACCCCAATGAAAGGTTACGTTAACTTTGATATCAGAGACATTAAAGGCGTTGATGTAGTCGGGGACGCAAGAAAAATGCCGTTCAAAGACAACAACTTTGACGAAATAGTCTCAATGTGTTTTTTAGAGCATTTATCTGACAAAGAAGTTTACCAAGTTTTAAGTGAAATGCATAGAACAGCAAAACCAAACGCAATAATAAAATTATTAGTTCCACACTTCAAAAGCTTTTACTCAGCAATCTCAATTCAACACAAAACATTTTATTGCTGGCACAGCCCAGAAGTAATAATACAAGAAGTCAAAAGAGCAAAAAACATTGACTTCACACTAAAAAGCAAAAAATATGATATGATTGGAAATTTCTTCGGAGCAAAAATAATACAAAAAATAGCAAGTATTCATCCAAGATTCTATGAACGATTTTTAAGCGGATTAATTTCAGTGGATGCAATTGAGTTTGAGATGGAAGCAAAAAAATAGTTAAAAAAAGAGCCAGATACCTGTGAAAACAAAAAAAGCTATAAAAACCTAATGCTTCAGAAAATATAGTGGATTAGGCATTGAATTAATGCTATTTTTAAGCTGAATTTTGTTTTAATGCACATCAAACAATGTTGTTATAGGAGTAGATTTAATTGGCTAGAATGCACGGAAAAAGCAAGGGAAAAAGCGGCTCAAAAAAGCCTGCAAAAAAAACCAGCCCTGAATGGGTTGAATCAAAGCCAGATGAAATAAAAGAAAAAATAATTGAGCTGGCGCAAAAAGGCCACACCTCATCAGAAATAGGATTAATTTTAAGGGATGTTTATGCCGTTCCCTCAGTTAAGCAGGCAACAAAACAAAAAATAGAAAAAATAATTTCCCAGGTGCCTGAACTCAAACAGGATTTTCCAAGAGATTTGCTTAACTTAATCACAAAATCTGTTAAGGAAAAAAAGCACTTTGAGAAGAACAGGCACGATAAAACAGCGCAAAGAGGCTATCAGCTGACAGTGTCAAAAATTAGAAGGCTGTTAAAATATTATTCAAAGAAAAACAGGGTTCCAAAAGGATGGAGATACACTGAAGAAAATGCTGCTTTAATGGTGAAATAATGCAGTATTCAATGAAGATTTCAGGAAAAAACTTCAAGAAAAAAGTTACAGGCAAAGGCTTGAAAGAAATGCTTGAAAAAGGGGAAAAAATCATTCAGGGAATGTGATTAAATGGCTACAAAAGAAACAAAAGAAGCAAAAGAAACAAAAAAAGAAAAGCCTAAAAGAGTTGACACTAGAAGGACAACAGATAAATGGAAGAAAAAAAAATGGTTCACTCTTTTTGCGCCAAAAATGTTTGACCAAAAAGAATTAGGCGAAATAGTAGCAGAAAAGCCTGAAACACTTGAAAACAGGGTTGTAAGCTTTAATGCAAGAGAGTTAACCGGGAACCCGAAAAAACAGCACATAAGCTTTTACTTTAAAGTATTTAATGTACAGGGATTAAAGGCTTACACAAAACTGGTAGGCCATGAAATAAACCCGAATTTCCTTAAAAGGATTGTAAGGAGAAGGTCAAGTAAAATGGAAACAACTCAGACGGTAAACTTAAAAGACAACCAAAAAGCAAGAGTCAAAACAATAGTTATTTCAATGAAAAAGTTGCCGAAAATAAAGGAAACAGCAATAAGAAAAATAATGATTGAAAAAATAGCTTATGCATCCAAAAAAAAGGATTTTGACGATTTTGTGAACGAAATGGTTTTTGGGAACATTGCATCAAAAATAGAGAATGAAACAAGAAAAGTAGGGTTTGTAAAAAGAATTGAAGTAATTAAAACAAAGCTGATTGAAGGGAAATAAAAGTGTTAACCCTTAATGAAATACTAATTATTATAGTTATTCTGGCAGTCTTTATTTTTATTTCAGTCAAAAAGAAAACCTTTGACAGAAAAGGAATTCTGATAGGAATACTAATTGGAGTAATAACAATTTTTTTAGGGCAATTAACTTCAATAGGAGGTTTAACTGCATTCTTGTTTATTTCATATTTTTTCTTTATCGGAGAACTTGGAACAAGATACAGGGTAAAAAAAACATTAAAAGAACACGAAAAAAGAACCACAGGAAATGTTTTAGGCAATTCCCTTGCAGCAGTGATTGCTTTAGGATTAAATTTTCCAATAGGATTTTTTGCAGGAATTTCAGCTGCATTAGCTGATACTTTAAGCTCTGAAGTAGGAATGCTTTCAAGAAAAAAACCTCTGCTGATTACAAGCTTAAAAGAAGTTGAAACAGGAACAGACGGAGGAATAAGCGTTTTAGGAAGTGTTTCTGCTTTAATCGGCGCAGGATTAATTGCCGGAATGCATTATTTTTTGTATAAAAGCGTTTTTTTTGCAGGAATAATCTTGCTTGCAGGATTAATTGGCGCGTTCACTGACAGCATTTTAGGGGCATTATTTGAAAGAAAAGGAAAATTAAGCAACACCTGGGTAAACTTTCTTTCAACTTCAATTGCTGTGATTATTGCAGTCATTATTGCAGGATAAATTATTTCACTGCAATTATCTGAACACAATCATCTTTTCTTTTCTTAATAAACATGGCCATCCACTTAGTTCTTGCAAGTTCTTTTTCAGACAATTCATAATAAGAAACATTCTTGTTTTCAAAACCAGCTTTTCGCAATGATTCAAGAATAAGTAACACAACATAATTATCGGCCACAATCATTAATTTCCCACCTGGCTTTAATTTTTTGTGAGCAGTTTTAATTGAATCTCTTGTGTGTTTTTTAAAATCTGTTTGAAATGTTTCAGTAACTCCGTTAAATTTTTTTCCATAATAACCTAAAGCAATTTCAGAACTAATCAGGTCAACTGAATTATCCCTTAATTTTTTCAACCCTGAGTTAAATGATGCAGTTATTTGGCGCCAGTTATTTGGCAGTCTGTTTTTAAAAGCCGGTTTTTTGGCGTCAATCCCAACAAATTGAACTTCTGGAAAGCTTTTGGAATAATTTTCTTTTTTTGGCGTGTCATCAATATTCCCTAAATGAACTACAACTCTTTCAGGCCTTCTGAAGCTTCCTATTTTCCTTAACGCAGAAACTTCTCTTTTAAGTGAAGAGGGATAAGCCTGTTTTCGTTTTGGCTTTGGCATACAAAAAAAAGAAAAAGAAAAATTTAAATGAGTATCTTATTCTGCTTTCAAGGAAAAAACCTCTGCTGATTACAAGCTTAAAAGAAGTTGAAACAGGAACAGACGGAGGAATAAGCGTTTTAGGAAGTGTTTCTGCTTTAATCGGCGCAGGATTAATTGCCGGAATGCACTATTTTTTGTATAAAAGCGTTTTTTTTTTGCAGGAATAATTCTTTTATGCGGGTTAATCGGAGCATTTATTGACAGCATTTTAGGGGCATTATTTGAAAGAAAAGGAAAATTAAGCAACACCTGGGTGAACTTTCTTTCAACTTCAATTGCTGTGATTATTGCAGTCATTATTGCAGGCTGAATTAAGTCTCACAGTAAAGCATATATTTTTTAAACTCCAAATATTAAACATGAAATTGTTTTTAAGCGCGAAATTGCTTTTAGGAATATTGCTGTTATTTGTTTTATTGATCGGGTTTGCTTCATCAGATGACTTGAATGCAATTGATTTGAATTCAAATGACTTAAATGAAAATGAATTCACTGCTGATTTAAATGCATTAAACGACTTGAACCAAAATAACGCAGATGAAAACACATCTGATTTAAATACATTAATTCCGAAAATAATTTTTGTTTATCCCTTGGAGAATCAGATACTAAAAGGAATTGAATTAATCGTTGTTTCACTGCAGAATTTCGGAGAACTTGTTTCCTATTTGTTTTCTTTTAATGGAACTGAATTTGAAGGGATTTTGTCAGAAAACTCATTGACTGCAGACTTAAATACTTTGCAGTTTGATAATAATGCATTTGAATTGAAGGCAAATGTCTGTGACAAAACAGAATGCATTTCAAATTCAATTATTGTAAATATAGAAAATGAATTAATCCAAGAAACAGAACCAGAAACCATTCAGGCTAGTTATTCAGTTATTCCATCCAACGCAGATGTTGCCCTGTCTGTTTTTGACTCAGAAGAAAACTTAGTGGATTCAGGCACTGAACAGGTTTTAGTAAAAAAAGGAATATATAATGCAAAGTTAACTTTTCTTGAAGGAAGCATTGAAAGCATTTCTTTGAATGAAGTTTTGATTGATTCAGATACAACTCTTGTTGAAGCAGACGAAAAAATTTCATTAAATCTTTCAGCACCGGAAAAAACTAAATGGAACAAAATTGTTGCAGTAAAGCCTAACGCAGAATTTTCTTCAGGGGAACTGAAATTAAAGGTTCCAAAAGAATCAGAATTTCTTTTCAAGTGCGCTGAATGGAATTACTATGAAAAAAAATGCGATGGAAGCTGGAATAAAATAATGGATTTATCCAACGAACAAACTGTTTCAATTCCTTTTACTCCTTTAGATCCGGGTTATGGCTTTGCAAAAAAAGAAAATTTAATTTCTTTTGACAGACTAGTTGACTGCCCTAAATGCGGACAGCATAAAGTTTCCCCTAAAACAAATGTTTTAATGACAGTAACTGCAGAGAGTTCAGAAGAAATACAAAACGGAATATTAGAAGAATATTTTCCGGTTGAATGGGAAATAGTTATTACAGACGGAGGAATTGTTTCAGATTATGACTCTGAATTTGGAAAAATAAGCTGGGATATAGGAACTTTTACAGGAGAAATTTCTAAAACATACCAGATTT
>JBDRFE010000047.1:0-2000 GCA_043819075.1 archaeon
ATTCCGTTTTTTTCCAGAACACAGCCAGAAAAAACAATAATCAGAAATAGGAAAAAAACTGAGAAAAGCATTGTGTTTTTGTTCACAATTAATTTACGTATTAGCCAAATATATATTTAACTTAAAAACAAGTCTTTTTCAATAAGTTTGACTGAGAAACAAAATCATTTTTTCATTTCAATTACTTCTTTTACTGCTTTCACAATGTCTTTTGAAGTGCAGCCAAACTTTTCTAATAATTCTTCTGGTTTTCCTGATTCTCCGAACCTGTCTTTTATTCCAACGAATTTGATTGGCACAGGATAATTCTGGCTTAAAACTTCTGCTACAGCAGAGCCTAATCCGCCAATAACCTGATGTTCTTCTGCTGTAACAACCGCATTAGTTTGTTTTGCTGCTTTAATCAAAGTCTTTTCATCTATTGGCTTGAGTGTATGGTTATTGATTACCATTGCATCAATGTTTTCTTTTTCTAATTCTTCTGCGGCTTTTAATGCTTCAAAAACCATTATTCCGCATGCAATTATTGTAACATCTTTTCCTGTCCTGAAAATTTCTGCTTTGCCTGTCTTGAAAGGGGTTTTTTCTGTTGTAATTGTCGGAATTTTTTCCCTTCCAAACCTTAAATAAACCGGCCCTTTTATTTCAGCTGACTCTATTGTTGCTTTTTCTCCTTCAATTGCATCGCATGGAACTACAACAGTTAAATTCGGAATACATCTTGTTATTGCAAGGTCTTCTAATGCCTGGTGTGTTGCTCCATCCGGCCCGACAGAAATTCCTGCGTGTGCTCCCTGGATTTTGACATTTGCTTCAGAGTAACAAACGCTTACTCTTAACTGGTCCCAGTTCCTTCCAGGGCTGAAAACTGCATAAGAGCTTACAAAAGGAATTTTTCCTTCTGCTGCAAGCCCTGCTGCAACACTCATCATATTCTGTTCTGCTACTCCAACTTCAATGAATCTTTCAGGAAATTTTTGCTTAAACCATTCAACTCTGGTTGATTCAGTTAAATCACAGCATAATGCAACAACATTTGGGTTTGTTTCACCTAATTTTTTTAAGCCTTTCCCGTATCCGTCTCTGTTGGGAGTTTTTTCCGGCTGTTTTAAGTCAGCTAAAAACATTTCTGGATTAATTTTTCCCATTTCATTCACTTCTGATTTTTTTTTCTTCTTCGTTTAATTCTTTTAACGCTTTTTCTGCTTCTTCTTTGTTTGGAGCTTTACCATGCCATTCAAACTTTCCTTCCATGAAAGAAACTCCTTTTCCCGGCACAGTGTTTGCAATTATTGCTGTCGGCTTGTCTTTATTTTTTTTTGCTTTCTCAAATGCTTCAAGAATTTCTTTCATGTTGTTTCCGTTTACTTCAATTACATGAAAATTAAATGCCTGCATTTTCTTGTCCAGCGGATTCAATGGCATTATTTCTTCTGTGTTTCCGTCAATCTGGATGAAATTCCTGTCAATTACCACAATCAAATTATCTAATTTGTTTTTTGCTGCCAGCATAAAAGCTTCCCATGGCTGGCCTTCATTTATTTCCCCGTCACCCATTAAACAATAAACCTTGAAATCTTTTTTGTCCATTTTTCCTGCCAAAGCAACTCCGACTGCAACTGAAATCCCTTGCCCTAAAGGCCCTCCGGTGTTTTCTATTCCAGGCAAAGCCAGATTATGCGGGTGCCCCTGCAATCTTGTGCCAAGCTTTCTCAGTGTTTTGAGTTCTTCTACTGGAAAATAATCCGCTTCAGCCATTGCAGCATATCTTACCGGACAAATATGTGCATTAGATAAAATTAACCTGTCTCTTTCACTCCATTTAGGTTCTTTTGGGTTGTGTTTCATTTCATTAAAGTATAATGCAGTGAAAACATCTGCCATTCCTAATGGTCCAGCTGAATGCCCTGAGCCTGCTTCAACAAGCATTTCAATTATGTCTTTCCTTATTTTGTTTGCCTTTAACTTTAATTCTTTTATTCCAGTTATTTTCTGCATTT
>JBDRFE010000048.1:0-3268 GCA_043819075.1 archaeon
AACTTTTTACCCATGACAACTTTTTTACCCAGCTTTTTAACGTAATCTGCCGTAACATTATCCAAAAAAGTGTTATGCGAAAAAATGTTCCAGTGAATGGTTTCACTGAACATTTTCTTCATTTTTTCATGATCGTCATGAGAGGCACCAATAATTGGCCAGGCAAAGTCCCACATGCAGACACTGTCCTTGTTTTCAGGATTAGGGTATTTGGCGGTATTCCCTAAAAATTCGTTTATCAAAAATTTTCCACATTCAATCAAAGAATTAAACACCATCATTCTTGACTCGTTTTCTCCGGAACCTTTTTCCATTGATTCTTCAAGGTTTTTAGAGTAAGCTGAAAGCTTTTTCACCCAAGAATAGTTTATAACCAGCTTGTTTCCGTCTTTGGAAAGCATTTTTTGTTCAAGCATTTCTTTTACATGCTTGTGAATTGCCTGATAAGTTACATTAACCCCATAATTTCTTTTGAGTTTGTTGAAAATCTGTTTGGTTGTCAAAGGCCATGTATTGCTTAAGATTTCAATGATAAAATCGCTTATTTTAGAGCCTTTAAGCATTTTTTAGCCAACCTCAAATACTTTATGTATAAAAAAGTGAATTTAAATCTAACGAATTCCGCTTATTTTAATTTACAGCAAATAATGGAATTCGTAACTGCCAAAAACCATTTATATGCCGCAGACTTTATTCAGTGGTTTTTGACAAAATTGAAATAATTATTGCGCCAATCATAATTATTATTGCACCTGTTATACGCGTTAAAAGCCTCTTTTCATTTAGTGTTTGCCAGCCAAACAAGGATTCAAAATCCACGGCAAGGTTTTTCTTCATCAAGACAAACACCAATAATTTGGATGCTCTTCAGAAGTCATCCAAATCAAAAGTCAAGAATCCCTCATTCCGTAATTTTTGTTTTGCTTCAATTTTTTTTGCAACCAGCCCAAGCTTTAAGCCAGACATTCTTTTATGCAGGTGTTTTGTTTTGCTTTCAAGCTCTTTAAGAATGCCAACTGCTTCTTTGTTTGATAATTCGCTCCATTTGAATTCAAAAGCAAAAATCTGTTTGCCGTTCTTTCCAATTAAGTCAATTTCGTAAGTGTTCTCTCCTTTTTTTGCGTCCTGGATTTTGCCCCACTGCCTTTTGGCTTCTTTCAATTCAAGTTTGCTTGCCAAAAATTCTTTTGCGACTTTCTCAAAAGCCCGGCCATAAACAGAATTCAGGTTTTTTCTCAATTTTTCCAAAAACTCTGGCTTTCTTGCAACATAATCAGAATAATTCTTATAAATTTCAGAAAACCAGAACTGAATCAAAGGATGCCTTATCCTGTAAATGCCTCTTTTTCCCTCAAAAGGCATTTCAAGTTCAATCAATTCAAAATAATCCTTTAACTCCTTAATTTGCCTGGTAATAGAAGTCGGATTAGTATTCAAAGCGCTTGCAATTGTCGAGTTAGTATTGTTTCCGTTTGCAATAGCTTCAAGAATAGAGTAATACACTCCACTTCTTCCGCCAAATTCCTGCGACAAAATGCTGTTAACCTCATCTTCTAAAGGAGCATCCTTTGCCAGCAACAACGAATCTAAAATTTCTTCTGCTTTTTTCCCCTGCAAACCAAAATCCTCAATTGCAACAAAATACTTTGGATAACCGCCAAAAACACAATAAATCCTTACAAGGTCTTCTTTACTCAACTTTAACTCTTTTTTCAACTCCAAACAAGAATTCAAGCTCAACGGCTCAAGCTTGAAACCCCTCTTTATTCTCTCATACAAAGGCTCTTTTGAACTCTTAAACAAATTCTTCATCAACCCAATCAAAGAACCAGAAAGAACCAGCAAGCCGGTCTTGCCCTCATTCAAATCAATGGTCTTCTGCATTATTCCAAAAACAGCTGGCTCAACAAAACTAAAATTCTGAAACTCATCAAAAACAACAGGCGGAACCTTTCTTTTAATCACAACATCAAAAAACTTGTCCCATGAATCAACAGACTCCAATTCACCCAAAACCTTGCCCTTTTTCAGAATCTCTTGGTATTCGTTAAGCAAATCCACAGAAGTTTTATTCTTGTTTACAAAAAAATACAAGCCGTCTTTTCCATAGCCGTGCCCTGTGCCATCAACAGACCCGTGACCAGAACCGATTACGCGAAGAAATTCAAGCAAAAGCCTTGTCTTGCCAACTCTCCTCAAACCATAGAGGGCTACAACAAACAGTTTTTTCCTTGAAAGAACCTCAATATCTTTTAACTCCTTCAATTCCTCTTCCCTATCAACAAACCTCAAACATATTCACCTACTGAATTATTCAGTAAGTGAATATATATTTAAATATATTCTCTGGCCGGCCTTAAAGGTAAACTGGCTTGTTGTACAATTTTTCTGGATTCGTCGGACTTTTCATGAAGTAAAATTTTATTTGCATCAATCAGCCTTAGCTTTATTTTTTTCTCCTCTGCTAAACTTTTCTTTGAATGCATTTTTATCCTATTCTTTCTTTATTTTACTGTAAACCCAGTCCCTGATTTTTTTTGCTTTAGTTGGCTCCAAAAAATAAAAATAGCCCCTGCATAAACAATTAATGCATCCTTTTCCTTTACAGGAATCACAGGGTTTTGATTTAATGTTAAACCAATTAATTAATTTCATTTTCTTGCTCCATTTAATTTGTGTTCTGCGCATTCATTGCAAACATTTATTTCTTTGAATTTAGTTTTTGTTTTTCCTGAAGGAAAACCTTTTTTTAATTTAAAAAATCTGGTTACCAGCGTGGCTTTTTCTGTGGCTTCATTGGTTTTGCACCAATTGCAAATCTTTTTTTTCTTCATTTAATCATCTCATGGAAGTTCAACTAAATTTGTTTCTTTTAGCTTATAATTTTCCAAAGTTTTTTCGCCAAAACTTTGAATTTCTTTCAGCCACTCCAAGTTCAGCTTAAAATAACTGCCTGACTTTAAAACAATGTTTTCTTTTTCCAGTTTATTGATTTCCTTGTATACTGCCTGCAGGCTGACATTCCTTGAAAACTTGTTTTTTGTCCTGCTTTGAATTCCTTTTACAGTTAAAGGCCATTCCTGAACCAGCAAAAAAATGATTATGTCTGAAAGCCTTTTCTGGTTTAATCCGGTTTTAGGAATAAAAACTTCGTTGAATTTCATTTGCTTCAGAATATTCTATTTTTTGAGTGTTAATCTAGTTTAAGTTAAAAGCAAATCAACTGTTTGGTTGAAGTTTTGGTTGGTTTGCTTTAATTCAGGAATTC
>JBDRFE010000049.1:0-6932 GCA_043819075.1 archaeon
CTTGTCATAGAAAATTAGGGTTAGCCTTTTTCCTTAGAAAAACAAATTCTTATTAATAAAGTAAAAGTAATAATACTTTGGTGATGTTTTTCATGGACAAAAAAATGAAAATGCTTTTGGTTTCATTGATTTTATTAACAGTTGTTGTGGCAGGATGCATTAAGCCTCCAGAGCCATTAAAGCAGTCAAAAGAAATTCCAAAATTCAGTTCCTGCACTGAAATAAAAAACACGTTTGAAAACTCGGCTAATATGAGAGGCTATGGAATGATGTATGACTCTCTTGCAATAGGAGGAGTAATGAAGACAACAGCTGAAACCGGAACATCGGTTCCTACAGCAAACATCTCAACTGATTACTCTGAAACAAATGTCCAAGTACAAGGAGTAGATGAAGCAGACATAGTGAAAACAGACGGAAAATATATTTACGCAATATCAAACAATAACTTGGTTATAGCAGAAGCTTTTCCAGCAGAAACAGCAGAAATTTTGTCCAAAACAGAATTAAATGTAACACCAAAAGAAATATTCATTAACAAAAACAATGTCCTTGTTTTTGGCGAAGCCTACAGGGATGTAAGGGAAACACAAAAAGAAACCGGCACAATGGAAAAAAGCTATTACCCTTATTACAGCCAAAGCGTCACAGTAATCCAGTTAATTGATGCAAGCGATAAAGCAAAGCCAGAAATAAAAAGGACAATAGAATTTGAAGGAAGTTATTTGAATTCAAGAAAAATTAATGAACAAGTTTATTTTGTAATAAACAGTTACGCTTATTACATGCAGGAAGACCCTGAAAAAATAATTCCATTGTACTCTGACTCAAAAACAGGAAGTGAATTCCAGGAAATAGCAGAATGCGGTGACATTGGATACTTGCCTCCGATTAACCCTGAAAGCTTTGTAACAATTGGCTCTGTTTCAATGGATGGGTTTGACTCTGAAATAAAAAAAGAAACAGTTGTTGGTTCAGCACAAAACATTTTTGCATCACAAGAAAATTTGTACTTAGCGCAAACAGAATATGAATACTATATTCCGGTTGTAACAGAAATGGTTAATGCAGTGAGAACCAGTTCAGGCGAATACACTTCAATCCACAAGTTTTCCTTGGACAACGGAAAAATAAGTTATTCAGGGGCAATGCAGGCTCCAGGAACAATCTTAAACCAGTTTTCAATGGACGAATTTGAAGGAAACTTTCGAATAGCAACAACAAAAGGCCATGTGACAAGAACCGGCGGAGGAACAACAAACAACATCTATGTTTTCGGAGAAAATCTTGAAATGCAGGGAAAACTTGAAGATTTAGCTCCAGGAGAAAAAATTTATTCAGCAAGGTTTATGGGAAACAAAGGATACTTAGTTACATTCAAAAAAATTGACCCATTGTTTGTAATTGACTTAAGCGATGCAAAAAATCCAAAAGTTTTAGGCAAACTAAAGATTCCAGGCTACTCTGATTACTTGCATCCAATAGATGAAACCCATTTAATCGGCATAGGAAAAGAAACAATTGAAGCAGAACAAGGGGATTTTGCATGGTATCAGGGAATAAAGATTGCAGTCTTTGATGTGTCTGATGTAGAAAATCCAAAAGAAATGTTCAAAGAAATAATCGGAGACAGGGGAACAGACTCTTATGCATTACAAGACCACAAAGCATTTCTTTTTGACAAAGAAAAAAACTTATTGGTTTTCCCTGTAAGGCTGGCTGAAATCTCAGAGGAACAGAAAAGAGAATACGAAGAAAGGCAAAACCAGGGATGGGGTTCGCCTCCATACGGTGAATTCACTTTCCAAGGAGCATATGTATACAATCTTTCACTCGAAAACGGTTTCCAATTAAAAGGAAGAATAACACACTTAGCTGAAAACGATGATTCACTCATGAAATCAGGCTATTATTATTATGGCGCAGGAACAGAAGTCAAAAGAGCACTATATATTGATGACGTGCTTTACACGATTTCAAACAACAAAATTCTTGCTAACTCGCTTGAAAACTTAAGCCTGATTAAAACAATGGTTATGGCAGAAAAAGAAGAAAACAACGATTATTATCGTGAAGCAATTTAATTTTCTTCTTTTTTTCTTTTTTTTTATTTAATTTTTTGATTAACTGCTTTTATTTTTTTATTTTTCTTTTAAAGCCTGTTCATACACTTCAATTGTTTCTTCAGCCATCTTACTTGAATTAAACCTTTTAATGTTCTGGAATCCTTTTTGAATTAATTCCTGTCGTAAGTTTTTGTTGTTTAAAACCAGCTCTAATTTTTCTTTTATTTGCTCTTGGTTTTTTGAATCAAAGAATAAGGCAGAGTTGCCTGCAATTTCGGGAAAAGAAGTATTATCAGAACAAAGAACAGGGCAGCCGCAAAACATTGCTTCAATCAAAGTTAACCCAAAACCCTCGAAATGAGACGGATTAACAAAAACTTCTGCTTCAAAATATAAGTCAATTAAATCCTGTGTTGAAGGAAAATCAATGAATTTAACTTTTTGCTGAAGGTTTTTTGATGAAATGAATTCTTCAAAAAGCTTTCTCTGGTTTTTTTTCATACTCCATGCAAGCCCTGCTTTTACAAGAACAAGATTTTCCTGCTTTAATTCAGAAAAAGCTTTCAGCAGGGAAAAAAAGTTTTTTTTCGGGTCATCACTGCCAACAAACAACACAATTCTGCTGTTTTTTTTCAAGCCGAATTTTTTTCTTGCATCAGAACTGCTTTTGCTGAAAGAACTGCTTAAACCAAGATGAATGCTTTTGCATTTTTTTTCAAACAAAGGAAAGTTTTTTGTTAATTCTTTTCTGGTTGAATCAGAATCACAGATTATTTTTTTTGCTTTATCCAAAAGCAGGACATCTTTTTCTTTCCATTCAGAGTAATAAGAGTATAAGCTCATGTCATGCAGTGTTATTACACAGGAATTTTTTATTACAGGCAGAAGGAAAAATAATTCCTGGTTAACTATGTGGACAACGCTGCCTTTCCTTATTTTTTGCATTAAAAGAAATGGAAGGAATTTTATTGCAAGAGAGTTGCTGAAACGATTCAGGAAATTAAACAAAAAAAACTGGCTTGGATTGATTGGCTGCAAGTCAACTGAATTTTTTAATGCTTTTGAAAGTGTTTTTGTGTAAACTGTTTGGCCTGTACCTTCCTGGAATAAATGCAGTAAATCAACTTTTATTCTGTCCATCAAAGAAACAGAAAAAGAAAAGTTTTTTTAAGCAGAACAGCATTATTATGTTATGGCAGAAAAACAGGAAAAAGGGCCTTTAAAACAGAAAATAAGGGTTGTGGAAGTTGATGTATTAAAACCCCATAAGCCAAACATAGTTGAACTTGGAAGGGCTTTATGTGATTTGAAGTCAGTTGACACAGCAAACATTTCTGTTTACGCAATAGACGAAAAAACTGAATCAATTAAAGCCACATTAGAAGGTGAAAGCATTGACTTTGAAGAAGTTGAAAAAACCATTGACTCTTACGGAGCAGTAATTCATTCAATTGACAAGGTTATTGCAGGGAAAAAGAAAGTAATTGATGTTCCGCTGACCCCAAAAAAAGAGTGAGCTTGAATGCTTTTTTTTGATTTGATAAAAGAGAACGCAATAATCAGAAGATACATTATAATGAATTCTTTTGACGGCGCATTAACTATTTTAGGAATTGTAATCGCAATGCTTGTTGCAGGGGCAATGGAACCAAGGATTGTAATTATCTCTTCTATAGGGGTAATAGTTGCAACAGGGGTTTCAGGAATCTGGGGGGGCTATTCAGCTGAAAGAGCTGAAAGGAAAAGAACAATTAAAATACTTGAAAAACATTTAATGAGGAAATTAAGGAAGACACAAATTGAATCAGAATACAAGAAGATGAGCCTTTTTATGGGGCTTGCAAACGGCTTAAGCTCTACAATAGTTTCTTTTTTGTTAATAATGCCTTTTTTTCTTGCACAATTTAACCTGATAAGCAAGATGGAAGCATATTATTTTTCTGTTTTACTGATTCTTGTTTCGCTTTTTGTTTTAGGGTATTTTGTAGGAATGATTGCAAAAGAAAGGCATTTACAGCATGCAATAGAAATGGTTGGTGCAGGATTGCTTGTCGGAGTAATAATTTATTTATTTGAATTAATTAAAGTAATCTGATTTACTTATATTTTTCCAGCTGGGACGCAATGTCCGCGTTCAAGCTGTGGGAAACCAAAGGCATTTCCTTTAACTGCGGCAAATCATCTGAATAAATATGCCTTTGCACCTGATAAAACAAGCCAGTTGGAATTCTTTCACCGTATTCAAGGGATTTCACAAAAGCATTCCCAAAATCAGTTATGTTATGGTTTTCTTTCTGCAAATCATAAACCCTTTTATTGAAGAACTCAAAAGTGTTTGTTTTATTGAATGTAACGCATGGCTGGAAAACATCAATCAAGGCAAAGCCCTTGTGCTCGTTTCCTTTTACAAACAAGTCAGTTAACTGAATGGTATTTCCTGCAAAGCCTCTTGCAACAAAAGTTGCACCAGAAGATAATGCAAGAGAAATTGGGTTAACCGGAACTTCAATTGAACCATGAGGAGTTGAAACAGTTTTAGCCCCTTGCTCTGAAGTAGGAGAAGTCTGGCCTAAAGTCAGCCCGTAAATCTGGTTATTGTGGCCAATATAAGTAATATCTAAATTTCTTCTCATTGCATGAACTAAATGATTTAATCCAATTCCATAACCGTCTCCGTCACCTGAAACAACAATTACATTAAGCTTATGGTTTGCAAGCTTTATTCCTGTTGCAACAGGCAAAGCCCTTCCATGAATTGAATGAAAGCCATAAGATTCAATCCAATGAGGCAGTCCGGCAGAACAGCCTATTCCGGAAACAACTACTACCTCGCTTGGGTCAAGGTTCATCTGAGAAACAGCTTTCTTTAATGCAGCCAGAATAAGAAAGTTGCCGCAGCCAGGGCACCATGTTGGAAGCTCTTTAGTATTAAGCGAAGTTAATTCAACCATGCAAAGACCTCTTCACTTTATCTGTTATTTCATGCGGATAAAACTGCCTTCCAGTGTATTTCAAGAATTTGTCTTTTATTATTATTCCGGTTTCCTGTGCAATAAGTTTTCCAAACTGCGAAGTATTGTTATTTTCAACCAACAAAACCTTTTTTGATTTTTTTATTGTTTCCAAAAGTTTTTTTTCCTTGAAAGGAAAAATAAAAGAGTAATGCAAAAAGTTTGCCTTGATTTTCTGCTGCTTTAACTGCTTTAATGCTTCAAGGATTATTCCTTTAGTTGAACCCCAGCCAATCAAAGTTATTCTGGCATTTTTTTCTCCAAAAAGTTTTGGTTCAGGAATTTCTTTTTTAATTAATTCAAGTTTCTTCATTCTCTTGTCCATCATTTTAATCCTGTTTTCCTCGCTTTCTTCAGAAACGCCTTTTTCGTTGTGTTCATCGCCGTTTGCCTTGAAAACAATTCCTTTTGTTCCGGGAAGAATTCTGGGAGAAACTCCGTCTTTAGTGAAAGCATATCTTAAGTAATTTTTTGGTGCAGCAAAAAGAAGTTTTCCCCTGTCAATCTTAAATTTGCCTGCATCAAACATTTTTACAGTAGTATTTCCCTCTGAAATATATTTGTCCAGCAAGACAATTACTGGCAGCTGGAATCTTTCAGCAAAATTAAATGCCTGCAAGCCTGCCTCAAAAGCCTCTTGCGGGTCGCCTGGAGAAACAACCATTCTGGGAAATTCGCCTTGCGAGGCATTAAGGACAAAAAGCAGGTCGCCTTGCTCTGTCATTGTCGGAAGGCCTGTACTTGGCCCTGGCCTCTGGGATTCAACAATTACAACAGGAGTTTCAGTCATTCCTGCAAGGCCTAATGCTTCAACCATTAAAGAAAATCCTCCGCCAGAAGTTGCAGTAAGGTTTCTCACTCCGGCAAAGCCTGCGCCAATAGCCATGTTGATTGCAGAAATTTCGTCTTCAGTCTGCTTTACAACAATGTCAAACTGGAGTTCATGTGCAGCCATAAAAGAAAGAATTGAAGAAGACGGAGTCATAGGGTATTCTGATACAAACTTTAACCCTGATTTCACTGCACCCAAGCAGAACGCGTCATTTGCATTGACAAAAATATTGTTTTTTTGCTTTTGTTTTTTCAGTTTGTAATTAAAATTAATTTTCCTGTTCAAAATAAAATTAAATCCTTCTTTTGCAGCATTAATGTTTGATGAAATAATTTCCTGTTTTTTTCCCGCAAAATTTTCTTTAATCAGGGTTTCAAGTTCACTGAATTCCAATCCAAGCAATGCAACAGAAGAAGCCAAGGCAACAGTGTTACGCATTATTTTATTGCCATGCCTTACCGCAATTTCAGTTAATGGCACATCAACCAATACAACAGACTTTTTTATCTTGAATTTTTTTATGTCAGTTTCTTTTGAATCAAAAATTATTGCTGCATCAGGGCTTAATTCATTCAAATGCCTTGAAACTGTTTCCTGATTCAATGCAATAAGCAGGTTAATTTCATAATGCTGTGAAAGGACTGGAGTGCTTTTTACCATTAACTGGACAGTGTTGTGGCCACCTCTTATGAGAGAAGGAAACTCGCTGGAATAAAATGCATGCAAGCCGTTTCTGGTGCATAATTTGCCGAACAATACTCCGACAGAAAGAATGCCGTATCCTGCTTCCCCGCCTATTTTCCAGTTAACAAAATCCTTCATAAAACCATGAATACAAAAAGAAGAAAAGAAATAAAAATGCATTGCAGAAAGATGAAAACAAAAAATTATTTTTTGTAGAATTGTTGTCGCATGGCTATTTTTGCCTGTTCTTTTGCCCGTTCTTCAGTAGCGCCATCAGCCATAAACTTTCCAACAAAAATTTGCAATGCTTTGTCTCTTAAGAATCCCAGTTGTTTCATT
>JBDRFE010000050.1:0-3260 GCA_043819075.1 archaeon
CCAGAAATGCTTTTCTTTTGAAAAAGCATGGTTCATTAAAGTGTGCGCCATTTCACTTAATTCTTCATTGGCTGTTACAACCATTCCGCCTTCTCCGGTAGTAATTATTTTGTTTGCATAAAAGCTGAAGCAGCCGCAGTCCCCAATAGAACCGACTTTTTTTCCTTTGTATAAGGCACCATGGGCTTCAGCCCCGTCTTCTATGACTTTCAGGCCGTGTTTTTCAGCTATTTCCATTAAAGGGTCCATGTCAACAGAATGGCCGTAAGTGTGAACAGGCATTATTGCCTTTGTTTTCTTGGTTATTTTTTCCTCTATCTTGGTTACATCCATGTTCCATGTCTGCATTTCAGAGTCAACTAAAACAGGCTTTGCCCCTGCATAAATAACTGAATTGGATGTGGCAATCATTGTGAAAGAAGGCATTATCACTTCATCGCCTTTTTTTATTCCAAGAGAAGCAACAGCCAGATGAAGCGCTGTTGTGCCGCTTGTAGTGCTAATGCCGTATTTTGTGTCACAGAATCCAGCAAATTTTTCCTCAAACTCTTTCACAAAAGGACCCATAGAAGAAATCCAGTTTGAATCAAAACATTTTTTTACGTACTCAAATTCTTTTTTCCCGATATTTGGTTCACAGACATGAATCATTGCAACCCCTCATTCTAAAAATAAATATTAGGATAGTATATTTATGTTAGAAAATCATTTATATGCTTTTTCGTACAATGGTCAAACCTTTTTCATTGAATAACTTATATTCAAAACTCCAAACTATTTTTTTATCTTTTTTGAAATTATTGTTACAGTAGAAAATGGATAATAATGCAGTAACAAGTCAAATATAATCGCTGGTGAAATTACTATATGGTGTAAATAAACCTTTGACTGAAAACCATAACAATCAAGCAGCTTTGAAAAATCCAATGGAGAAATTGGGTCTCTGTGCTCAATATCGCCAAAAAAACCAAGTAAAGAATGATTTTGTGTAAAACCAAAATTCATGATCAAGTGGCCATTTTCACATAATAAATTCCTTGCCTGTTTTATGAAACTATACCGTTGTTCCCATGAAAGGTGTTCCATAACACTTATTGCAACTATTAAGTCAAATTTTTCTTCGGTTTTCCAGAAATCAACAAAAACATTTTTTTCTTTAAGCCACTGTTTTGCTTTCTCGCTTTGATCAAAACCAAAATACTTTTTATTGTCAGATGCTTTATAAACAATAGAATCAATATAACATCCAAAATCAAGTATTTTTTTTGATTCAGCAAATTCTTTGCTCTTTAAGGCAATATCGTTTGGAGCAGCCAAAGAAAGAATCAGTTTCTTTTTTGCTTCTTTTATGTCAACATAATCAATACCAGTCATTCGTTCACGCCTTAAATCATCTTTATTCTTTCTTTTGAATTAATTGCTAAACAATTTCTTGTTCCCCTGTATTTTTAATAAAGTGAACTTCAAAAGTTTTTTTATGTAATGCGGAATCAGTTGCGGGGCTATATAAACTTTGTTCAAGTGCAATTTATTAACCATGAATTTTGTTCCGGAAGAAAAAGATATTTCAACTGGAATAATAATGTTATACTCTTTTACGTCTTTTTCCTTGAAATCGTTCCCTATAGTGCCTGTTTTCTTAAGTGCTTCTTCATAGGAATCACCTTTGAGTTTTCCTTCTGCGATTCCTTCCTCCCATAACCTTGTTCCAGGGATGGGAGTGGCAGAAACTATGCTAACTGAATCTGGTTTTACTTTTCTAAAAAACTGCATGGTTTGGCTGATTGTATCTTTGGTTTCTCCAGACAAAAGGCTAATTGCAAACAGGTGTATTTGAACCCCATATTTTTTTCCAAGGTTTATTGCTTTTTCAACACTTTCAACTTTGCCGTTTTTATTCGCACGGTCAAGAACTTCTTGCGATGCGGATTCAAAACCGATTCCAATCCAGACACAGCCAGATTTCTTTAATGCAACCATTATTTCATCATTCAAAAATTCACTTCTTGTTTGAATGGTATAGGTCATTCCAGGATGCTTTTCTGCAAGAAAACTACAGATTTTTAGTGTTCTGCTCTTATTAACCGTGAAAATTTCATCAGGAAAGGTAAATTTTTTGAGCCCTTTGCCTGCAAGCACGTCAATTTCTTCAAAGACATCTTCAAGCCTTCTTTCCCTGTATTTTTTATTTAAAACACTGGAAGAACAGTAGCTGCAACTGTATACACAGCCTCTGCTGGTTATGACAGGAAAAAGAGTTCCAGAATTATTTGAAAAATACTTTTCAACAGGAAAAATTGAATAATCTGCTGCAGGCAGTGATGACATGGTAGAGAGATAAGCCGGAGGGTTTCTCACAAATTTGTCGTCTCTAAAAAAAGATATTCCTTTAACATTTTCTAAATTACGAAAATTTTTTACGATTTCAACAAAAGTATTTTCTGGCTCACCTTGAATTGCAATATCTGCATCAGTTTCTCTTAAAGTTTTTTCAGGAAAAATTGTTCCATGCGGACCAGAAACAACTATTTTTGCTTTAATTCCTTCTCTATGAAGAGAGTTAATAGTTGTTTTAACATGATTAGTGAAAGGAATATTACATCTTGCAGAAAGCCAAATCTCTGTTGGAATGAGTATTACATCCGGATTAAATTCTTTTGTTTTTACGGCTGTTTCCTTAAGCGAAAGATTCTGAATTAGGGGGTCAATTAACAATAAATCATTAAACCCTTCCTTTTTTAGCATCGCACTGATATGAAAAAACTCTGATGGATACTTAATATTCGGATTGACAATCATCGCAGTATTTCTTGAAAGCTCTATCTGTGATTTGGAAAACCAGTTTAAATTTACTTCTGGATTCAAAAAAAGTATTTTCAGCATATTTCCTTATTAATAACAATTGCTGTTCTTTAAATATTTAATGGTTCAAAATTAGGGGTGCAAAAAAACACGCTGAACTTTGCTCCAGTTTTTCAGCTTTTTGAAATTAATTTCGTCAAAAACCACTGGTCAAAGACCAGTGGCGTGGTGGTTTTTGACGTTACAAATTCCACTGCGTTAAACCACCTATTAAAAATAGGTGGAATTTGTTTGATTAAAAAAAGAAATGTCTTGCTCATCAAATCCTTTAATCAAAAACAAAACAAAAAAATACAAAACAGAAGAAATGATAACCAAAAGAAATATGTTCAAAAAGAAAAAGAAATAAATAAAAATGAAAATCACAAAACTTGCGATTAAACATTTTACTGTAACTT
>JBDRFE010000051.1:0-9377 GCA_043819075.1 archaeon
GAAGACGATGACAAAGCCGGTTCTGTTCGGCTCAACCGTCACGTTCGGTTGATGTACGTGCACCACATAAAGTGGTGCTAGCACAGCTTTATGCTGTGCACTCTCTTCCGAGGAGAAGCTCGGAAGCCGACACTGTGTTGACGATGACAAGGTGCACTATAAGCGCCCTGTTTTCCTGCATTGTTCTCTTATTCTGTCCATTGAAATTTCTTTTGCCACGTGCCTTGGATAAGTGTTTGTTTCTTTTGCTTTTTTTAAGACTATTTCAGTGTTTTTTTCTATTTTTTCTTTTACCATTTTAAACATTTGTTCTTTTGTTCCGCCAATGTATTCAACGTAAGAGGATATTACTCCGCCTGCGTTTGCAACAAAATCCGGTATAACCAATACCCCTTTTTCATGCAGCCTTTTTTCTATAGGGGTTTTGATTGGAATATTGCTTCCCTGTACAATTAGTTTTGCCTGAATCCTTTCCACATTCTCTGAAGTAATTACATTTGGGATTGCTGCTGTAATTATTACGTCAACTGGTAACTCAAATAATTCTTTGTCGTACAGTTTTTCTGCGTCAGGATAGTTTTTTATTGTTCCTGTTTCTTTGCTTACTTTAACCAGTTTATCATAATCTAATCCGTTTTCGTTGTATATTGTGCCGTTAATGTCTGATACTGCGTGAACTGTTGCACCCATTTCATGCAAAAATTTTGCTACAAAAGACCCTACATTCCCAAAGCCTTCTATTGCAATTTTTGCTTCAGTTAAATCTATTTCAGCGTATTTTGCCCCGATTTTTGTTGCTAAAAACACTCCGTATCCTGTTGAGCCTAGTTCGTGTGGTAACCCACCCATATCAGCCGGTTTTCCTGTAACTGATTTCATGCTGCCGTTTGTTTCAGCGTAAATTTTCATTTCCCTTTCTCCCATATTAATGTCTGGTGCTGCAACGTATTCGCTTGGGGAAACGCATTTGAGTGCTTCTGCAAAAGCTTTTACTATTTCTTGTTTTCTTTTTGGAGTAATTTTTCTTGGGTCAACAATGATTCCTGATTTTGCTCCTCCGAATGGCAGTTCTGCTAAAGAATTTTTTAATGTCATTGCTCTTGCGAGGCTTTGCACTTCGTCTTTTGAAACTGTTGGCGTCATTCTTATTCCGCCTTTGCCTGGCCCTAGGGCTGTACTATCTATTACTACAAATCCTTTCATTCCGGTTTTTGCGTTGTATACCTGAACTATTTTTTCTGGGCCTATTTCATCGTATTCAACCATTTTGTTTTCCTCCTTAAAAAAACTTCATAAAAAAACATTAATTTTTCATAAAAATTATGAAAAAACAAATATTCAATCCAACAAAACATTTTTAAAACAAAATCATCGTCAATCAGCTTAAACTTATTTGAGTATTTTTCCTGTTTTGGTGTTAATCAGTTTTCTTATTTCTTTTTCCAGTTCTTGCATGAAATATTTTTTTAAAGGAAAACTTTAAATTCTTTCAAAAGCATTATTCTGGAATGAAAGCTAAAGACGGTGCAGTGATTATTGGTTTACAGCATCGGGGGGTAGAAAATGCGTTTAAGACTGTTTCTGTTCTTGAAAGCCATGGCCTGAAAAAAAATGACGAGGTTTTGCTTGAATTCAGTCCCTCTGTTGTTGATACTGCTTTAAGCAGTTTTATTCTTTTGAAGAAATCCAATTCAGGGCTTTCTGATGGTGAAATTCTTTTGCGGTTGAATCCAATTAACCAGTTTGTTTTGGTTGTTTCTGATTTTCTTAAAAAAAAGGGTGCCAAAGTAATTAATCTTGATTATCCTCGTTCTGAGAGCAGGAATAAAAGGCTTTTAACTGATGTTCTTGCTAAAAACAAGAATGCTGAAAGGTCAATGAAGTTTATTAAGTTCAGGTTTTCAATCAGGGAAAAAATGTGGGGAAAAAAAGTTAATGGAATGAAACCTGCTTTTGCTTTGATCGGGGTAGGGCATATTAGTGCAGTAAAAAAAATGATTCCTTTCAGAAAAGTGGTTGACCCCAGAAGAATTGGTTTTGGCCTTTTAAGGCAAAGTTTATTTGAATTTGGTGTCAGAACTAAATATAATTTAATTAAGCGGGCTTCAAGAAATAGAAGGCAGAAAATGCTGAAGCAGAAAGCAACACAGAAAAAGCTTTAATGTATTTCTGTTCCTGTTTCTATTTCTTTGTCTGTTGTCAGCAAAGCTATTTTTCCGTTTGTGTCTTCTGCGGCTAACAGCATTCCTTCTGATACTAAGTTTCCTATTTTTTTTGGCTCTAGGTTGGCTATTATGATTATTGTTTTTCCTGTCATTTGTTCTTTTGAGTAAAATTCTTTTAATCCTGCTAACAGTGTTTTTGTTTCTTTTCCTACTTGGATTGTGAGCTTGAATAGTTTGTCTTTTCCTTCTATGTCGTCTACTTGAATGATTTTTGCTGTCCTTAAATCCAGTTTTTTGAAGTCGTCAAATTTTATTGTTTCTTTTTCCATTAATTCACCTTTAAATCTTGTCTGGGAAAACTAATTTATTCTTTTGTTTTTTTATTCTTTGTTTAACAGTTTTCTTGTTTTTTTTCTTGTTGTTTCAGGGCATTTTTTCAGGTATTCTTCAAGTTTTTTTTTGTTTAACTGTTTTTTTATTTCTTTTAATGCTTCTTCCGGCAGTGCTTCATTAAAATAGGCAAAATCTATTAAGGTTTTTTCTGTGTCTGAAACCGGAATCCATAAATCAAAGTGTTTTATTAGTTCAAATCCGAAAAACATTTTTCTGTTAATTCTTCTGATTAACACATTTGAGTCAAGGATTTTTCTTGTTCCTGGCCTGACTTTTTTTGGGGTGACTATTACCGGGTTGGTTTCCTGTTCCCATAAATTTCTTATTGAAAGGCTTTCCTGTAACCCGTAATAAAATGGAGTGAAAGCAAATCCTGAAACCATTAAGTCTTTTTTGAATGAATAAAATCCTTTTGTTATCCGAGAAATTTCTTTTTTTTCAGTCATATTGTGTATTAACGTGTTGGAGTAATCTTTGCTTATTCTTTTTTTTGCAAGAAAAACCCTTAAGTCTTTAATTGAAAAAACAGGCTTGTTTCTGAAACTTTCCCTTACCGAATTAATGTATTTCATTTAAACCGCCTTTTTATTGCATTAACCATTTGTTCAGATGATGGTATTGCTCCTGAAAAAACTATTGTTTTCAGGTTTTTTTCATCTGCCGGTTCAGGCAGTTTTTCAAGGAATTCTTTTGCTTTTTTGTTTAGTTCCTTGTTTTCACTGCAAACCGTGCTGAGCATGAATACATCGTATAAGTCTCTTATGAGTTTCCTGTTTTTGTATGCATTCATTTTTTCTTCCAGTAATTTTTCCGGCGGTAAGGTAAAAACTGTTGAAAAGCTTCCGTCTGCTCTTTCGTATTCTCTTGCTTCTGCTTCTTTTGGTTTTCTTAATGCTGCTTCAAACCTTACTTCTGTTGTTCCGTTTGAAATTTTTGAGTAAACTGCATTGCCTGTTTTTTTGTATTTTTTTAACTGCAAGCCTCTTGATTCAAGTTTTTTTCTGAATTCTTTTTCAAATTTTTCTCCTGCGTTTAAGTAAAAATCCAGGTCTTCTGAGAACCTGTTGCCTGAATAGCATCTCCATAAAGCTGTTCCCCCGTGCAGTACTGCTTTTTCTTCTATTGAATAAACGATGTCAATTACTTCGTCCTGTAATAAGGCTATTTCTGTGTGAAGCCTTTTTTTCAGCCTGTTTGATAACGGAATGCGCATAAAACATATAATCAACCAAACTTATATTAAAGTGTTTGTTTGGTTTATCGTGCTTTTTTCTCTTTTTTCCGGTTTCAGCTTACTTCGTTTAGTCTTTTTACGTTGATTTTTATTTTTGAGTTTACTTCGCTTATCATGTCTGATGCCTGTAAGTATTTTATTGCGCGTTTTATTTCTTTGACGCTTAAATTAGTTTTTTCTGCTAACAAGACAAAGTTTATTTTTCTGTTGTCTTTTATTTCTCTGAATACTCTCAGGCAGTTTACCAAGCTCATCCAATCCCCGAATTCTCTGTTTAAAGGCATTAAATTATGAGAAAAGTTATATATAAATGTTTGCGGAAGAATCATATTCTGTGTTGCACTCTTCTCATTGTTTTCTTTTTTGGAGAGTGCAGTTTTCTTTTCAGCCTTGAATGAGTTTTTTTAAACAAGCCTGAACATTGTTCGTGTGAAGAGTTTGCAAAGCATTGGCCTAAAGATTTTTTGACTGGATGCCTGCCTTCTGTTACTCCAACATACGGCCCGATTGTTCTTACATAAGCAAACGAAGGGCATTCTCCTTGTCCTTTCTGCATTCCTTCTCCGGCATGTTTTGGAAGCCTGTCAGAATAAGCTTTTTCTGTTCTTCTTCCAAAGTATCCGTCTGCTCTTGCATCAATGTCAACCGGGAGTGCATTATCTCTTCCTCCCAGCCTTCTGGAATCCCTTCCGAATACTCCTGGCCTTAAATGCGGCCAGGCATCTTTTATTGCTATTGCAGGAGCTCCTGGAACTCCTAAAAATAAAATGTTTCTTTTCAGGTGCTTTGCCCCAGCAATTCTTTCTGCTGCCTGAATTCCTTCTAGCGGATAACCTTCCATGTCTCTTCCGTGCAGCATGAAAACTGTTGGTTGCCTGCTTGTAAAAATCCATGAAAAAAGTTTTTTGTATTCAAGTGATTCTTTTGCCCATAATTTCCTTAAAGCTCTTTTTTGTTCTGGTGTCATGCCTACTATGAATCCGTCTGCAGCACCAGTTTCCATTTTCATTACATTTGGGTGCTGTCTTGCAAATCTATCAAGTTCGCTTCTGAATTTTGGGCCATGAGTTAATATTACTTCTAGTTTTACGTTTGGAAAAAACTCTTTTTGCATTCTGTAAAAGGTTCTTGCAAAATTTTCTCCGATTTTTTTTAATGCGTCTGCGGCTTCTCTTTCTTCTGCAATATTCAGCAGTTTCATATTCGGAATAGTTGAAGAAATGTATTCGTGTGTTGGAATAAGCAGTTTAAGGTTTGTTCCTGTTGCTCTTGCTATTTCAAAATACCTTAAGGTTTTGGTTATTACTTCTAGTGGAACTCCTTGGTTTATTCCTGGTGCATTTAAGTGCCATCCGTTTGGCGAAAGCCTTGCTCCGTTAAGCTTTGACTGCAGTGAAGCCGGCAGTGGTTTTCCTCCGGGAAAAACGTCTTTTGGGGGAATTCCCCTTAAATCTAAATGAACGGTAAATCTTCTTCCGTTTTTGTCTGTTAATCTTTTGCTTGCTGTCAGCATTCCGTCATGCAGGAAACAGAATCCTCCAATGCTTGCGTGTTGTCCTGGCTTTAGCCTTGAAACAACTTCTTGCGCGTTTTCAGGGTAAATAATCAGGAATTCCGGCCCTGAAATGTTTGGCAAAACTTTTTTGCTTTCCCCTAACTGCAGGTTTCCGAAAACCTTGTGTAATCCTGCTTGTTTCCATGCCTGCTGGCTTGTTGCATGGACGTGGCTGAAATGTTTTTGGGTTGCATCTGTTTTCAGTAAAGCGTCTTTTGCCATATAGATAAAACTACTGCATGGAATAATTTAAACTTATTTGAATTAGCTTGTTTCTTTTTTGTATTCAACGTAAGAGTATGCTATTGTGTATATTGTTGTCAGGATTGCCGGCACTAACATGAAGTATAATGCGTTTTCGCCGAAGAATAAGCCGATTAAGCTTATTATTGCTGTTGCTTTGAATAGTTTTCCGCCTATTTTGTGGGTTTTGTTCCACACGTTTTCGTTGCTTAGCGTCCAAGGCGTTCTGATGCCAATAAACCAGTTTCTTTTAGAGTTTTCTATTAGTATGCCTGAGTAATAGAATAGTATTGCTATTGCTGGTATTATGGCTGAATTCATGTTGAATGAGTTTCCTGTGTTCCAGTAAATGGTTAACAAAAAAATGTATTGCATGAATGCCAGTATTATTATTATGAATGAGTCAAAGTAGTTTCTGAATTTTTGAATGTTTTCTTTTAAGGGATCAATTTTTGGAATCAAATAAAATAAGCCTAACAGTATGACTGATATTACTGGCATTAAGAGTATTGCCGTGGTTTTGTCCATGAAACCGTTTGGCTGGCCTGCTGCCCCCCAATGCGAAACCATTTTGTCAGGCATTAAAGGATAAAAATACCCTGCAATAACAAAAGATAACACAACAACAGCCAATGCAATCCATTCAGCCTTTCTCATACACAAAACCTGAAATAAATTAAGGGGAAAGAGGTTAAAAAAAGGTGTCAAAGGAATTTAGGGCTAACAAGAACAACCTAATCTGTTCAATTTTACTTTTAACATATTATCTAAATCTTTTAAGTCTTCTCTGAAAACTTGAATTAATTGTGTTTTTGATTCCTTATACAACCTTAACTTTGAATCCATCCTATAATCATAATCTGGGTCATTCTTTAATCCCCAGTATTCAATTGCTATATTAAATTCAGTTAAATAAAAATCTGGTCTAATCCATTTCTTTGTGTGCCCTCTAAAATCGCTTTCTGTTCCTTTCAAAGTCATTACTTTGTCATAATCATAAGAAATGTAATGTTTATCCAAAAAATCAGCAATTAACTTTTCTCCTTGAGATTGAACCCACAAACCTTTATTTGTTTTAATTAAAGTAAAAAACTTGTGTTTTATATCAAAATATGCTTGTTTGTTGGCAGGAGTCATAAGAACACTGCAAAAAATCGTTGCAATATCATTCATTGTACTATCCTTAATGTTTTTTGGTCTAATATGGGATGCTTCAACATTCAAAATTCTTATTCCGTTTTCAGCACCTTCTTCCATCTCTTCTGATACTTCCTTAATTTCACTCACATATTGGCTATATTCTGTATCTGTCATTCCCATTAATTCAACTAACAACCCTATTGTTTCTCTTTTAGAGGACTCTAAATTATCTTTATTAAATTCAGTGTCATTATCCTTTTTCCATTTGTTTTTTATTTCAGGTTTTTGCAATAAAATATCAATATATTGATCAATTAAGTTTTCAATAAACTTTATTTCTTCTCTTGAACAAGGGCAAACAATTTTTTCTTTCATTTCATTTTTTGCTTTTTTTGTCCCTAACATTTTATCAATTATTGAAGGTTTAGCTTCAATTACTTTCTGAAGCATGTTTTCAGTTAATACAAAATAGTGGTCTTGAGAAGCCTGTTCAAACAGTTCCCTGTAATTTAATTTTTTTTCAATTATTAACTGAACAGACCAAGGGTTAAGTATAATTTTTTTTTCTTTGGCAAAGTCCAAAATAGCCCGCTCTTGATCATCAAATTCGTATTCCATACATTATTTTGTATTAAAACCTTTATTTCATGTTTTCGGTTTAATGGAGCTTGTAAATAAATTACTTTAAAATAACTAATTTTCTCACAGACCGACAGTAAGCAAGGCATTAAGCGAATTGAAAAAGAAAGGTTTGGTTAAACGACTGAATCCTTCAGAAAAAAATGTAAGTATTTACGGATTAACGGAAAAGGGGAAAAAAGTGGCGAACTCATTAAAACAAATGAAATAAAGAATTATGGATTATTAGCGTTAAATTTTAAGGGTAATAGAAGTGCAACAATAAGACCTCCAATAATAGAAATAATTAAAGTTTCTAGTGCTTGAAAAATCTTGTTTCTTACTATCAAATATATTGGAATATAAGTTCTGTTTACATCCTTTTCTTGCAATTGAAAAGATACCTCGTTATGTGTTCTGCCAAACAATTTGGGATTAATATATTCGTTCATGCCACTAACTTCTACTCCATCAATAATGTTATTTTGAAGGTTAAAGTCTACAAAAATTTTGTAAAAATTTGAATTTATTAAGTCAAGATTCACATTACTATAGCTACAAGTGGAACACTCAAATTTCAAATTAATATAATCGTAATCTTCTAAAACTTTAATTTCAATTGGAGTTCTACTCTGAGGAAAATTATCTTGGCTTTCTGATTCATAATTAACTTTTAAATCACATTCTCTTTTTTTGTTATCTAAAACAGTGATACATTCAACATTAGAGATATTGCTTAATCCTTCTGAAGGATAAACCCATATTCCATAATAAGGGTAATCTTCAAGATTTATGTCTTTAAGTCTTCTGATGTAATTAAAATTCATGTCATATTCTACCCCCGTTGAGAAAATTCCTGTTGGTTTTATTACCAAATGGAATTGACTTTTAACTTTTTTTTCAGTATCAATAGACAAAACGTTGTTAGTTATTGCAGAGTCCGCATATATTTGAGATTGTACAAAAGAAAGTGGTAAATAAAAAAGAATCATCAACAACAAAATAAAAAAAATCTTTTTATATGATTTAACTTTATTAAAAAATTTCTTCAAAACACCTATTGTTTTTTTTTTAAACTTTCAGTTTGAAATGGATGAATAGGTTTCCAGTTAATATAGAGTGCCAAGATAATCAGGGCTACTAAACCTAAGAGAGTTAAAAATGCGTCAAAGTAAAATTGCTCCAAGAACCCTTCTCTTTGCACATCTTTTTGTGCATTGATGATAAAAGAAAAAATAACAGTTATTACAAGCAGAGCTGGAAATAAGAACAACTTATTTCTTAAACTATTGAGTCTTTTAGATAAATCTTTTAAGTCATCCAGCTTAGCTTGAGTTAAAGATAAAAATTCAAAAAATATAAGAAGCAAAGGAAAAAGAGAGAGAATAAATAATGTTCCAAATAAAGTAGCACCATCTATTTTTGCTTGAATTATGTGGTGATAAAAATTACATTTATTTAGATTTTTCTCATCTTCTGGAAATTCTTCCTCACAGGTTATTAAGGGAAAACCATCTTTCATTGGAACATCTTTATCCATAAAGAAGAACATCCGATCTATATGGTACTTAGAAATCTCTTCTTCATACTTTGACATTTCAGAATAAAAGAACACAGAAACTCCCGAAGAAATTCCTAATGCTAATGCTAACATTAAGTAAAGAAAATATCTTTCCTTTTCAAGTTTACTCTCTTCTGAACTATTTCCCATACTATAATTCTATAAGAAAATCCTTAAAAAATCAGCCTAAAAAGTGTCCCCTTTCAAACAAATACCTATATCCCGCCAGATTAATGCGGGAACTGTGATTCGAACTTTTTAAAGTCTAAAACAAGTTTGCGATTTCTTTCAGGGTGTGTTTGTCTGTTTTTTTATCAAGAGATCTGATCAAATCTGCTAAAAGCTGGTCTCCTTCGGGGGAATCAAAATCAATAAAGATTAACTCTCTTTTCTTGGTGACTTTTCTGAACTGCCTTAACCTTAAGTCCACAGTGAAACCCCTGAAAACAGGTAAAACACGCATGACAG
>JBDRFE010000052.1:0-16336 GCA_043819075.1 archaeon
GGCAGTTACAGCAACAAATTTCACTGACTCAAATGTTGTTTTTGGGACAACATATTATTACATTTTAAAGGCAATGGATTCTGCCGGAAATTTATCAAATAATTCAAGTCAGGTTTATTCCAGTGCACTGGATTCAACTGCACCGACAACAGACTTTAACGGATTCACAAACAATGCTTGGAGAAAAACCCCTGCAACAGTTTCTTTAAGCTGTTCTGATTCAGGCTCTGGATGCAATAAAACTTTTTACAAAATAAATGACGCAAATTTCTTGCAATATACTGCGCCATTCACTGTAAGCGCACAAGGAACAACAACACTACAATATTATTCAACCGACAATGCAGGAAACACTGAAACAACAAAAACCGCTGTAATAAAAATTGATTCAACTGCGCCAACAACACCAACAGGATTAACTGCAACAGCAAGCGGGTTAAACCTTGCAATAAGGATAGATTGGAATGCTTCAACTGACATTAACGGCTCTGGCGTAGCAAAATATTATGTTTTCAGAAATTCAGTTTTACTCACAAGCACAGGAGCAACAAATTATTCTGACACAGGATTAACCCATAACACAACATACACTTATTATGTAATTGCAGGAGACAATGCAGACAACAATTCAGCTAAATCAAATGACGCTAATGCAACAGCAATGGATATAACTGGGCCAAGCGTCACAGCAAACAATAATTCAATCTGGAATAAAGGCACACAAACAATAACAATAACATGCACTGATGACTGCAATTTATTATACTACAAAATAAACGGATCCCAGTTTGAAACAACAACAAACCCTAAATCAGTTGAAATTTCCTCTGAAGGGGAAAACTCACTTGAATTCTGGGCAAAAGATTCTTACGGCAACGAAGGAACACACATTACCACAAGCGTGAAAATAGATAACACTTCTCCTAACGCGCCTTCACTGAATTCGCCTGGAGCAAGCTCTAACGGAGAAGTAAGCTTGAGCTGGAACGAACCAACAGACAGGCCTGGAACAAACTCTGGGGTAAAAGGATACAAGATTTACAGAAAAACCGGTTCTGACAGCTACTCTGCAATAACAACAATTGAAGGAAAAAGCAATTTAAGCTGGACTGATTCAGGGAGAAGCCAGGGAACAACTTATTATTATAAGGTAACGGCTTTTGACAACTTAAACACTGAATCAGATTTAACCAACAGCAACGAACAATCAGTTTCAATGCCATCAGATTCAACTATAACAACTAATTCAGGGGACAGTGTTGCGCCAAGCCTTTCATGGAGTGCACCAAAAGACGGAGACACAATAACAGACATAAATGTAACGCTAAAAGCATATGCTTCAGACACTTCAACATTACAGTTTATCAGCTTTACATTCAAAAAAGAAACTGAAAGCTCTTACACTGCAATCACAAGCTTCCAGGACAACCTATTGAACGGCTACAAGACAACTGTATGGAATACAAGCGGATTAGAAAACGGAAAATACAACTTAAAAGTCCTTGCAAGGGATTCACCCGGAAATGTCAGCACAAAAGTAATAACAGTAACATTAAACAGGGAAAACATTGGAGAAAAACCAGTGGAAGAAAAACCAGAAGAGCTTGTAATAACAGAAAACATGATCCAAGAAGCAAAAGACAGCAAAACAGAGGCAATGGATTTAATCAGTTACTGGAAAAAATTCAACATAAATTTTTCTTCTGACACAACAATAAAAGAAGCAAATTCATTGCTTGAAAAAGCTGAAGAAGAAATGAATGCAAACAACTTGTTTGCAAGCATGAAAGACGCAAACAACTCAAAAAAATTGTTTGAAGCATTCAGTTCAAATACAAAAATAAAAGTATATAATTCAAGCACAACAGAAAACAAGGAAATAAGCTTGAGCGGAAACCTTTCAAAAGAAAACACTGAACTCAAAAAAGAACTCAGTGTTTCAAGAGAAATACAGTTCATTGAAGTAACAGACGGAAATAATACATTCTACCAGCAGAACGTTGTTTTAACAATAAAAAATTCTTCAGATAAAGCAAAAACATTCAAGGCAGTTGAATTAATTCCAAAAGAATTAATTGAAAACACTGACAGCATTAAAAGCAGTTATGCATTCAGTGTCATAGAAAAAGATCCTGTGATTGAATGGAATATTACACTCAAAGCAGGAGAAGAAAAACAAATAGTTTATTCTTTGGACAAAAAATTAACCAAAGCAGAAGCAGACAAAATAATTGCATCAGGAAACCTTGAATTATTTGAAGGAAACACTGTGCTTGCAGGGGAAAAAACAAAAATAAACAGCAATTCATTTAAGGCAGCAACAACTGGATTTATTTCATTAGACAGCATTCTGCCAATTGGCGCAGGAATAATAGTAATAGTGATTTTAATCGGAATTTTCTTTTTCTTTAAAGGAAGAAATTCCGGCAACGGTTCAGCGAAAAAAAATGAAGCAGGTTCAGACGGATTAATAAGCATTTATTCAGAGAGCCCAAAAAACGGAAAAATAACTTTAAGGGAAGAACTAAACAACAATAAAAGAATCACGCCAGGAAAAAACGGAAGATTTTCTTTCAAAGGGGATTAAACCCTTTTCCTTATTTTTTTTTCAGAAAAGAAACAAAAAACAAGTCAACTGCATTCTTTTTATCTGTTTTTGGCAGAACAAAATAAACTGCATTTGGAACAGCAATCTTTTGAGTCCTCACCATCCACGAAAACAAGCCTAAAACAATTATTAAAAGAAAAGTTGCAATGCTTGAAGTAAAATTAATCGGAATGCCGAACAACTGGTTTTCAATCAAAACAAATAACGGCAGAAAAGAAACTGAAAAAACCATTGAAAAAGTAAGCCTTTCAATTGAATCAATTTCATTTTTGTCAGGAAAAAAGCCTAAAGAAAGAAAATAGCCCGGCACGGTAACAGTTAAAGCTAATGCAATTAACCCAAGAAATAATTCAATTAAAGGCATAACAACATAAATAAAAGAGAAAGAGTTTTTAAAAGTTATTTCAAAGAAAAACAAAGGTTAAAAAAAGAAAAAGCCATAATATATGATAAAAGTGAGTTGAATGGAAAAAATGATTACTGTTGTAGGCGCAGGACCGGTTGGCTTAAGGGCTGCAATAGGATTAAAAGAACAGGGCTGGGATGTAACAGTATTAGAAGAACACAAGGAAATAGGAACGCCATGCAATTGCTCTGGATTATTAAGCGCTTCAGGGCTCAAAAAAACAGGAATCCCTTTCTCTGAAGCTGAAGTAAACAAGTTTTACGGCGCAAAAATTTTTTCTCCGGACAAAACAATGTTTACTGTACGAAGAAAAGAGCCTGTTGCATTATTGCTTGACAGGGCTGAATTAGACAAAACACTTGAAAAAAAAGCTTTAAGCAAGGGAATTGAAATAAGAAAAGAAACAAGAATGATTGATGCAAGAAAAGACACTGTTTTTGTCCAGCACGAAAAAAGAGGGGAAATGCTGAAAACAAGGTTTGTTGTTGGAGCAGACGGCGCTTCATCTAAAACAAGAAGGCTTGTAATGCAAAAAATTGACCCAACATCTTTTGTCAGGACAATACAAATTACTGCAAAAGGAAATTTTGACAAAGACTTGGTTGAAGTTCATGTAGGAGACTTTTGTAAAGGATTTTTTGCATGGATTATCCCTGAAAGCAGTTCAACTGCAAGAATCGGGTTAGGGGTTAACGGAACGCTTAACTCAAAAGAAGCATTAAACAAGTTTATCAAAGACATGGATTTAGAAGTATTAAATGAATCATATTTTGTTATTCCAATCGGAAAACCGGTGAAAGACATCCAAAAAGACAATATTTTTTTGGTTGGAGATGCGGCTTACCAGACAAAAGCAACAACAGGCGGAGGAATAATTACCGGAACGATTGCAGCAGATGCTTTGGTTAAAACAATTTCAGATAACCTGAAATACAAGAGGCCTTTAACTGATTACTGGAAAAATTTAAGTTCGTTAAACAAGGAACTGGAATTGCACTGGAAAGTAAGAAAGTACTTGAATTCCTTGAACGAAAAACAAGTTAATGCATTGTTCAGGAAAATGAAGAAAGCCGGCATGGAAGAATTTTTGTCAGAGCACGGGGACATGGATTTTCCTTCAAAGTTTGTAAACAAAATGATGCTGTCGCCAAGCAAATGGGGCCTTCTTCCGACAGGATTAAAGTTTTTGTTCTCATAATTTTTTCTGCATTTGGACAAAAGCTGTCTGCTTGTATCCCATTTTCTTCCAGAAATCAAATGCTTTTGCTTTAGTGTGGGCAAACAAGTCAATCACTGCAATATTTTTTTCTTTTGCTGTTTTCTCCAGTTCCAGAACAAGCTTTTCCCCAACATTTTTCCCCCTAAAAGTCTTGTCTACGTAAAGGTCTTCAACAAAAAGATGTGTTCCGTCATGCCAGATGTAAGTGGCACAAAAAAGCAATCCAATAATTTTTCCGTTTTCTTCAGCAAAAAAAGCAAAATCTTTTGCCTTGGAAAAAGAATGCAACAATCTTTTTTCTGCATCTTCTTTATTCCATTTCTCAAAATAAGGAGGTTCTGCCATAACCTCAACAAACAAATCCAAGCCTTTTTTCACTTCTTCAGGATTTTGAATTTTTTTTATCTGCATTTAAATCATTCAGTCTTTGAAATATTAATGCTCTATCGCAGATATGGCGACATATTTCGTTTCTCGCGAGCGAAATCGCGGCACAGTTTCGGCTGTGCGGTACGACGCACGACGTAAAGTCGTGCTAGCACGGGTTTATCCCGTGCATCGGCACACTCGGACGAAAACGAGTAGCCCCGAGGAGATTCGAACTCCTGTCATCTGCTCCAGAGGCAGACATCCTTGGCCACTAGACTACGGGGCTAGCGGAAAAATAACTAGGTTCAGAAAATTTAATAAACATATTAATGAGCTATCGAATAAAATGAGATAACTCGATGTATTCAGATGCTAACTGGCTGGGCAGTTATTAATGAGCTATTGAATAAAATGAAATAGCTCGATATATTCGCACACCAACCGAGCGAGACGGTTGAGCTATTTGCCAAATCTTCTCTGCCTTTCATAATAGTCAGAGAAAGCCTTGCTCATTTCTTCTTTAGAGAACTCCGGCCAGAATTTTTCACAAAAATACAGTTCAGAGTAAGAGCTTTGATAGGTTAAGAAACCAGACAATCTTTTTGTCCCAGAAGTCCTTATAATTAAGTCAGGGTCAATAAAATCAGAGTACAGGAATTTCTTGAAAGATTTTTCATCCAAAGAATCCAGGTCAAGGTTTTTTTCGTTAAACTGCAATGCAATTTTTTTTGCTGCGTCAACTATTTCTGCCTGGCCGTTGTATCCTAATGCAAGATTAATTGTTTTTTCTTTGTTGTCTTGGGTTGCCTGCTCTGCTTTCAGAATTTTTTCCCTTGTTTTTTCTGGGAAAGACTCAATTCTTCCAATAAACTTGAGTTTTATTCCGTTAGTGGAAAAAAATTCAGAGCTGACTACCCTGTCAAGTTCTCTTTCAAAGATTGACAAAAGGATTCTCAGTTCAGCCCTGTTTCTTGAAAGGTTTTCCATTGAAAGAGTGTAAAACGTGCCAACTTTAATTTTAGGGTAATCTTTCAGCCAATCCAGTACTTCCCAAGCCTTTTGGGTTCCTAACTGATAGGATTTAAGGAAATTAATATTATTCAGCAAGGCATATCTTCTATTTCCGTCAGGAATGAAAGCTACAGAATTCAACATTAAACCACTTTAATAGTATTTGATTAAGTATTTTAATTGAAAAACATTTTAAATGATTATTATTGGTTTTACAAGAATTTAAACCTATCTCTTTATATTATCCAAAAACCAAAATATTGTTTTATGAAGAAATTAGAGGAAATAGATGAAAAAAAGACAATGGAAATGATAAAAAAATTTGAAACCATGCTTGTTTCAAGAGAAGAAATGCATAAGCTGAAAGAACAGGTTTCAAAGCTAAAAGATGTTCCGATGAAAGGAAAAATTTTCACTGAATCAGAGAAAATAAAGCACAGAATAGAGGAAATAAAAGTTCCTACTTTAAAGGCATTGGATGACACTGATTGAAAATGCTTTACAACAAGACAAGCAAAAAAACTGTTATTGAAAAAACACGGATTGCAAAAACTTTTTTTGAAAGGTTTAAAGGCTTAATGTTTTCTTCAAAACCAGATTATGCATTGATTTTTGAATTAGAAAAAGAAGGGAAAATAAATGCAAGCATTCACATGCTGTTTGTGTTTTATCCGATTGATGTAGTGTATTTGGACAGCAGGAAAAAGGTTGTGGACATTAAACTTGGTTTTAAGCCATTTGAACTGAATTATACCCCGAAAAAGCCAGCAAAATACTTCATTGAATTCCCAACCGGAATAATTGAAAACAAAATTTCCTTAAACGATAAACTGGAATGGCAGTAAGCTCAACATCGTTAACTTTGAAGCGGAAGTTGTTAAGGGATTTCTTCGGTAAAACATTCGCATTTCAAATCATCCGCCGATATTTTGCCATCGCGAACTAGCAATTTTATTTGCGGGATTTTACTTTGTATTTCCTCAACCGAAATTTTAGTCATGTCACAGTAAAACCTAAATTTTTCAGTTGGAAAACTTGACAATGCTTTAAAGCACCTACCGCCACAGATTTCATTGATATCACAATTTAAACAAAAATCTGAACGTGGCAACTGCTTTTGTTGAATACCAGTATTTGTAGCGCCGATTTTAAATTTTTCTTTTAATAGTTCATCACAAGAATAACAATTACCATCAGAATCAATCGTTATTAAATAGGTTCCAGCCCCGCACTTGTAGGACTGAGCTGGTTCTTTGCTTAATATGGATAACACAACAGAACAAAACGGAATAATTTGTAATGCCTTTCCGGCAGTCAGGTTCTTGACCCAAAAATCCGCTAATTTTCTAATCTCTTTTTTATAATTTTCTTTGACTCTCAAATAATCAACTTTGCTGGGCGAATTTTCTAGTTGCCAGTAAATATAATCAAACACTCCAAGATTTACAAGATGGGTTACAGAGTTGAAAAGGGGGCTCTCAGGAATTATAGTCATGCGAGCTAGTAACTTGCCTTTAAATTTTGGTTTAATTTTCTTAATATTATCCAAAACAACATTGTATGTTCCATTTCCACGAAATTTATCAGTTGTCTTTTGGTCGCCATCAATGGATATATAGATAAAGTTAAGATTCTCTAGAATAAAATCGTCTATTTTGTTTAAAAGTGTTCCGTTAGTTTGCAAAGTGAAAGTTAAATTATCGACTTTTGATAACTCAATAAATTCTTTAATCCATTTTTGGTTTAAGAGCGGCTCTCCACCATAAAAAACAACATTATTTTTCTTTTTATCTAAATGATTAAGAACAAATTTTGCGGTTTGTTTAACATCTGGCTCCTCGTTATTTCTAGGAATTTTCATAAAATTGGTTTCAGAACAATATTTACAGCTTAGATTACACGCTTTTGTTACAAACACGTAAAATTCCATATTATTGAAAGAATATGAAAGTTCTTTAAAAAGAGATTTCAAAAATTATCTTTTGCAAACGTAAAAGTAAACTATGTTTCATTTTATTGAAAAGCGGTTTTCTTGGGTTCCATATTAGCTAGTTTTGTATCCAAATTTTCTGTCATAGTTTTTGTGGTCCATCCACTTGAGGATGACTGCAACGATTTTGACTGAATCGCCTTTGATGGTGTAAAGCAATCTCCATGCATTTGGCAAGTCATATTTCCACAAGTTGTTTATTCCGTATTTTTGTATGTATTCTTTTGGCCAAAGTCTTTTTGCTATTTTTATGCCAACAAAAGGGTTTTCTTTCAAGTCATCAATAGCCCTGTCAATGAATCCATAAAGCGTTTTGTCTTCAAACTTTCCTTGTTTGAGCTTGTCGAAAGCATTTCTCGTCGATTCTTCAATAAAGGTTACTTGTTTTGTTCTTTTGTCTTCTTTCATCTGACCACTAGCTTTGGGTTTTTCAAGATTTTCCTGACTCCTTCAGGATCCCAAATCCAAACTATTGCTCCGTCTTTGTCTAGGTAAATCTTGCCAGAATACTCCAAATAATCAATAATTGTGTTGAATGTCTGGTACATTATCTTTTTTGGCAGGTTTCTCAAAAGCTCTGCTTTGGTAGGATATTCTTTGGCCTTTTGGATTGCTTTCTCTACCATGAGAACAGTATCGAGGCGCGGATACCTAAGAATGCTCTTAGGCGCGAAAATGGTTTCAGTTTTAGACAAATTGTATCACTATATCAATTGATATAGTAACTTTATTTAAGCTTTTCTGCCAGACTTTTTGGGCGTTGTTTCAATAATCAGGTTAACGGAGTTTGCAAATCATTCCCCGTCTAATTTGTTTGTCTCCCATAAGAATAATAAGATGTCAAAGAAACATAATAAATTTATCATTAGACTAAAAAAAGTTAAAACCATCAATAAAAAGAGAAAGAGGAAAGCTTTGAACTTTCCTCCTTTGCCTTTTGTTGTTTTCCTTTGCAGAATCCGGGGTGATATACCCGCCAATAAATAGCATCTTTTGCTTTAATAACTTTTCGTTGTTAGGAATCCAAACAAAAACAAGAAAAAAGATTAGTAATCGTTATTTGTGGCTTTGTACGGGATTTTTTGTGTCAAGCAAGCCAAATGATCCGTGAATGAACTGGAAAATAATTGTAATCCAGATAGCAAAAACTATTAGGTAAAAGAAAGGGTTTGATAAGCCAAGGAATAAAAGCGCTATAAGCAAGCCAAAGTACACCCATTTATAGACAAAAAAGTTGATTCCCATAAACAACAGCCAGCACAAAATTAATACCTGCACAACATAAAAGTGTTCAATAAACCTTATCATTGAAAGAAAGCCGAGAATCATTACAAGATAGTAAATTCTTGTCCAGCCTTTATTCCAGGCAATGGTAATGAAAATTATTGCACCAAACATTGCCCAAAGCCAGAAATCAAACTGCACTAAAAAGTCAGCAAAAAACTGTGAAACCATACAAAAAAATTGAGCAAAACAATATAAAAATGCTACATAATTGTTTTTTCGTGGATTAACGAAGAAAATTAGTTTTAAGCATATTCTATTTGATTTTTTTGATGAATCAATTGGAAAAGCAGGAAAAAGAAAGGAAAATCGGCTTTACTTTAAAGCATTTCCCTGAAGAAAAAAAAAGAAAAATTCTTGACAAAAGAGATGACACAGAATTAATTGAAAGCCTTGAAGGGGAACTGATTTATCTTATAACAGGGATTCCAGAGCTTTCCCCTGAAGAAGCAGAGACAGCGAAAAACATTTTAGAGGGAATACAGAAAAAAGAAGAAAAAATTTGCATAGAAGGGATTCAAAAAGAAATTGATTTTTACTGTGAAAAACAGTGGATTAAATTAGAGGAAAAACAGAATAATTACATCAGGAAAGTAATTGAAGCAAATGTCTTTGGTTTTGGGGCAATGGATTTTATTTTAAAAGACAATTCAATTGAAGAAATAAGCGTCATAGGAAAAGAAAAAAACGTTTTTGTTTTCAAGAAAAACTTTGGCTGGATGAAAACAAACCTGTATTACCTGAACGAGGAAAGCATTGTGAATTTAGCCAACAAAATGTCTAGGACAATCGGAAGAAGGCTGACTTTACAGAACCCAAAGCTTAACTCAGTGCTTCCGAACGGTGAAAGAATTAATGCAATAACAGAGCCAGTTGCTTCTTCTGCGACAATAACAATAAGGAAATTCAAGGAAAACCCTTTTACTCCAATAGAATTAATTGAAAACAAAACTTTTAGCTCAGAGTTAATGGCTTTCTTGTGGCTTGCAATGCAGACTGACACAAGCATTGTGATTGCAGGCAACACCGGAAGCGGGAAAACAACTTCAATGAACGCATTGTTTTCTTTTGTGGACAAAAAAGAAAGAATTGTAATCACAGAAGAAACACCTGAAATTTCTTTGCCGCAGGAACACCAAATAAAGCTTATTACAGCAGAAAATTTAGGAATTGGAATGCAGGAATTGATTGTAAACACTTTAAGGATGAGGCCTGACAGGATTATTGTAGGCGAAATAAGGGAAAAAAACGAGGCAAAAGCTTTCATTGACACCCTGCTTGCAGGCCAGGGAAAAGGAAGTTATGCAACTTTTCATGCATTGACTGGAAAAGAATGCATTACAAGAATGAAAAATCTTGGCTTAATGGAAATGGATATTGCGGCAATAGACTTAATTTTAGTGCAGAAAAGATGGAATTCAGTTAACTTAGAAAAAGGGATTAAAAGAGAGGAAAGGCATTTAATTGAAGCCAGCGAAACAGTGAACGAAGACGGGAAAACAGGGTTAAACACTTTATTTGAATTTGATTTCAGCAGGAAAAAACTCCTGAAAAAAAATCCAAGCATCAGGGTGAAAAACAAGATAAAACAGTGTTTTGGCTTTAACGAAAAAGAGTTCAGGAGAGAATTAAGCAAAAGGAAAAAAGTTCTTGAAAAAATGAAGGGAAAAAATATTTCACTGAAAGAACTGCATGAAAAAATATTTTTTTAAGGGAAAAAAATGCGCGAAAAAAGAATGGAAACAAAAATAAACTGGATTATTCCTGCAGGAGAAAAATTGCAGGAAAAAATCACGGAAATAATTTTAGTAAAAGAAGCTGACCTAAAAAAAGCCGGCATAAGTTTAACTGAAAAAGAGTTCAGCAAAAAAGCAGTGAAATATTCTTTGATTGCAGGAAGCGTTTCAGCAATAACTTTTTTTGCTTTCACCGGAATAATTAATTCAGTGCTTTTCGGAATAATTGCTTTCTTGCTGGGAATTTTTTTCTCCAAAAGAATTCCTTTAATGCTCAAGCAAAAAAAGGCAAAAAAAGTGGAAAAACACCTTGCGTTTGCTTTGATGGCAATGGCAGTTGAAATGAACATTAACTTAAGCTTTGAAAAAATCCTGAAAAACATTTCAGACGGGAATTACGGTGAATTTTCTATTGAAATAAAAAAAACAATAAAAGAAATTGAATCAGGGGCATCAATTCAGGAAGCATTATTCAATTTAAGCGAAAGAACTGACTCAAAAATGCTTAAGAGAAGCATTTCACAGATTACAAGCATTTACGAGCACGGCTCGGAAGAAAAAGGCGAACCAATAAAACAGCTTGCAAGAGAACTTCTTTCAAGGCAGAAAACAGAAGCAAAAGAATTCACTGAAAAAATGATTATGTATTCTGTTGTGTTCATTGTATTGTCTGCAATAATTCCTGCAATGTTCCAGGCATTTATTTCAATCGGAAGCACTTTCATGGAACTGGACTTTACTGGATTAGAAGTACTGCTGATTACAACAGTTTTTTTTCCTGCAGTCAATTTAGGAATACTGCTTTTGATTAAAAGCAAGACACCTGAATTCCTGAAAGGGTAAAAAAAAAAGAAGGCAATAAAATGGAAAAAGAAACAACAGGAATAAAAACAATAAAAGAATTAAAAAAAATTGTTAAAGAAATCAATAAAATAAAAAAACAGTTAGCCGGAAAAGCAAAAGCACTGCGGAAAAACTTTTTTAAAACAGGTAAAAACAGGAAAACAAGGATAAAAGAAACAACAGAATCTAAAACAGAAAACACAAGCAAAATTGAATTGATTTTCGGAAAAGAAAGAATCAAAAATTTCAGCGAAACCCTGGAAGAAAACAATTCAGGGAAAAAAGCAGAAGAATTAATCAAATTATATCTTGCTTTTGGAGCAGCAACTGCAGTTATTTCTGTTGCAGTTTCTTTTATTGCAGGGCTTGATTTAATTTATTCAGGCATTCTTTTCGCTTTAAGCTTTTTTTTGCCTGGACTGCTGCATTATTTTTTCCATTTATTCAAGTTTGAAAAAAACAAAAGGGAAAAAGAGAATTTAGTGCCGGACATTTTACTACAGGCGAGCATTTTCCCAAAAGGAACGCCGATAATAAAAATAATCAAGTATATTTCTGAATCAGATTACGGCTTAATGTCAAAAGAATTCAATAAAGCATTCAGTGAAACAGAAAAAGGAAAAACAATAGAGGACTCATTAAAAGACATCAGCCTGAGATGCAAAAGCGAAATAATTTCCAGGACAATGAATTTGCTTATTCAGGGAAACCGGTCTGGCGCAGAAATGAATAAAGTGTTCAAGGAAACAGCAGAAGACATTCTTGAAACACAATCAATAATAAAAGAAAGAATTGCTTCAACGTTTATCCAGAAATACACTCTTATTCTTGCAGGAGGAATAATTGTTCCGGCTTTGCTTGGGTTGATTGTAGGATTCATTAATGAAATGAGTTTTTTGGGAATAAACGAGTTAGGTTTGGGAATGCCGGCAGAACAAAGAAAAGAAATAATTGAAGCAGCGTTAACAGCAAACCAAATTTACTTAATAGAGTATGCGTTAATTGCATCGGTTTTTATTGCACAACAAGAAGGCAACACAAAAAAGGCTTTAGTTTATGCATTGATTTTAATTCCCTTGGGAGTTGTGTGCTATAATCTTGCACTGCTTTTATAGAGTTTTTTTGCTGTTTATTTTTTTAAGGGTTGAAAAAATGAAATTAGATAAAGTTATAGTGTAAATCACAAAAACAAGGATATAAAAAAATGCGTTGCCCAAGCCAAGCAGCATTAAGACCACAAACAAAAGAAAAAGGATTTCCTTTGAAACAAAAAACTTTGTTCCTGTAAAAAGAAACCATAAAGCCATAATCGTTGTTGCAAAAAAAAAGTTTTCAATAAAATAAAGAATCAGCAGATAGCCGATTACAATAACAATCAGCAAAATCTTTTCATTTCTTTTTCCTGAAAAAAACTGTATTGCAACACACACCCATATAAGCACAGTAATAAGCAGCTGGAATACTTCAAGCAGGCCTGAAAAAGATTCTGCAACCATGAAATAAAAAAACTGTTTAACTGCTAATAAACTTTTTGCAAATCCCGAGAAAAACATACTTTAATAAACTCTAATAACCTTTTTTTATTAAATTAAAAAAGGTGGATTTAATGGCAAAAGAAGAGGCAAAAATCAGTTTTATTGAAAAAACTCAGATTAATTTTTCAGGTTACACTTTAATTGAAGGCTTTCCCGGAATGGGTTTAGTTGGAACAATCGGCGCAAAATACCTTTCAGAAAAACTCAAGTTCGAGGAAGTCGGTTTCATTGATACAAATATTTTTATCCCGATAATAAGGATTCATGACGGCACCCCAGTTAATCCTTCAAGAATTTATGTTCACAGGGAAAAAAAGCTTGCAATAATTATTTCAGAACAAATAATTCCAAAATATTACGTTGAAAAAATGGCTAAAGCAATAGTTGAATGGATTGAAGAAAACAATTTTGCAAGATTAATTTCATTGGAAGGAATCAGCGCAGGAGAAAAAAATCAGAACAAAATTTATGGAATAGGGGCAAATGAAAAATCCCTTCAATTGCTTGAAAAATTCAAGATACAGCCGATAAAAGAAGGAATCACAACAGGAATAACTTCTTTGATTCTGCTTGAACTAAAGAAAAACAAAGACTTTGAAGCAATAAGCATTTTAGGCAATGCAAACATGCAGGCAGACTACAAGGCAGCGGCAACAATAATAAAAAAACTGTCTGAAATAATCGGGCTGCCAGTTGACACAGAGCCATTAATGGAAGAAGCAAAAAAGACAGAAAAAGAGTTGTTAACGCATTTCGAAAACCTCAGGAAAACATCAGGCAAAGTAGACAAATTTGAAAGCCACACGCCAATGTACACATAAAAATTTATTAAATAGAAAAGCCATTAATTAAATGATAATATGCCCAAAAAACCTGTTAAACCAAAATCTTTAGGCGGCGTTGGAAAAAGCGGGGGAACACACGTATTCTATCATCCGATAAAAGTTACAGTTCAGACAAGAAAAACCGCTAAAAAAACTGCTAAACCAAAAGCAGCAACAACAAAAAAACCAGCTGCAAAAAAGCCTGTTCCAAGAAAAACAACTGCAAAAACAGGAGCAAAAAAAACAACAGCAGGAAAAAAAACAGCACCGCATGCACAAGCGGAAACAGCCCATTCAGATTCTCATTCATCTCATGAAACTGCATCCCATTCAGCTCATGAACACAGGGAAAAAACTGTGCGAGAAATCTTTGAAGACGAAAGAAAAAAATTTATTGCAGATGAAGCACACAAAAAAGAACACGAATTAAGGGAAAAAATAAGAGACAATTTAAAGCAGGTTGAAGCATTAGAGGCTGCAGTGAAATTCCAGAAATTCACTATGTTAGTAATAAATGACCATGCATTCAGAAAAAAAATGGGTTTATATTCAATGGATGAAATAAAAAAATTAAAGAGAAATCCTGCAGAATATGAAAGAGCTAAAGCTGAAGCAAAAAAAAATAATCTTGCATGGGCAAACGACCCTAATTTTCTTAGAGGGCATGAGCCAAGAATAGCTGAAATAGAAAGAAGAGCCCCTGAAATGGCAAGAAAAATGAACTGGGAATCAATATTCCAGAAAGCACTAGGAAACAAGTTTGAGGCATTATGGAAAAGCCTTGGATTACAAAGATTAACAAATATTCCGGTGAATCCATCAAAAGTATTCCAGATAGCTACAATAAGACAATTAAGGGAACATTATGCAAAAAAACACTGGCTGATGAAAGCAAACACCCAAATCATTCTTGACAGATACAGGGGAAGGCTTGAATACTGGAAAGAAAAAGAAGCAGAAATGAATAGGTCAAATAAAAAAATTTAAGCAAAAACTATTTTTTTCTGAAACTGAATTGCACGAAAAGCATAAAAGAAATTAAACCAAGAACAAACAAAGCCAATGCAATTGGATTTTCAGGAAGCGAAGGCAGATTATAAGGATTGTTTGCGGTTTTATCATTCAAATTAATGTTCATTACATTTTGGCCTGGAACTCCTTTAACAGTGTCATCCTCAACTATTGCTTTAAGTCCTTGTGTTCTGAACAAGTCAAGCAATGGAAGCAGTTGTGCGTTCTCTGCATACCATAATCCTTTGTCAGGATCATACCACATGCTTCCGTTTAAGCCGCCGATTGTTCTCAGCAGTTCTTTTACTCCATTGTAATCAAGGAAAGGCCTTCCGTCTTCAGTGGAAAAACCAAAGTCATGTGTCTGGCCGTCAGCAGTTTTTACTTCAAACCCATCATTAGTTGAATTAATGGAATCAATCGGCGCATCATATTCTACTTCGCCTGTTTCATTGTTAATTATTTTTAAGTGAGCAACACAGTCTTCATCTTCATAAAAAACATAAGTTTTTTTGTCTGTCTTGAATGTATTAAACGGACCCATTTTCTGCAGTGACTGGTTAAATAATTTTACTTTCTCCTGGTTTAAAGGAGAATCAAGGTCACCTAAAACACTTAAGTCAAAAACATATTCTTCACAGCCGGTAACAGCATTAGTCTGGGTTTTTGGGGTAACTTTTAAGCCAGAAACATCATTTTGCTCTAGTATTCCTTTTTCATGGTGCTTTAACCAAAAAATAAATTCATTTGTTTCAGGCTTATACAAAATAAAGCCGTTATCAAAATAAACTGCTTCAAGCAAGCCAATATCCGGGTCAGAGTCCTTTGAATTAATTAATTTAACGCTTCTGTCGCCATAAACCTCTAATCCAGGATTCTGGAAAGCAATTTTTCTTGGAATTCCTTCAGCAATAATCTGACCATCAGAAACAAAAACACTTGCATGCGAGTTAGTCTTTAAGTCCTTGAATTTGCCGAAAGCCTCGCTTAAATTATCTGAATTCAATGGAAGGCCGGTTTGTTTCATTACACCCTGTTTAATGCAGTCAAGCAATTGTGCTTCTTTTACAATCAAGTCAGCTGTTTCTCCTCCAGAAGAAAGCTTTAATTCAAAAACTAATTCATCTGGATTACCTGAAAGCCTTGCAAGAGTCAGATCCTGAGGGTATTCAATTGCAGGAATAGCCAGATTAGTTGAAGCCAATCTTACATGGTCTTCTGATGTTAGGACTGGTTCGCCGTCAACAGTTAACTGGCCTGCTGCATTATCTGATACAACTGTCTGGCCATTAGTTCCTTTTATCACAGTTTTGCCTGTTGTCTTGTATTCAGTTGGATCAATAATGCTTCCGCCTGCAACCCAAAAATAAAACAATCTAATGCCCTGCATCATTCCCCTTGAAAAACCAAAAGAATCAAATGTTGCCTGAACCAAATCAGAGCTTTTTGCCCCGCCTGAAAGAGAGTCAAGCTGTTCCTTCACATTGCTTACAGCATCCT
>JBDRFE010000053.1:0-12903 GCA_043819075.1 archaeon
TTACCTCATCATTGCCGATAAAAACTCATTTACCGCATTTCCAACTTGCACAATCATGAAACTATTTAAAAGTGTTATTGGCATTCAATAATTTAAGGCGCTGTGTTAATGCAAGAGTTTGCTAAAATGAAAGTTGAAGAGGTTTTGGAACAGCTTGAAAGCTGTTCAACCGGCCTGACAGAAGAAAAAGCCGAAAACCGATTAGAGAAATACGGCTTCAACGAATTAAAAGAAAAGAAGAAAGTCACGCCTGCAAAAATTTTGTTAAGGCAGTTTGGCAATTTTATGGTCTGGGTTCTGTTTGCGGCGGCTTCTACATCTTATCTTATTGGAGAGATTCTGAGCTTTTGGGCCACATTATTCATCATAATCTTTATAATCGCCGCCGGGTTTATTCAGGAGTTCAAGGCAGAAAAAGCAATGGATTCCTTGAAAAAAATAGTGAAATCAGCAACCAAAGTTATTCGCAACAATAAAGTAAAGAAAATTCTTACAAGAGAGCTCGTTCCAGGCGATGTACTGTTGCTGGAAACAGGCGACAAGGTTCCGGCAGACGCAAAAATACTGGAAGTTATTGGCCTAAAAGCAGATGAGTCGACCTTAACCGGTGAAAGTCAGGCTGTGGAAAAAGCGATAGAAGACATAGTTTTTGCAGGCACGAGTATTGTTCGCGGAAAATGCAAAGCAGTTGTTTTTGCAACAGGAATGCAGACAAAAATAGGGGAAATTGCTGAAATGATTCAGGAGGAAGAAGAAAAAACGCCTCTTCAGATAAAAATAACGCGATTGGCGAAAACAATCGCAATGATTGCTTTAGTGGTCTGCGCTCTTATATTTTTATTGGGCATTCTAAGAGGGGCACCAGTTGCATCAATGCTTGTTGTGGCTTTGGCTCTTGCTGTTGCAGCAGTCCCGGAAGGCCTGCCGTTAACGCTGACAGTTACTCTTTCAGTAGGGATGCACAAAATGGCCAAATATAATGCAGTAATAAGACGAATGCTTGCAGTTGAAACTCTTGGAAGCACCACAGTAATATGCACGGACAAAACAGGCACGCTGACTAAAAACGAGATGACAGTGGAAAAAATCTTTGTTAATGACAGTGTGGTTGATGTTACTGGCGTTGGGTATGAACCAAAGGGCAAGTTCTCTATTAATGGACAAAAAATTGATACAAAAAGCAACAGAACAATCTCATTGATGTTGAGGGCAGGCACTTTATGCAACAATGCGTTCCTTGAGAAAAAAGGAGAGAACTGGGAAACGATTGGTGATCCAACAGAAGCAGCCTTGGTTGTTTTGGCTGCAAAAGCAGGGGAATGGAAGGATGACTTGGAAGAAAAAAACCAGCGGCTTGAAGAAATCGTTTTTACCAGCGAAAGAAAAATGATGAGCTGCGTCAATCAAACCGGAAAAGAAAAAACGGTTTTTGCCAAAGGCGCACCTGAAACAATTCTGGAAAAATGTGGTTTCATTCAAAAGAACGGAAAAACGGAAAAGATTTCAAAAGAAGAGATAGAGAAAATCCTGAATGCAAATAAACAGTTTGCAGGCAATGCTCTTAGAGTATTGGGTTTTGCCTATAAAGAAATTTCACTGCCTCTCACTCCGGAAAACATTGAAAAAGATCTTGTTTTCCTCGGTTTGGCCGCGATGATTGACCCTCCAAGAGAAGAAGTGAAGCATGCAATTGAAACATGCAAAACCGCGGGAATAAAAACAGTGATGATTACAGGCGATAACGAGCACACCGCAAAAGCAATTGCAAAAGAGATTGGGCTTCTAAATGACGACAACCAGCGAATAATTACTGGAAAAGAATTAGATGAAATGAATGACGAAGAATTTGAAAATATTGTTGAACAAACAGTGGTTTATGCAAGAACACACCCAGAACATAAAATGAGAATCGTTAAAGTCCTGCAGAAAAAGGGGCATATTGTTGCAATGACTGGAGATGGCATAAACGATGCGCCGGCAGTAAAAAAGGCTGACATCGGCATAGCAATGGGCATAAAAGGAACTGATGTCACAAAAGAGTCAGCGGACATGATTCTTATAGATGACAACTTTGCAACAATAGTGGATGCAGTCAGGGGCGGCAGAACAATCTACGAAAATATAAGAAAATTCACAACTTACCTGCTTTCGAGAAATTTCACTGAAGTGATTTTAATATTCATAGGCATAGCGTTCTTTAATTTTAATTTCCTGCCACTGCTCGCTCTGCAAATCTTATTCATAAACTCTTTTGACGAAGTAATGCCTTCTCTGGCTCTCGGAGCCGAACCAGCGAGAAAAGGAATAATGCAAAAACCGCCAAGAAACCCAAAAGAAAGATTTCTGACAAAAAAGAACACAACAATAATATTAAGCATGGCTGTATTCATGGCTCTGGCAGCCCTTGCAGTATTCATCCATGCAGATCCGGCAACAAACATTGAAAGGGCAAGAACAATGGTCTTTGCAACAATAGTTAGCATGGTGGTTTTTATCCCTTCCGGCTTCAGGTCACTTGAGGAACCAATACACAAAATCGGGCTTTTCACAAACAAATGGATGCTACCTACAACAGCTATTGTAGCCATAACAACATTAATCGCGATGTATGTCCCTTTTTTCCAAAAAATATTTGAGTTCACAACACTGAATTTGTTTGACTGGCTAATCTGCATATCAGCAGCGTTCAGTGCGTTCATCTTTCTTGAAGCGCTAAAATTTTTTACAAACAGGAAAAACACAGACTATAATTCTTGATCCGAAGATTTTCAAGGGAATGGGAAAAACAGCAGTATAACAGGACTTTAATAAATCTTTTTTTCCTATTTGAGTTGAACTGGTTAAAAAAACAAGGAATTCGGTTATGAACAAGATTATTCTTTGAAGTAATTCTTGTCTTCTGCAATCAAACCATCTAAAAGCTCAAAGCAGTCCAACTCACCAACAATTTTTCCTTTTTCACAAACAGGAAGGTCTTGCAGGCCAGATACAATGGCTGCACGAAAAGCATCATCTAAATCATCATCTAATGAAACAGATATCACAACTTTCATTATATCCCCTGCTTTTAAATCCTTTTTTTTATTAAATATTTTTAGTATTTTGGGTTTCATTTTATTAAATATCTGGCCAAAAATTTCCTTGATTGTTATTACTCCGACTAAATTCATTTTTTTGTCAATCACAAAAACTGTTCTGGTGGATTTATTTTCTGCCATTACTTCAATGACTTTTTCAATGCTATCATCTTCAAAAACTTTATCTACAAAACCAGAATTTTTTTCATAAACATCTCTGACCTTCACTCAACCACCTAAACCTAAAAGACAGTAAAATCTTTTAAATGTTTTCTTTGTTGTTCACTTGTGAAACCTTGAAATAGCATTCAAAACACAATCAGAATTAATTTATCATTACCTATAACATTCAATAGTTTTAACTTCATCATCGCCTATTTTGTATGATTAAAAAGTTTTAAATATAAGTTTGATTCTTAAGATACACATGAAACAATTGTGTTTTGCAGTTGTGGTTTTGTTAATTTTATTTTTTGGATGTACTGAACCATCTGAATCTGATAATACAAGTAATGATGAGTTGGCTGATGAATCTCTAATTAATGGAAATCAGCAACCACAAGAAAAAGAAATTGATTTGCCTGTGAAACTCACATACACAATTCCAATGTACAAAGAGGATAAACAAAAATTTGACAGATATATAGTGTATTATCTTGAAAAACAAATAAAATGTTCTGGGAGAGATGCAATTGTTGGTGTGCTGAATTCTTATGAAGAAGGTGCGCCACCAGAGCATGAGTACTGGGCCAAGTTTACTCTTTATTTGGATAATGGCGAGTTCGGTGTTTCAGAAGGCACTGGAAAATCAGGTTTAACATTTGACGATGCAAAATCACGGAGACCAGAAGAATATGATTTAATTTCACAACTTAATTTAATATTTGCTTCTAACGGAAAAAATTTTAGTTCCTCTGAAGTATGGGAATCAGATATTCCGACAATTTTAAAGGACATTTATTATCCGACAATGGCTGTTGGAGATTTATTGGGCGACCTTTCAATCATAAAAAAAGAAGTTTCAACAAAACATGCTGTGCCTTGCACTGAATTCAGCGTAAACTTAAAAGGTGGAATGGGTTTTGGTGGTGAAATAGTTTACTGCGTTACTGCTTTAGACAACAAGCTTGGTTTGCCTTATGTTGTTTCAATGACAACACCTAAAATGGATATGGACAATGACTTTAAGCTGAAAAAAATTGAGAAAGAATCTTCAGGAGTATCGTTTTATCCTCAATGCATGGAACCTTTTTATTGTGCAAAACCAGAGATGATGAATGAACAGGAAAGGAACGAGTGCCAGTCACAGGGAAGATTAGTTTATGAGGAAAGAGATGACAAGAAATGCATTACTGCTTTTAAGTGTCTTACCAAAATTGAGTCAGTTAAAATTCAAATAAAGAAAGGGCAGCCAGCTAACTGTCTTGATCCTAGTGATGAATTGTTACAGGAAGCAATGAAGTGTGTTGAAGGAGAATACGAGCCAAAAAGCATGGAACTTGACGATATGGGTTGTCTTATTTCAGTGGAATGCTAATTCTTTTCAGAAATATCAAAATTGAATATATGATTATATATTAGCTAATTCGCGCTGTTAATCTCATCATTGCCTATAGAGATGTATAGAAGTTATCCTTAATATTGTTGCTGGCTCATATTTTTTTGGCACATATGAATTACAGGATTATAAAATTAATTCATCCGCAAAATTCAGTTCAAGGAAATCCAGCAACCGCTTTTGTATACAAAATTCCTTTCACAAAAAAAAATATGACTATTTATGACACAGTGGATTTTTTTAGAAAAGAAATATTTTTAAAGACAAAAAAAACAAATAAACAAAAGACTGCAGGGAAGGTATTGTTGAGAAAGATCATAAACCTGCATAACAACAACGGCATAAAAAACATTCCCCAGATAACATCAATGATTAACCAGATAAAAACAGGAAAAGACATTTTATCTGATTTAGATTTGCCTAATGTAAAATTAGTAAAAACTTGCAACAAGAAATGGGTTTTGTTTGACGGGCATCACTCCATGCTTGCATACATGGCTCTAGGCAGAAAATATTTGAGTGAAATACCTCATTTAATAATCCAAAACAAAAACGGTTATGTGAAAGACAGTGAGATTCTTGTATTTTTTGGAGTTCATTCAAAAAAACTTAGAGCTTTGAGTTGGAGAGATTATGTAATAAACTGGCAGCAGCTAAAAGAAAAACAACTTTGTAGACGCGTTCAAGAAAATATGGGTGAGCTTTTTGATTCCTTTAAAAATAAAGCTAAAGATAATCTTGCCATAAGATAAGAAATTGTTGATTCTGCTCCCTGATTGATATTAACTGAAATTTCCTCCAAACCATCATGGCAGCCTCCATTTGATTCATTATAAACTGCCTGATTTAAAACGTTTTTCCCCAGAAACCATTGAAATGCAGTAATTGCTTTCCCTAAATAGCTGTCTTTTTTTGTTATATTATAAGCCAAAACAAGTGTCTGGACCATTGAAGCAGTGTCCACTGGCTGCTGGGCAAAACTTGATTTTTGGTTGTTTTTTTTATACCATCCGTTGCTTCCAACAGGAGAAAACACTCCGTTTTTGAAAGTAATAGAAACCAAGAAATCAAGTGATGATTCTGCAATCTCTAAATATTTTTTGTCTTTAGTGGCAAGATAAGAATAAAAAAGTGCTTCAGAAAGTTTGCTGTTGGAATAAGTAAGATAACTCTCAAACCAATGCCATTCATTAGAAAAATTATCGTTATACAATGAAATCAGATGATCAGCGGATTCACGGATTCTGGAAATATTTTCAGGCAAAGGCCTTGCTTTGTTGTAAAAATACAATCCTAAGATTATGAATGCAACCGCTCTAGGGGACTTAATGTTTTTTATTGCATTTAGCGCCCTGCAAAATATTTGATCAGCTTTATTTTTTAATTCCTGAGAAATGCCTTTAGTGAAAATCAAAAAACCAAGAGACCAGATTGCCCTTCCATGAGCATCTTCAGACCATTGTTCTAAATTTACTTTTTTATTATAATCAACAAAGTTACATAATTTTCCATCAGGCTGCTGAACGTGTTCAATAAAATCAATATATGTTTTAAGCAGATTTATTTTATTATTATTTTCTGAAATAGAATAATGCATACAGCAGACTATAATTGCCCTTGCATTGTCATCCAAAGAATATCCGGAATCTGTATCAGGATTTATATTCTTTGCAAACTGGATAACTCCAAAATCATCTGTAAGTTTCACTAGATGGCTTAGCTTAATTTCAGGAAATGTTTTTTTATATTTTAGGTAGTCCAGCATATTTGTTAAACACCTTTATATTAGATAATGCAATATTAGGCCAAGTCATATGCCTTGTGTAAGAGTATGCGTTCCTTTCCATTTTCTCTTTCAATTTTGGGTCTGACAACAGTTTCATGATTGCATTTTCAAATGAATGGGGATTATTAAATTCAACTAAAATCCCTCTTTTTGGATTGACTGCTTCTATTGCATGCACAAAAGGTGTGGAGATAACTGCCCTGCCACAGCCCATTGCATAAGCCAAAGTTCCGCTTACTGCCTGGTATGGATCATTATTTGAACAAATATAAATATCAGCTGCCTTTAGGTATTGTACTATTTCACTTAACTTGACATATTTGTTGTAAAATTTTACGTTTTTCTGAAGGCCTAATTCTTTTACTTTATTTTTAAGAAAATTCCTGTATTTCTCTCCTTCATTTTGCCTTACAATTGGATGTGTTTCCCCTACAATTAAATACAAGAGATTAGAGAATTTTTTTGTGAGTTTAGGCAGTGCATCAATAACATATTCACAGCCTTTGCCTGCATTAAGCATTCCAAAAGTTAAAAGAATGATGTTGTTTTTATAGCCAATCTTTTTCTTTTCTTTTGCATTAGAGCCAAATGAAACAGTTGGTATGCCGTGAGGAATAACCTCAATAGGCGTTTTTATTCCATAATCGTTTCTGAGAATTTCAACAGCGTTTTTTGTCATTACAACAAGGCAGGATGATTTTTTCGCAAGGCATTGGACAACTTTTTTTAGTTTGCTGTCAGGCTCTGGTAAAATAGAATGAAATGTAATTACCACTGGCTTGTTTATTGTATCAAGAAAAGCATTTAGATAATCTTTGCACTGCCCTCCAAAAATGCCAAATTCGTGTTGGATATTAACCAGCTTGATTGAATCCATTTTATTGATTTTTTTTGCTGTGTCAATGTATTCAGAAATATTATCATCGCTAATATTCAACAGAACATTCTTGGGATAATTATAAGTTGCAGTAGAGTTATCATTCATTGCCAGTATCCTTGATTTTATTATAGGAGAGAATTTTTTATCCATTGCATTTGTTAAGTCCCTGGTAAATGTGGCTATACCACATTCTCTTGGAGGGAATGTTCCCATATATAATATTCCCAAAGATTTCTTTTTGCTGTGCTTTTGTTTTTCCATTATATAAGATTAAAGCAAAAAATAATTAAAGGGATTAAATTCAACTTTATGTTTCTTCTGATTTGAATGTATCACAAAAACTATGGCTTGTTTTTGCTAGCCAACAATTCATTTACAAGTTCTTTTAGGTCAAGAGAAACTGCTCCAATCTTTTTATCTGCTGCGCCATAATAAATGTAAAGCCGGTTATCAAACACTGCTGTGCCAGTGGGAAATACAACATTATCTACATTGCCTTTTTTCTCCCATTCTTCTTCAGGAGAAAAAAGCGGTTCCCGTAAATGGCTTATTACTTTTGTAGGATTTTTTTTATCCAGCAAAGCTGCTCCTGCCCTGTAAATTCTTCCCTGGTTCATATCATCTACTGCATGATAAATCAAAAGCCAGCCTTTATCTGTTTCAATTGGCGGGCAGCCACCGCCGATGTTCCTGTTTTCATACCAATGCCTTGATTCAAGGATTGTAAAATCATATAATTTTGCAAAATGCTTTTTCCAGAAGTCCAGTGTAAGGTCCTTAAAATCATTAAAATAAATTACCTGTATGTCTGGAAGAATTCTGTGAACCAAAGCAAACTTTCCATTAATTTTTTTCGGAAACAAGAATGCATCTTTGTCCCATAACAATGCATCTTCGCCAACTACATCCATAAAATGTGATTCAAAAAGAAAGTACCTGTCTTTCAGCCTCAAACTGCAGGCACGCAATATGTCTGCTGTTGCATGATATGTTATTTGAGGCGAGATTAACCCTTTTTTTTCAAATTTTTTAAGATCAGTGCTTGTTGCATAAGCTATGTGCACGTTTTTGCCGTCGTAAGCAACATAAGTGAGATAATATTTTTTATCAAGAAAAACAATTCTTGGATCTTCAAGATTATACTCAAAATCTTGTTCTTGAAACAAAAATGGTTTCTTTGATCTTTCTATAACTTTTAAAGGCCCGTCAAGCTTGCAGTAACCTATTGTTGATCTGTTCTCTTTATTCCAGGCACGGTAAAACATATGCACATGTTTTCCTTTCCTAATGCACGCTGGATTAAATACTCCTTTATTTTCAAACTCTAATTCAGTTGGTTCTAAAATAATTCCTTCTCGTTTTATTTGCACCATGGCATATATTAATCATTACTGATTTATATGCTTAATTAATTGTGGGGCGTCTGCTATAATCAATAGTTTTAACCTCATCATTGTCTATAAAACCAATAAGTGTTTATTGTTAAAAAGAGTTTTATTTGCTTTTTTTTGCAAAATCAGCTAGCTGAGTTATCTATTCTTTTATTACTGTAATTCCCATTTTTTTGTGGCAAAGTTCGTGTTCTTCATTGTCTTTTTCGTCATAATCTTTATGCTTTTTATGCCATTCGTCATGCTCTTTTTTGGTAATAACAATATTTTTCTTAGGTTTTTTGTCCATATTATCTCTCTATAAAATCACTCAGTGAAAGCCGAAGCAGTCATTCCTCCGTCCCAGGAAAAACGAGGGCGGATTTTAATCATCCACAAATTCTCTGTATTGTCATCCAAAATTAATGCAAAGCCTTTAGAGCGCGGCATTTCCTGATAATATTTGTCAAAATTCTGGTGCATATAAGAAGGCCTTAAAGCAGAAACAGCTTCAATGTCTGGCTGGGAAGTCATTCTATGGGAAATAAATAAATCGCACTGGGAAATACAGTCAGGATGAAGCTTGTCAGGCCTCTGGGTTGCAAGAACTAAACTAAGCCCGGGTTGCCTGCCAACTCTCACCCACTCCAACAAAACTTTTAATGCAATGCTTTCCCTGTCTTTTGGCATAAACATATGAGCTTCATCTATTAACATCCAGACAATAGGCATATCACTTTCTTTTTTTTCGCCTTGGATTAATTTAATTTCTTCTTCTTTTCTGTAAAGCATTCTTTCTTCAAACAATTTTTTTCCAATCAAAGCAACAATTATTTCTCTAGTGCCCTCCATTCCAATGGATTGCCTGTAAGCAGAAACATCAATTATAGTGATTTTTCCCGGCTCTGCAAGGTCTCTTATTTTTGTTCCTTCTTTTTCAAACAAGCCCCAGCTTTCAGCAACCTTTAATCTTCCGATTATTGCATCTCTAGCATTTTTGTCTGAATTCTTGTCTGATTCAACTGCAGAAATAATTTTCTTGATGTCATATAATGTTCCAAGTTTTTCTTTAACTGAATCAATTGTCCGAGAAAGCAATACCCCTTCAGGCTCTTTCCAGGTTAAATTAAACAAGGCAAGCCATTCCTCTGATTCAAGCTCTGAAACCTTTAAAGTAAATGCTCCGTCCACAGGAATCTTTTTTTCTCTATAAAAAGAAAGCTTTCCTTTTGGAACCAAAACCCTTGCATCAGTTTTATCCGGAGCCAAATCCCAGTTAAATAATTCAGCTTTTTCTTCTTTGTTCGGCACCTTTAAAGTCCAGAAGATTCCAACAGTATCTATTGCAATAACTGAAATCCTTTTTCTGATGTGAACAGGCTGTCTTGCAAATTCTTCCAATAAAACTGCGATGTCATATGACTTTCCACCGCCACGTTTTCCGCAGATTAAAACAACGTGTGGTTTTGCAATATCAAGCAAAATTTTTCTTCCAAGAACAGGCCTTTCGCCAGAGCTCATTACAATTTTTCCAATGTAGGCAGTGCCTTTTTCCCTGTATTTTTCTAAGTCATTTAAGCTTCTTCCAAGCACAGTGTGTTTTTCAGAAAAATCTATTGCCATAGTCTCTGTAATAAAATAATGAACCTTAATTAAATAGTTTTGTTTCACCGGAAACAAGGCTTAATAATCATTAAAAACTCTTTCAACCAGAAATCTTTTATGGAATACATTGTTTTAGACACAGAAACCTGCCCGATAAAATTAGAGGGTTACCTGGAGTTAAGCGAAACTGAAAGAAAAAAACTGATTAATCCAATTGACTCAAAATTAGTTGCAATAGGATTAAGGCATAATTCAAGAAACATTATATTGCAGGATGAAAACGAAAAAAAAATGTTAGAGGAATTCTGGAAAGAACTGGCTGAAATAAAAAAAAAGAAAAAAGAAACAAAAATAGTCGGCTTTAATGTAAAAGACTTTGATTTGCCTGTACTGGTTACAAGAAGCTTCATTAATAATGTGGTAATCGAGCCGTTTGTGTTAAAGGATGTAATTGATTTAAGAGAAAAAGTCTCTGCTTTCAGGTACGGCCAGACAAGAGGAAAACTAAAAGAATTTGGAGAATTCATGGGAATTGAACTGCATGAAATGGATGGCTCTCAAGTAGCAGAAGAATGCATTAAAGGAAACTTTGAAAAAATAAAAGAATACTTAAACAAGGATCTGGAAATAACTGAAAAAATGCTTAAAAGAATTATTGAAACAAGAATAATTGAAATAGAAAAATGGTAACCAACTGCCACTGGCGTTGGTGTCAGCGCAGGACATTCGCTTTCGCTCAGTCCAGCTACATTGTCTAATAATTTAAAAGTAGTTGAAGGCGCTTTGCTTTTTGGCAAAGCGCTCCAATGGATTCTGCTAGTTTTGTTACAGCAACAAAATCATTGATTTTGTTCTGCACTTAAACCTTTTTGGTTTAAGTCGCACCTTTTGGAAAAGGTTTAGGCAAAGGATTTTTTAATTTTATGGCAAAAATTTTTTCCTTTTTTTCTTGGTATTGGAAATCAAGGAATTAAGCGTATTTGCGCCAAGCTGAAAACCATAGGGGGTCAAAAGCGGTTTTACAGCCTGGCACAAATGGTGGGAGTAAGCAAAACTTTTGAGAAAAGTTTTATCAAAACCTTTCTTACTGCTTAAGGAAATACAAAACTTTTTTTCCTGACTGAGCTTTTTTGAGGTAGCCTTCCTTGAATAACTTGTTTAATCTCTGCGAGGCAGCGTTGATTCCCTTGTAGTTGAGTTCTTTCTGAATTTCTGTTGCATTAACTGCATTCTTTTTTGAAATCAAGTCCATTATTTTTTTGTCTTGGTCTGCAAGCAAAACAAAAGAGTTTTCTTCTTTTGTTTCAGGCAGGCTTTTTGTCTTGAGTTCAAGCATTATTCTGTCGAATTTGTCGTTGATTTCATTCAGGATTTTGTTTGTTGCTTCTCTTTCCTGTGCCAGCTTAAATAACAGCATTGAAACAAAGAACGGGTCCTTGCTTTGCTGGAATATCTCATGAATGTCTAAAGTTAGTTCATCGAATTTAGGGGAAAGCTTTTTTGCCTGCTCCCTGCTCTTCAACAACTCTTCAAACATATCATGATTATTCATGTCATATCATGATAGTATCATGACATATAAAAGCTTTTCGTCGTCGGATATAAAACTAGCATATATAAAGAAAAGCAATAAATCAAACCAAAAGCAACAAAAAACAATTAGAAAAGTTTTTATTTAAATCAAACAATATCAATACATGGACAAAAAAGAATTTGTAGTTTTTTCTGTTTTATTTATCATATTATTTTATTTTTCTTCATACTTGTCTGACCCTTATTTGTTTGCATTATGCTCCCCATGCGGTTGTTTTAATTCAATGGGCTTTCCTTTAACTTTTTCTGAAGAATTACCTTTAATAGCTGAAGAATACAGTTGTGAAACAACAAACAAAGTTGATTTCAATTACCTTACAATAGATTTAATTTTCTGGTATGCAGTATCTTTTGCAGCAATTCTGACAGTCAAAAAAATAAGAAACAAAAACCTTACCAAAAAATAAAAACTGCTTTACTTTCCGGAAAAACCCTCATATATAGAATTAATCACTAAAGAAATATAACATAAATATATTTTTCGTTGTCGGATATAAAACTAGCATATATAAAAAAAAGCAATAAATCAAACCAAAAATATCAGCATTGTTCCCAACACAAGTTTTGTTCACAGTCTTCTTCGCAAGAAATCAAAACAGCGTTATCTAATCCATATTGAGGCACCATTGTTTTATCAGTTGAATTCTCAAGACAAACATCATGGTCGCTTTCACTAAAACAATATTCATCTTTAATTACAGTTCCTTCAGCAATCCCTTTTTTACAATATTTTGGTTTTTCAAATTCATTAAAATTCCAGCAAATATTTTCTAATGTTCGAAAATCAAAAATCCTATTATTTTCTTTTATACATTCATCAAAACCAAAATAGCCGCTTCCACTAGGGCACAGCCCACCTTCAGGTCTTTCAAACTCAACCTGAACCCTTTCTCCAACATGTTCAGAATAATCAGAAGAATTTATTTTCTTTGCAGGTTCAATAGTACAACCACTAAAAAGAACTACAATCAAAACAAAAAATAGCAATAAAAATTTTGAATCCATGCTTAAATTAAGCTTTCTTTATTTTTAAA
>JBDRFE010000054.1:0-10565 GCA_043819075.1 archaeon
CCCCTCGCCAGAAAAAGCAGAATTAAATGTTGAAGCAAACGCTCCATTAGGAAAAAATGTTAATTCAATTGAATGGACTATTCCATTCAAAGGCTGTAATTTTACCGGAACACAACAGGATACAGGAATCGGAACACCAAATGCAAGCTCGCAGATAAGTTTAACCTGCACTCAAACAGGAATCAAAGCAGTTGTAGTTAAAGCAGCAACCTCAGACGGCAATATAAACCACGAAGTGTTTTTAACATATTTTTCAGACAACAACGAAGAAATTGAAGTCAATTCAAAGTACCCTGAATTCATTGAATTATCAAACGTAGGCTGGGACACAAACTGGAGTGAATCCTTGCACAGTACACGAATAAACCAGCCAATCTGGATTGAATACCAGGGAACAGAACAAAACTTTGATTACAGGCTGTCACAGATTAAAACAAAAACTTTTACAATAATAAAAAACACCGGAACAGGATTAGGAAAAGAAACTGCAAGCACAACAACAGTGAATTCATCAGAGGCATTTACTTCAATCCAAAACCCAGTATGCCCTTACAATAACACAATTAACTCGCTTGTATACTCTGGAAATGACTTTAACATAATTGAAAAAACTTCAACTCTTTCATGCGAGCCAGGAACACACAATATAACACTGGCTTCAACAGGAAAATACTCTAACGGAACAGATTATGAAATTGGAATAGACCTGAATTTTATTGTATTAGACTTAAACATTCAAGTATTGGGCATGAAAACAAACCAGACAGACAGCACTTTATTCGGATTACTGTTCGGGAACTATGGCGGAATAGACTTAAATATAATAATAGACAATTACTCGCCAGAATACACTGAAATAACTGATGTAAACCTGTTTTATTTCAGGGAAACAACCGGAGTGGGAGCCTTTTCGTTATGGAGTATTCCGGGGGATGTCTCTTGCACAACAGAGCAAACTGAATTAATCCAGGAAACTGAAACCAGATGGAAAATTAATTCTCATTTAACCTGCACTAAAAGCCATCTTTTTGCCCCACAAATTTATTTAAGCAATTACCCTGTTTTCAGGTTGCCGGCAATAATGATGTTCCAAGTATACACTCCAAACGACTTGCTGAGAACTGACTCAGTTACAATAACAAATTATTTTGATGCAGTATGGAACCCAGACCAAAACACAGTATGCGGTTCAAAGGGATGCGAAAAGGCAGGCACTGCGCTGGGCGGAGAACTCGGAATACAGGAAAAAAAAGAAATCGGAACAAGCACTGCATTCATTGTATTGCCAGAAGACCACGTGAAAGTAAATAAAGGAGACTTGCTTGGATTCACTTCAATTGTAACAGATTTAGGATTACCAGAGCCAGAGGGAATCCAAAACGCAACAATAATTGTTTTAATAACTGATTCAGCTGGAAACGAGGTAGCAGAATTATCTCAAATCGAACACCTGTATTTCGAAAAAACAGTTTTTAACAGGATTTTTTATGACACAGGATACTTAAACAAAAATGAATTGTATACTGTTACAGCAACAATTTACTGGACTCCAGATGAAGGGTTCCAGGAACTTGATACAAGGCCGTTAAATAACACTCAAATAGCATACTTTTATGTTTTAGGCGATTCAATAAGCCAGACGGCATTAGATGAAACAGGTTTTGCAGGAATAATAATTGCATTGCTTTCAGTTTTATTAATTCTTTCAAAAAAATAACATGCAATTTTTTTCGGCTTATGACGAAAAGAAATCTTTAAATTAACAAGCAACAAAAAATTTTGTGATAAAAAATGGATTTCAAAGAATACATGGAAAAAAACAGTGAAATAATTAACGCTGAAATGAAAAAGTTTTTTCCAAAAAAACTCGGAAAAAAATGGCTTGAAAACGCTTTAGATAAAGCAGAATTCAAATTAGATGAAAAAACTCTGACAAAAAGCCTGTCAGAGCCGATATGGGATTTACTTGAAAGAGGCGGCAAAAGATGGAGGCCAAGCTTAATGATGTTAAGCTTTGAGGCATTAGGCGGAAAAAACACAAAAAAAATCATGCCATTAACTGTTCTCCCGGAATTCATGCACAACGGCAGCATAATGGTGGACGACATAGAGGATTCAAGCGAACTAAGAAGAGGCAAAAAATGCACTCACTTGTTGTTTGGACAGGATATTGCAATCAACGCAGGAAACACAATGTACTTTTTGCCGATGATTTTGCTTTACAGGAACAAGCTGAAATTAAAGGAAAAAACAATAAAAAAAATTTACGATTTATGTGCAAAAGAAATGATGAAATTAAGTGCAGGCCAGGGAATGGACATTTTATGGCACAAAAAAAATCAGGAAAATTTAACAGAAGAACATTACTTGCAGATGTGCGCATACAAGACTGGAGCACTGGCAAGATTAAGCGCTAAATTAGGGGCGATTTTAGCTGAAGCAAATGAAAAAGAAACACAAAAAATAGGCAAGTTTGCTGAAAGCATTGGAATAGCTTTTCAGATACACGATGACGTATTAAATTTAGTGGGAGAAGAATTCAGCAAAGGAAAAGGCCTTGGAGAGGATATTCATGAAGGAAAAAAAACCCTGATTTTGCTTCACACTTTAAGAAAAGCAAGCAAAGAAGACAAAAAAAGATTAGAAGAAATAATTGCTTGTCATCCAAGCAAACAGGAAACAATCAACGAAGCAATTGGAATAATGGAAAAATATAATTCAATTGAATACGCAAAAGAAAAGGCAAAAAATTTGGTAAAAAAAAGCTGGAAGGAAGCAGAGCCATTCCTAAAGAAAGGAAAGGCAAAAAACCTGTTAAAAGAATTTGGGAATTACGTGATCGAAAGAAAAATATAAAAGGTTTTAAAAAAGGTTTCTAAGGGAATTATTAATAAACAGAAAGAAACTATTTTTTTAATGGATTTTATCTGGACAGCAAACAAAATCGTTTATTAAATTTTTAAAGTGAAACACAATGAAGATACCAAAAAAAATCAAATTATACTGCAAAAAATGCAATGCCCACACAGAACATAAATTAAAGCAGGCTAAAACAAGAAAAGCAAGGGCAAACAGTTTTGGCACAAGAAGGTTTGAAAGAAAACACAAAAAAGGATACGGCGGAAAAGCAAAATTCACAATAAAAGCAAAAAAACAGACAAAAAAACCAAATTTCACAGCAGAATGCATTAAATGCCAAATGAAGAAACCTTTCTCTATTCCAAAAAGAATGAAGAAAACAGAATTAGTTTAAATCTTCTGGCTGGAAAAAAAACTATTCCTGAATTAAACTTTTGGGTCTAACTGGTCTTGAGTGTTTTTTTTAGAGAAATCAAATTCATTGTTCTTGTTTACAATGAACTCGCATTCAGATGAATTCATTGAAACACATTTTGTTTCAACACAATCCAAGTCTTTTTCTAACGCAAAAGAAAAAATTCCAGCAATAATGCCCCTCAAAATATGGTCAATGGGCTTCTTGGATTTGCCTCTAAAAGAAACAGAAAAAGGGCTGGAAGAAACAAGAATTATTGCCCTGGAATTCACTTCATCAAAATGCACAACCCTTACATGGCCAAAACCAGAGTTAATGAAAAACTCGCTCACAAAATTCACCAAAGAAATGCCTGAATAAGGAGGTCTTGCCTGAAGCAGCGGAATAAATTTTTTCATGGATTTTTTGACAGAAAAATAAATTTTCTTGGAGTCTTCTTCAGAGGCATTAAACAAAAAGTCTGCAAGGATTTCAGCAGGAAAAACAAGGAAAGGAATGTCAATCAAAAAAAAGTTTCCGTTAGAAAACTTAACCTGGCCGGTAAAAATAAATTTATCGAAGTAATTGTTTAGCATTTTTTTCCTCCAAAGGCTTTTCAGAAATAATTGAATCAATTACCCTGTATTTTTCAACTTCCAAAGGCCAGACAACAAGAGTGTTGCCGGATTTCTTTGAAAACAACAGTTTCTTTGAAACAAGCTTCTTCAAATAATAAGAATACTTAGAGTAAGCTCTCTTCCTTGTTTCACGCGAAGAAAGGTTTTCATCCAATAATTCAGCCAACTCAATTGAAGTGACAGGCCAGTTTTCTTTAATCAAAAAAAACAATTTTGATTCAAAAGAACCCAAAAACAAATTTTCTGGCATGCCAACCCCTATGGTGCTAAATTAAAGGCTTTACCGGAATAAAAAGCTTTTGGTTCTGTTCTGCCAGAAAAAGATAGGTTTTATTAAATTGTCCAGGCTTTAATCTGAATGCAATGAAAGTAATTACAATTGACTTGCACACTCACTTGAATGAAAAAAATGTCAGGCCAGAAGACTACTGGAAGAGAGTGCAGGAAATAAAACTTGATGCAGTGGCAATAACAGAACACAACTGTTTTAACCCAAAAGACGCTTTTGAAAAACTCAGCAAAACCAAACCAGAAAACGTACTGCTTATCCCTGGAATGGAATTATTCACTTCATTAGGCCACGCAATAGTTTATGCAAAAGACGCAAGCATTTACAAGGAAATCGAATTCCTTGAAACAAAAGTTGACATTGAAAGAGTACTGGAAATAGTGAAAGAAAAAAAATTTTATCTAAGTTTTGCCCACCCGTTTGGATACGACCATGACTCAGTGTGCTTTCTTGCAGGCACCAGTGCAGCAAAAAAATTAATCACAAAACACCAAACAGGAGTGGAAATATACAACGGGCTGGTTTCACAATTAAGCAATTTCCTTTATGACTCTAAATGGATTACAAAACCATTTAATTTTCTTTCATTCCTTGAAAAAAATTTTGTTTCAAAAAAGATTGGGTTAAGCGGGGCCGGAGTGAAAATAAAGAACTCTTTTGACTCAAGAAGGCAGGAAATACTAATGAGATGCATTAAGGCAATAGAATTAGGAAAAGAAGCAAGCTTTGTCACAGCAGGAAGCGATGCACATTCAGCTGAAAGAATTGGCACAGGAATAATGAAAATAAGGTTTGAAAAAGAACTGACAGCAGAAAACGTTTTAGAGGCATTAAAAGAAAAAGAAAACATTTTATGGAGCGGTCCCTTAATACAGGAAAAAAACGGGGCATACGAAAAAGTTGACTCCAATTTAAAAGGAAAAGAAATCGCACAAGGAATAAAATACATTACTTCAAGGGCAGTGAAAAGAGGAAGGCAGAGGATTCCCACAGAAAAAATAAAAACAAGGATAAAAAACTTAGGGGAAGGAAAAATAACAAAAAAAATAAAAAACATGAAAATAAGGGAAAAAATCAATGGCATTAAATTAAATGAAAAAATCAAGGGCAGTAGAATAGCCAAAAGAATAGGGGAAACAGGGATAGCAAAAAGAATAAATAAAATGGGGAAAAAAAAGGAAAGTGAAAGAAAATGAAGTACTCTTTTTACCCTGAAACAGAAATAAGAAAAATTCCTTCAGAAGCTGAAAAAATCCATTTTATACGCCCAATTAAAGCAGAAAAAGTAAAAGAGCTGTTAAGCAAAAGAAAAATAAAAGAAATAAGCTTCAGCTCTTCAACCAGAAAAAGAATGAAGCCAAAAGCAATAAAATTAATTGAAAAAAAAGGCATTCAGGTAAAAGAAGAGTCAAGAAGAGGCAGGGCAATAGGAACAGGCTTTGATTCACTCCTGAAAATAATTGAATTAAAAAAAGATTATTTAAGCATAAGAAAAATAGGGAAGCTTACCGGAATCCCAAAAAGCACTGTTTACTATCTTTTAAAGTACGCTGAAAGAGACAAAATTAAAAAGAAAAACCAGACAATATATCTGGAGTGAAAAAAAATGAATGCAATTGAAACTGCAGCAGCAAAATTAAAAAGGAAAGGAAAAAAATGAACGCATTTGAATCAGTGCTGTCAGAGCTGAAAAGAAAAGGGGATTCAGAGAAAGTGAAATGGCTGGAAAGCCTTGACAAAAAAATCACTGCAACCCAGAAAAAAAGAATACAGGAAAACGATTCAAAAATAATGCAGGAATTGTTTGCGCCAAAATGGGCTTCATGGGAACTCCTATATGCTTGGGCAACAAAAGAAGAACAGGAAAAACAATGCATTTTATGCGGCAAAAAAGATTCTCTTGGAATGGACTTCAAGGCAAAATTTGTCTGTGCCGGCTGCTTCATAGAATTAAAACACAAGCAATAACCTATACATAAGGCGATAGTAAGGGTTATTAATGTGAAAAAGCACACTTTAACAAGTGAATGAAATGTTTGAAATCGACGAAAAACTCAGGAAAAAACTCCTTGAAGAAGAATTCAGGTTAAGGTCAAAACAGCCTCCCCCGTGGGCAAAATTCAAGTACAGGAAATTTGTTAGATTGCCAAAAGAAGAAAGAGAAAAAGAAAAAGCAAGAAAAAAAGAAGAAGAAGAGCAGAAACAAAAAGAAGAAGAAGAAAAACAGAGGAAAAAAGAAAAAGAAAACGCAAGAAAAGAAAAAGCAAGAGAAAAAATCAGGAAACAAAAAGCAAGAGAAAAGCTCCAGGAACAAAAAGCAAGAAAAAAAATCAGGGAAGAAAAAAGAAAGATTCAAAAAGAAAAGAAAAAAATTCAAAAAGAAAAAATAAGGCTTAAAAAAGAAAAAATAAAAGCAGCCAAAAAGAAAAAAACTTTAAAGAAAAGAAAATAAAAATAAGCTGGAAAGAAATAAAAGAATAAACGCAAAAAAAGAAAAAAACTAGGCATAAGCCACTGTTTCAAAAACAGCGGAAACCACTATTTATAATTCTGGTGCTTTTGGCTGGACTGAATTGACTTACTCTTGTGTTAAAACCGCTTAATTTAAGCACTATTTACACGAAGCTTTTAGCATCCACAGTACTCTAAAACTTCTTCTTTTGTCATTCCTAATTTATTTAATTGATCTGAAGTTAATTCTATGTTGTTCTCTGAACAATACATGCTTATTATAGCGCATCCTGGCTCATAAGTTATTTTGCACGAATTTTCTTTACAAGTTGCTTTTGTTAACACGGTATAATCTTTTACTACAGATTCTTCCATTCTACAAGGAACACAGTTTTCTGTTTTCCATTCTGCAATTTTTTGTCTTCCTATTTCGTTCAATGCAGCAGGTTTTGGATTAGAAAATTCTTGACAGCATCCTAAATTTACGATTTTGCAATCATTATCTCTTTCACAATATTTTTCCTCATGTGTAATTTCTTTAGGGTAAGTAATACTATCAGTAGGAGAAAAAAGAGAGTCGTACAAAATAAACGCCAGAAAGAGGAAAATTACAAAAACAATTACGCCATAAACTAACTTCTTTTCCATGCAAGAATAATAAATTAACCACTATATAAACGTTAGCACTTGTTTTTCGTCGTTTGCCGTATAGTTCTCTTTAAATATTTTTTTGTTTCAGAAATTGTTGGGGGAAGTTTGGTGGGAAAAAATCAGTTTAGGCTTGGCTTGATTGTTCTGTTTTTTGTTTTTGTTCTTCCTTCTGTGTTTTCTGATGGTTCTTTGATTTTTGGAGGTTCTTTTGAGGAACCGGATTGGAACATAACTTATTGGGCCACTCAAAATTATAATAATGCTAATGGTTCAGCAATATTGGAAAAAAGGAGTGTTGTTGACGGCAATTTTCCTTTTGATGGAAACTGGTACTTTTTTGGCAGAGCAACAGAAAATGCACAAGGTTATGGAAACACACCTTTTGTTTCAGTTACTACTGCACAGTATTTTAAGAATAAACGAATTTTTGTTTCACTAAGAAACCAAAAAAACAGTAATTGTAATGTTTCGGGAGTAAATAATTGTTCAACGCTTATTCAAACAATAGATGACTTAAATAATGTTATTTCCACTCCTCTGTATTTAAGCTATTCAGTAAAAGATTGGCAGAATCTTGACTATAATTTTGAGGTAGGCGAAACTCCTGTTAGATTAAGGTTTAAAGCTTTAGCTGATGGGTGGTCTAGTTCAACTGCAATAAATGATATTTGGGTTGACAATATTCGGGTAACTGAGTTAGATGGTTCTCCCGTAAAAGGATACATGATGATTGTTTCTCCTTTAACAAACCAGTCATTCAAGCAAAGAAATTCAATGCTTGTTGTATTAAAACTGTTGGATGCAAATGCAAACCAGTTTGAGGGACCAACTCAAGCAGAATACAAACTAAAGGCTTCTGATTCTTGGCAACAAATTCAATTAACTAAAAACTATCAAAAAGAATACTACTTTTTTGTGGATGCACCAGACGAAATAGGAGACCATAACTTGAGTGTAAGAGTCTTTATGAATGGAGGATGGGTAGATGATCAAACAACCTATCAAATTTATCCGTTAGACCTTGACTTAAAAATTAACTTCATTAAGGCAATCCAAGTCATAGAAGACGTTGATTTGGTGGCGGGGAAAGCAACAGCAGTGAAAGTAGGAGTAAACAATACAAATGATTCAAATGAAGAAAACTGGGTTAAACTTACCTTAACTTTTAATGGAATAGACAAAAATCAAACTAAAAAATTTGTTGGAGACTATAACTTCATTTTTTACGTCGATAATCCTTATGAAGAAGCAGGAGATTACACAATATCAGCTGAAATAGACCCTAATGAAGTATATAAAGAAAGAGATGAAAACAACATCAAAGAACAAGATGTTATTGTTAAAGACGTTAAGGAAACCCATATAGTATATGTTCCAGTAGACTTTGACGAAAGCCTTTCTGGTTCAATTGTTAATTTTGATGATTTAAAAGAAAAAATTAATCAACATCACGATTTTTTGTTGTCAGTTTTTCCCTATTCTGATGAAAAAACCCAAAAAAGGATAGTAGAAAACACTTATTGCACAGTAAAAGGGTTTGGAAGTTGTATTAAAGATTGGAATTCCAATTCATTAGGTTTAAATGAAAGTTTAATATTAAATCTTCTTCTTTTACAATTAAATAAATTTGCTATTACCCTAAAAGAACACAGGGTTGTAGGTATTCTCCCCAATAATTGGCATGATTTTCATGGCATTTATAAAGGCACTGCAGGGCAATTTGGAGATTTAGGCTATCTTAATTTTATTAATAATTCAGTTGTGGTAGAAAAAGACTTTAATTCTGTTACTGCACATGAACTTGGACACACTTATGGCTTGTGTGACAATTATAAAGCCAATGACCCAAGCTGCCCAAACAGAACAGAAGAAGCTTGCATATTAAGCGATTGTTTTGGAGATGGAACACCCACTTGTAATGGAAATATTGTCCCGAACGGGTTATGGGTTAAAAATAAAAAATTAATAAATAGTGCTGACCATAACTACTGCAACCTATCTGGAAATTATTTTTCTTACATGGGAAGTGCAGTGAGTTATCCTGGGGCTGGAACAGTAGATATCTTAAAACGGTGGAGTCCTAAAGAAGATTATGCTTATTTGCTTTCGAAATTAGAAATTCAAGGACTTCTTAAGTTTGAGGGAACTCAAAACGTGTTAGTAGTTAATGGTTTAGTTGATTCAGAGTATAATGTTTTTTTGGAAGATGGATTTATGACAGAAGATTCGGAATCTTCTTCTTTTGAAGGCCCTTGTAAAGTAAATGTTTTAGATGTCAATCATTCTTTAATAAACGATTATAATTTCGGGCTTTATTTTGACACTAATACAGAAGAAAGAATAGGTTACTCACCATTTATTGTAAAAATTCCGTTTAATTCAAATATAAGTTCTATAGAAATTGTTTGCAATGGAGAAACAAAAGCGACAAAAACAGTAAGTAATAACTCTCCTACAATATATATAACAGCTCCTCAAAACGGAGATGTTTGGACAGATACTAATTCAATTATCTGGGATGCAAATGACTTAGACGGAGATAACCTTTCATACACAATTTATTATACTTCTGATACTACTACTTGGAATCCTTTAGCAATGGATTTAAATGAAACAGAATTTAGTTTTGAAAGCGGGCAAGTAACTGGCTCAAGTGATTATCAATTTAAGATAATTGCATCTGACGGAATCCTTTCCAATGAAGCAGTTTCAGGAACATTCACTATATTGAACCCAGATATTACTATTGCTCCGTCAAGGGAATGGGATTTAGGGACAATAAATAATTTGAGTAATATTTCAAAAGACTTTAATATAGTGAATTCAGGCAACGCAGACTTAAATGTATTTGACATGAATTATTCAAGTAACTTAAATGTAACTGGCTTAAACCTGCCAATCATATTACAGCCAGGCGAAACACAGGCTTTCAGCGTTACTTTAAATGTTTTGGATATGAATTTGGGTTCATTTAAAGAAGACATTAATTTAGGTTCAAACGACCCAAACCAGATAATAAAAAGAGTGAAGATTTTTGGAGAAATAGAAGAAGCAAAACCAGATTTAACTGTAAAAAAAGAAAACATTTCATTTAATCCGGTTTATGTAAGTGAAAACGAAAATATTACTGTAAGTGCTTTGGTTGAAAATTTAGGGGATTTGAATGCAAGCAATGTTAATATTAGATTTTATGTTGATGGCAATTCTGCTCCCGTTACACAACAGTTGTATGATGAACACACTGTGGCATTGTATCATGCCGATTCAAATTCTGGAACAACTT
>JBDRFE010000055.1:0-16463 GCA_043819075.1 archaeon
ACAATAAGATTCATCCTTAACCTCTAAAGCCTTATTATAATAACCATCATCATTAAACACACAGCCAACTAAAAAGACTGACAAAAAAACAAATAAACACAAAAACTTTCTCATGTACACATCACTTTCTACTTAAAGCAACTTTATGGAATGTTAACCCAACAAATTAAAAAAGATATTGTCTAGAAAGCTAAAAAAACTATTGTTTTAACAGAAAAAAAATCCTAATCACAGGAAAAACTTTAAACAACAAGCTTTTTATAGGAAAAGACTACATTAAAGTAAAGGAGAAAAAATGAAAAAAACAATTTTTTTTGGGAGCATTGTTTTTGTATTATTCTTCCTTATGCTGAATTCTTCTGCTGAACTTGTTGCACTTCCAACTATGGTAAACAATGAAACCATGCAATGTTTGGATACACTAGGAAAATTTGGAGGAGACGAATGCACTATTTGTTCAATTGAAGGTTTAGGCCAAGAATGGGAACAATTGAATTCCATTAATGAATGCCCGCCAGAATATGAATTTGTTAAGCTTGAGGCTATTGGAGCTGAATACGTTTGCAAAGCATCAAAAGATGCTTTTTGTTGTACAATAAGACACAGTGGTTCTGGAGGAGACTGCAAAAACTTAATTATTAACAACAAAGAAAAAAAATGCGCTTTTTTGGAAGACAATACCACAAAATGTTATCCTCCAAAAGATTGGGAAAAATCATCAGAATTGTGTCCAATAGAATACAAATGGATCGAAAATCAATGTTCTAAGAAAGAAACTGATTCAAATCAAAATTATCTAATACTAATAACAGGCATAATAATAGTTATTGTTCTGGTCCTTTGGGCAATCAAAAAAAAACAGCCATAAATTAAATTTTACAGGCATTCAGTGAAAAACCTTTTACCAACAGGAGAACAAATTGAAATACTAATAACAGGAAAAACCACAAACAACAAGCTTTTTATAGGAAAAGACTACATTAAAGTAAGAGAAAAAAAAGTTCTCAGAACCGATTTCGCTTGGCAACAACCGTCTCGCTCGGTTGGTGTGCGTGCAGGACTTTCAGTCCAGCTTGCTTCGCCATTTTTCTGTCAGACCGTAACTGCACAATAATTCGCTTTGCTCAGCCGAGCCGGCTTCGCTTAATTCTATAATAAAAAAAATTAGTTGGAAAGTGAATTAGGAGGAAAGAAAAGGTTTCTTTCCTCAATTCAAGAGAGTTGGTTTTGAACTCGAAAAAGAATTTGAGATAGGCTCACCTTCCAAGTTCAATATAACGTATAATATTGGTGCAGACGTTATATATAAAACCCGCAGTTTAAAAATTTTGCGTAGGTTTTTCTGGTTTTAAAGAAAAAAAAATGTTTTTTGAAACCAAAACAAATACTTCAACTAACTGGTTGATTTGACTTTAACTTAAAGCATAAAAACAAATAAAATCACTTAAGTTAATAGTTTTTTGCAGTTTAGGAGTTAATGGTGGGAAGAATGAAAAAGGTTTTGTTAGTTATACTGATGCTGGCTTTTTTCATTCAAGTAAATTCTGCACAAGAAATAAATCAAAACACTGTTTATAATCCTGCATACAGTTTTCTGACAAACGACTTGAACTGGTATGATTACTATAATGTGACTGTCACATGCATTGATGAAAACACATATGATATAACTTGGAACGGAGATTCTTCAACTTCATTTATTTCCGGTGCATTAAGTGCAATGGCAGACCCGATCTGGGTAAGCACGCAAGACGGGTGCAGAGCATATTATATGACTGATAGTGTGGGAATTGATTACTGTGCGCAAATATGTGGCACCAATATTACATACCGTTGTTCATCCACTACTGATCAAAGCTATAACGCAAACCAGTTTGAATCACTTGCATATGTTATGTGTGATTCCTGTTCATTTAAACAACAGGTAATAAATAATTATTATAACAGATGCCCTAATCCAACCTGTTATTCAAGTTACAGTTATTCAAATTTAATTCTTCCAAATGAAAGCGGTTATTATGCAGCAAATTACTGTAAGTATTCAAGCAGGGTTTCATGCGGCAGCAACGCTTATTGTTCTTCCGGCAGCTGCCAATGCAATGCAGGATATGGAAACTGTAATGGAAACCAAAGCGATGGATGTGAAACAAACCTTAATTCAGACAATTATAATTGCGGTTACTGTGGGCATTATTGCGGTTCAGGTTATGCGTGTGTTAGTGGAAGCTGTGTATTACAAGACCCTTGCTCTGGAGTTACTTGCAGTAATTATTGTTCAGGCGAAACCCGTTTTTTCAGCGGTTATTGTTCTGGTGGAAGTTGTATTGGATACAATTCACAGAACTGCAATAATTTTGACGGATACGCCTGCAATGGAAACACCAGAGAATACAGGGATTATTATTGTTCTCCTAATTCATGCAATTATTCTGTTTCAAGTTCAACTAACTGTAATTCATTAGACAATTATAGTGACTGGGAATACTATTGTTCTGGCAACAACAGAAGACAGCATAGATTATTTTATGACTACAGTTGTTCTGCAAGCAATTGTTCTTTAAGTTCCTCTAATTATGTTGATGATTCTTTAACAGAAGAATGCAGGCTTGAATGCCTTGGAAGTTCTCCTAACGCTTACTGCAATAACGGCTGTTCAGGGCAATTAAATGTGATTATCCAAGACAAACAAGGAACTTTATTACAGAATGCTTTAGTTTATGTTAATGGTTTTCTTAAAGGAGCAACTGATTCTCAAGGAAAATTAAGTGTTCCGACTTTGAGCTCTGATTGCGGGGAAATTTTTTCAGTTAAAGTTGTTTCATCCAAAGGAACTGACTGCGGGACAAAAACAACAATCATTAACTCTGACTTGGATAACGACTTTATTTATTTTGCCTGCAAAGACCCTTTACCTAAACTTGAATTAGATGCTGTGCCTGGAACTTACACTTATGTTTTAGGAGAAATAATTAATTTTTCTGTTGAAGTCTTTGATGAATTCTCTGCGTTTCTTTCAAATGTTTTAGTAGGCGTTGACGACCCAGTCAAAAGCACTTCTTTTTTTGGCTTGATTCCATCTTTTCCCTGGACTTATTCCAGCCAAGCAATTAAAACCGGTTCAAGTGAATTCAAATTCAGTGCACAAAAAACAGGTTTTGAGCCAGACTACAAAAAAGTTTCAGTTCAAGTGGAATCACTTCCAACAATAAAAATCCAGGTAAAAGACACGCAAAACAACGCAATACAGAATGCAAAAATATACTTGGACGAAAAATTCGCAGGAACAACAAATTCTTCAGGAACAAAAAACATTGAAGTTTCCAAAGGCCTTCATTCAGTTGAAGTTCAATGCGCTAACAGCAAATCCTGCGGAAAAAAATCCGTTGTAGCAGTCAGCGGAGAAAACACAACAAACTTTTCATGCAACTGCAAAACAAGCACTCTTGTAAAAGTTTACACTCGAACGGAAAACATTCCCTTAAGCAACGCATACATTTTTGTTGACGACGAAAACAAAGGAATAACAAATGTAACAGGAACAGCATACCTTAACGATGTTCCATTAGGGGAACACAAAGTAACCGCCTACATAAAATGCAAAAACAATCCAGAAGACGAAAACACTCAAGTATATTCAGCCAGCAAAATTGCAAACATTGACTCTCACAACACAACCATTAATTTTTCAACAGAAGATTTTCTATTATCATCAACAGAACAAAATGAAAACCCAGAACTCATTCAACCACAAGTAATACCATTAGTAGTAGCAATGGGAATTGCCACAGCATTCATTGTAAGCCTAATCGCTTACAAAGGATTTGTTGAACCAACCCTTGATGAAATAACAATATACAACCACGAATGCGTAACACCATGGCTTAACGCAGGAGAATGGAATAATCAATGCTGGGACGAAACAGTATACTTAGGCGGCATGTGCACAATGCTCGCACTAGAAAAAACAAAAATACCAAAAAAATATGTTTCAGGAATCAAAGGAATAGGAAGCAAAATCATCCAAGAAATTCCCGCAAACGCAAGACTCACAAAAAGCTTTGGAAAAATCAAAGTATACCAAGACGGAACAAACAAACTCTTTGCAAAAAAAATAGAAGGAATAGGCTGGAAAATCACAAGCTTAGAAGAAGTTATAGGGGTTTTTAAACAAGTAAAAAATAATGCTATTAAAATTAACATGGAAACTAAGACATTAACAATAGGAGGACGCAACATAACTAAAACAGACATAACAGAATATGTTCAGCAAAGCGAATGGAATAACCAAATAGGGAAAGCCAGATGGGAAAAAGCAAGAGGGATTATTGTAGAAATGACAGGGGATGCATCAATAAATGAAGTAGCCACTCAAATTGGCGGAACAGCATTCAAAAGAACTTCAAGTGACTTCATAAAAAACTTTACATATAATGGACAACCAGCATATCTTACTTTCACAAAAAACGGAAGAAACATTGCAGCAAAGTATACAACAGGGCAAGATATTACTGAATTCGATGCATTACTGGAAAAAGACGGAGTATATTTCATAGTAGAAGGAAAAGCAGGAAATGTCTTCAACGAAATAGGCAGCATAACAACACAACAACAAACACAAAAAAAAGTAATGGAAGCTGCTTTCAATGCACCAAACGAACACGTTTATGTAGTGCCAAAAGACATAGCTAACGCAACACAAATTGGAGAACTTGAAAAATTAGGGAAAGTTATAGATGTGCCTTATACAAATAAAGAACTGTTAGATATTAGTGGGAAAATTATGGGGGGGTAAAATGGGTGAACCAAGTCTTCGGTGCAGCTTAGTTTTTAAAAACAAAAAAGGAATTTTTGACAAGTTTGCAGAATTTTTTGGCATAGTTGATGGAAAAGATGTTTACTTTTGGATTGAACACTTAAACGGAAAAGAAGAACTGAAAAAATATGTAATTAAACCAAAATATGTAACTATTGTGTCACATATTTTAAAAAAACCGCAGGAATCTTCAGACATCAAAAAAATCTATGATTCACTTAAAAAAAATAAAAACCTAAAAAAATACGTTATAGAAATAATAAATGAAGACAAAAGCAATATTGGCATAGCGAAAAACGAAAAAGTTTTTTATGACAGAAATGCACTAGAAGCAGCAGAAAAAATAACAAAAGAAGACCTAAAAGCAATATTATCTGCCATAAAACCTAATCAAAATATTTATCTCTTATTCGGAGACGAACACTTTGAATTCAGTCTATATTTAGAAAGACTTGTTCCCACAATTCACTTTTATTATGACTTGGGAAGAGATATAGGCGAAGCACTACAAAAGAACAGAGAAGAAATACTGAAAATAATACAAGAGTCAATTCAAAAAATCCAGCCAGATATTGCATACTTTGCCAGAGAAGGTTTAACTGATAGTGAATATGAATACCATTCAGACCCTTACTATTTTTGCCTCGAAGCCGTAGATTACACAGATGAAAAATATAAAGCTGAAGAAAATTTGTTCTTAAAAGAAAAAAACAAAAAAATTGAAGAAATCAAAAAAGTTTTGCCAAAAGAAGAACTATTTGAACTAATAAAAAAATACTCCGACAAAACCATTGAACAAAACAACAATCTTATTGTGATTAGAGACGGAAGCAAATACCCTTACAAAATAGCAAATGACGTCTATCCTAGGTATTTCATTAGAAAAGAATTACGAAAAAGAGGAATAAAACTAAAAGAAGGCGAAGCAGAAAAATGGTTCAAAAAAGGATTAGTTATATGGCCTGAGAGAACCAAGGAAGCAGGTTTAATAAGCCAAGAAATTTATGACAAAATAAAAAAAGCTAAAGAAGAAGTGGAAAAAGAAAAAATAAAAGACTTTGAAACCGCAGACAAAAGGATAATAGAAAAAGCACTAACAAAAGAAGAATTAAAGGAGTTAGGGTTAGAATGAAAAAACCAGCCCTTATTTTGATTTTAATTCTTTTAGCCTGTTTAGTTTCAGCTCAAACAGGTTTTGAGCCAGACTACAAAAAAGTTAATTTAAGCATTGAATCACTGCCTTCAATAAAAGTTTCAGTTAAAGATGTAGAAGAAACTCCAGTTCAGAATGCTAAAGTGTTTTTGGATGAAGAGTTTGTCGGAGAAACCGATTCTGTTGGAGAAAAATTGACGCAGGCTTCAAAAGGATCACATGAAATTAAAGTAGAAAATTTTGCAGGGGAAACATGCGATTCAAGGCAAGTTACTTTTGGCGGGCAAACAACAGCATTGTTTAATTGCTGTAACACAGGTTATGCATGCAAAGACACAAACACTCTTATATATAGGACTCCAAGCTGTTTGCTGTCACAAGAAACAAACTGCGAATACGGCTGTAACTTAAATTCAAATCAATGCAGAGAAAAAATTGAACCAACAAAAGGAATCTGGGATTGCAGTGGCTACAGCGGAACTGACTTTAATGGAGTAATGCCTTCAGGGAAATTCACTGCACAAAACTCATATTGTACTATATTAATGGAAGCAGAATTTGTCAGCATAATAGTGATTATGACTACATTTATGCTTTATTTAACCATACAACAAACTGCAACAGCAACACAAACTACCTTTTCATATTATGGAATTCCAAAATACGATAGAACATTCAAAGATTTATATTACCATTATAACAAACACAAATCAGAATTTGGAACTCCCTACATCACCATAGATGAATATATAGACAAATGCAAAAATGTGCTTAATTCGCAAACAACCCAAAAATATTATCAACCACAAAACCCAAAAGATCCAGAAGGATATGCAGCATACGATCCTGTACAAAAAATCTATGCTGTTGGGGATACCCTTGGAAGGATAATTACCTGTTTTAAACCTGAAGAAGAGCAAGAATATATAAATAAAAAAATAAAAGAAGGAAAACTAAAAAAAATTCCAATTGAAATAGCACCATACGAAGGAGGAGAATAAATGGAAGATTTAAAAAAAATAATTTTAGAGGAGCTCAACTCCAAAATAGCTGATTACAAAGAAAATGTTGATAGTTATGGAGAAAAAATAAAGAATCCTAAAAAATTTTTTAATGAACTTTCAACATGGGGAGGCACTTCTGCCAGAGCTCCAATACGTAAAAGGGCAAAGATTAATTTCTTGCTAAACTATACAAAAACTAACCAAATTACTACACCACAGTATATGAAAGAACAAGAAGAACAATTAAAATTGCTAGATAAAGCATTTGAAAAAATAAAACAAAAAAAAGATTACCAAGAAAAACTTTTTCAAGAACTCTCAGATTCAGTAGTAGCTTATGAAAGAGCAATAAAATACATTAAAATAATGTTCTCAAATAGCGATGAATTCACAAATGACTTAGATGGAAGAGACATCTGCGAAATACTTCTAAAAGAATTAAAAGGAAAAAAAGGTGTTTCAGAATTTAAAAAAAGAGTTGAAAAAACTGACAACGAACTGAAAAAACACGCCCCAAAATTACTCAAAATATTTTATGGATACTATGAAGACGGAGGATGGGATTATTACCCTAAAAGTTATTGGTGGAGGCACTTAAAAGAATTTGTGAAAGAAAAAGGAGAGAAAAGCTAATGACTGAAAAAGTTTTCTGGAAAAGCGCGCTGAAAGCCAGTGCACTAATGTATTTTGTTATTGGAATGATTACAACACTGATTTTAATTCTGTTTTTTAATGACAGGTTGGAAAACATGGTAATGTCAATGATAAATAACAAGGAAGCATTTGAGGCAACATTCTTTCCAATGGCAATATTACACATTCTATTAATTTTTTCATGGATTGCATTCGCTTTTATATACAAAAAGCTTCCCACTCAAAAAACAATTTGGAAAGTGTTCCTGTTCAACTTGATTCTGACAGGAATTGAACTTACGCTCATTAACGTATTTCAAATAAAAGAAGTGGACGCATTAAGCGAAATATTTGTTGGTTTAGACGATTGTTGTCTGATGTATATTCCAGTGATTCTTTTAACGACAATAATGTTTGCATACTTTTTTGATTTCTTTAAAAAAAGAGAGGAAAAAGAGACTTCAGGAGAAACAAAAAACAAGCTTGCTTCAATTCCAAGAAGATTACTGGCATATATAATTGATTCAATAATACTGCTAATAATCGCCGCAATAATTTCATTTGTTATATCATCAGTTGCAACCAGTATAGTGTTTAATTCAAACATTGAACTAAGTTACGTTGGAGTAATAACTTTAATGTCATTTTGCACTGTGATTACACAAATGATTTACTGGACTGTATTAGAAGGAAAGTTTGGTGCAAGCATTGGAAAAAAGATTTTAAAAATGAAAGTTGTAAAAGAAAATGGACAAGAAATAGACTACATTGACGCATTCTTTAGGAACATCACAAAATTTGCGGACAACCTGCTGTTTTTCCTGCCAATAGATATATTGACTGTTTTTGCGACAAAAAACAAGCAGAGATTTTTTGACAAAGTTGCTGGAACAATTGTAGTTAGAACTGACTTAAAAGAAAAAAAGGAGGAAACAAAATGAATTCAAAAACCCTTGTTTTCTTTTTTATTGCAGTAATTTTAATCCAGACAGTTTACCCTGTAACGCTTTCAACTGAAAAAACTTCAGTGAATTACAGTGTTTCAGAAAAAATTCACCCTGAACTGGCAGCAGAAATCAATAAAATTGATGGCTTGACAGAAAAAGTTTTGATTGAAGTCTCAGACGAAAAAGCATTAAAACAGGTTTCATTGCTGGCAAAAAATTTGAATGGAAAAAACATTCAAGAATTTAAAACAGGAAAAATTGTTGTTGCAGAAATGCCAAAAAACAAAATAAACGAATTAGCCTTAAACACTGGAATAACAAAAATTTTTCCTGACAGAGAAATAAAAGCCGCATTAAATGAAGCAATACCACAAATAAATGCTCCAACTGCATGGAGTTATGGTTTCACTGGAAAAGGAATCAAAATAGCCGTATTAGATTCAGGAATTGATTCAACTCATTTAATGCTTGAAGGAAAAATAATTGAAGCAAAAGATTTTACTTCAAGCAATTCAGTTGAAGACTTGTTTGGGCATGGAACACATGTAGCAGGAATAATTGCTGGAACAACAGAAAACGGGGGAACATACAATGGAGTTGCACCAGACGCATTATTGTTGAATGGAAAAGTATTGAATGACAACGGAATTGGGTCAACTACAACAGTTATTGCAGGAATTAACTGGGCAACAGACCCAGACGGAAACCCTGAAACAAATGATGGAGCAGACATAATTAACTTGTCTTTGGGGGCAGCTTTCTCTGACGTAAATGACCCAATTAATTTGGCAATAAAAGATGCAGTGGAAAAAGGAATTGTTATAGTGGCTGCAGCAGGAAACTGCGGAACAAGCTGTCCAAGCATTACCTGCGGTTCATTCAGAGGCATTGGAGTTCCAGGAGACAGCCCTGACGCAATAACTGTTGGAGCAATAGACAAGCAAAATAACTGGAGTTGTTTTTCTGCCGGAGAAAATGTTCAGGGAATAATTAAGCCAGATGTTGTTGCTTTTGGAACAGGAATTAATTCTTCTGTTCCAAACGGTTATGCAGTGAAAAGCGGGACTTCAATGAGTACACCATTTGTTTCCGGTGCAGCTGCTTTAATGCTTGAAGCAAACCCTTTAATGCCCTCAAAAGAAATAAAGCAATGGCTTGAAATGCATGCACTTGATTTAGGTGTTGCAGGAAAAGACGAAAAATTTGGTTCAGGTTTAATTGATTTAAGCAATATTAATAAAATTCTGGTTAACGAAAACCAGGCGCCTGTATTCAATTCAGTGAACATAGCAAACAATGTTTTGCTGGAACACAGTGTTGAAATTGTTGCAAATGTTTCTGATAATGGAATTGTACAAGAAGTGAAAGCAATAATATTAAATCCTTTAAACCAGAAAACAGAATTAAATTTAGTTAAATCAAACAACGATTTTTGGTCAGCAACTTTTTTTAATTCAAATGAAAAAGGAAGTTATTTAGTTGAATTAAGAGCAGTGGATGACACAGGCTTTGAAACAATAATTAATCTTTCATTTAATGTCGTGGAATCCATTAATGACTCAAATCACGCTGACTTAAATTTCACTGGAACACAAACAGAGTTTTCGGTTCCGGATTCAATAATAAAAGAAACACAAGGCTTAGTTTCATTAAACTTGTTTTTGGTTGCTCCTTCAGCGTTAGCAGATGATATTCCGCCACAGGACACTACAGTGGAATTTTATGTAAGGGATTTCGCAGGAAACATAACTGAAAAAGAATTTGTTGGCCCAATAGAGGTTCCGGTGAACAAACACATTGACTTCAATTACTATTGGACTTCTTCTGTGGTAAATGACTACAATATCGGGGCAATTGTTTTTACTGAAGGAATTCAAGCCGGAATAAACGAGAAATCAACTGTTGTAACTGTGCTTCAAGACAGCGCTGAAATAACTTATTTTGGCTTAGGAGAAGAAAACATTATTGAAAGAGGGACAGCACAGCATTACATTGTTAATGCAAAAAATGATTCCAATATTTCCCTGAATTCTTTTATTGAAATCCTTTACTTTGACTCAAACAACAATGTAGTTCATTCAATTGCAAGCAACAAAATTGTAATTGAACCAAATTCAACTCACTTATTTGATGTGAATGAAAGAGTTTTGCTTAAGCCTGGAAACTATGAATTAAATGTAATACTTCATTTTGAAGACAAAACTGATTTAATTAATCCTGTTCAGGTTACAGTTTTTGTTCCAGAAACAGGTTTTATTGATTCAGTTGAAGTTCCACAAGAAGTTTCAGTTGACGAAAACCTTTCAGTAACAGTTAGCTTTGGAAACAACGGAGTGCTTGAAATTAACCCGGTTTTTTTTGCTGAAATTCTTGACAAAAACCAAACTGTCGGCGTACTGAATTTTGGCGGAGAAGACGTTAACTCTGGTTTAATACAAGAGTTCACCGCAGCCTGGCCTGCTGAAGTTAAGGCAGGAAACTATGAAATAAAATTAACTGCAGCGTATGCAGGGCACAAAATAAGTGATGTAAAAAACTTTAATGTAATTGACGACAAAAGCCCTGTTCTTGAAGGCATTTCATTCAAAGACAGTGTAATGCAAAACCAGCCAATGTTAATTGAAGCTTCATTCAATGATTCAAGCGATTTAAATGTTAATATTTCTGTTGCAGGAAACATTCATTCAATGAAAAAAGTTTTTTTTGCAGGAAACGATTCAAACTGGAATTACAGTTTTTATAGTGCTAATGCTGGAAACCATTCTTTCCAGATAACAGCCTGCGATGAATTCGGCAACTGTTTTATCTCCCCAGAATACTCCTTTACTGTAAACCAGTTGCCTGCAGGCTGTAATGGAAAAAAAGTTTTGCTTGCAGAAAGAGAAGAAGATTTTGCGTCTCTTTTGCCTGATTACTGTACAACAACATGGTCATTAAATGAAAACGGTTCTCTTTCAATTGAATACCTGAATGAATTTGATGCAGTTGTCTGGAGTGAAGACAACAAAATTAATCCAGTGAATGAAAGCCAGGCAGAAGCATTAACTCAGTTTGTTTCAGGCGGAGGAAAACTCTTATTGGAAGGAAGCGATATTGCTTTCAGCCACTTTGACGACAACTTTATGCAGTTTGCAGTTCATGCAACACTTTTATCTGATATGGTTTTAGATGAAAACTCAAATGAAAAAATAATTGTTTCAGCAAAACATCCAATAACAAGTTCATTCAGTGAGCTAAGTTTTAACCAAGAATTTTCTGTTTTCCCTGACTCCGTAATGCCGGTAAACTCAGCACAATCTATTGCTGAATGGAGTTCAGGGGGAACAGCAATAACTTTATTCAATGACTTTAATGGAAGCCAAGCAAAAACCTTGTTTTTTGCATTCACCTTGAATGCATTAAATGAAACACAAAAAGAAACACTATTGAATAACAGTATTAGCTGGCTGTTAGAACAATCTTCACTTGATTTAAGTGTAACTGAAATAAGTTTACCTGAATTCGTTGTGGAAGAAACTGAAGTGCCTGTAACAATTGAAATAGAGTCACAAGATAATTCAATAAAAGAAGTAAGAATCTATGTCGATGGAATTGTCAAACAGATAGTCCACACCCCTGTTAATATAGTTACCCAAACACTAAGTTTCAGCAAAGGCGTTCACACCATTAAAGTTTTTATTAACCCGTCTTTTTCAGTAAAAGAAAAAAATTATTTGAATAATTCACTGGAAAAAGAAATTCTTGTTGCTCCAGCACAAGCAGACTTAACTGTAAAATCAATTACAGTTACAACAGCAGAGTATACTACAATAACTGCTGAAATAAAAAATATTGGCGGAACAACAGCAAACACAGTAAATGGAACAGCAACTACAGCAAATAATACTCCAATTGAAGAAGTGTGCAACAACATAACAAAAATAGATGAACCACAAGAAACAACAGGCAATGCAGTCATTCAAGTATTTTATGACAACAAAAAAATTCATGAAGAAAAAGCTTTAATTAACTCAAATACAAGCAAAACAATAACTGCAACAACGCCAAAACAAACAGGAATTCATTTAATTGAAGTCAAAGTCAATCCAAACCAAACTATTTTAGAAGCAGATTATTCAAACAACAGCCTTTCAAAAGAGTATTATCTATGCAATAAATCAAGTATTTTTGTGGTAAACGATAATGACACAGAAAATTCAGTTCAAATACCTGAAAGCATTGAAACAATACAAGAAATACTGAAAAACAACAGTTACTGCTATGAAATATGGAACGAAAAACAACAAGGAGTTCCTTCACTGCAACACTTAAATGAATTTGAATTAATTGTTTGGAGTGCAGGAAACAATTGGAATACTGTAATAGATGAAAACGATGCATTATTGCTTGAACAATTCAACGGAAACATTATTTTTGAAGGAGCTGATATAGCTTTTGACCACTCAGATGATGTTCTTATCCAAGCAAAACTGCACGCCTCACTAGACAAAGACTTAATTGCAGGCGCACAAGAAGGATTAATTCTAACACAGCACAGAATATTATACAACATTAACCAAATTACAATAGATGGAAATCTCTCTCCTTATCCTGACTCACTTAATCCATTAAATGCAGTCAGTTTAGCTGAATGGCAGAATGCAAACACCGCAATCCTTGCATTCACTGACCCAAATTACGGAGTATTTTATGGTTTTTCATTGAATTCAATTTCAGACGCTAATTCAAGAGAAAAACTTTTGGTGAACTCAATTGAATGGATTAGAGAGTCAGCTTCACCTTTTTCTCAAACAATGAATTTATCAAGCCAGAAACTGGTTTCATTTAATGTTTTACCAGATGACTCTTCAATTGAAAACGTGTTTTACGGCCAGCTTGAAAACATTGAATTCATTAAAACAGGAGATTTTTCTGAACAAAAAATTTTTGTGCCAGACAGCAACTCAAACACTTTAACTGAATTAGAATTCAATAAAAGTTATTTAATTAAGCCAGTGAATGACACGAATTTCAGCTTTAAAGGTTTTTTGATGCCAGATAATTTGACTGTTCAGCTAAAAACTTTTTCTCATGGAGGAAAATTCAATTACTTTGGTTACCCTTATACAACAGTTAAAAGCAATTTCAAAAAATTTTTTGCGCCAATTCTGGATAAAATAATTTTTGCAATGGATGAAAAAGGAGGCAGTTATTTTCCTGGAATAAGTGATTCAATTCAGGAATTAGAGCCAGGGCAAGGCTACAAAATTCAGGTCAGCGAACCAGTTGAATTCGTTTACCCAAAGCTTTGCTCTGACGGAACAGTTTCAGGTTACTGTTCTGGTTTTGCTTTTTGTGATGAAGGAACATTTACTTCCACTAAATGCGATGTCTGCGGCTGTCCCACAGGAAAAACCTGCCAGAAAATAAACAATTTAATGCAGTGCACTGGTGAAGGAAAAATTTTGCCGGAAAAAACTGCTTCAAACAGTTCAATTTCAATTGACTAAAATAGTGTGATTCAATTTGAAGCAAAAACCACTGAATGAAACTGAATTAGTTAACAGAAATTCACCAAAAACAAGCAATAAAGCTCATAATGCATGATTTGCCATTTTTCTGTCTTAAAGCCGCAGTACTGACAAGGGTAGTCATCTCTTTCAAGTATTTTCAGGCGGGTTTGCTTCCATTTTTCCCTGCTCGTCCAGTCAGGTGTTACTGTTTTTCAGATATTAGGGTCTGCAAATAAGGGAAACAGTTTTTTCATTATTTTTCACCGGTTACCCCTCATAAATTTTTCCAAAAACCCGTCATTTTGGACTGCTTTGAATATTGTGGTTTTTCTTGTTTTTGTTTTGAATGTGATTTCTATTAAAATGTTGTCAAAAGACAATTTTTCAGGATTCATGCAATCAGCCCTTTTTGCTGGCTTTAGCCCTTGCTTCTTCAGCTAATTCGTTCAATTCTTTGAGTGTTTTGTCTGCGAATGTTTCAAATCCCCTGCCGGTTTCCTCCATCATCAGGCGTTCTTCTTCTCCGAGCTTGAATTTTTCTTCAAATTTCTTGTTTTTCAGGTTTTCCCCGTATTTGAGGTATTTGAGCATGAATTCGGTTTTTTCAATTGCCATCATCTTCACTGCTTTTATTGTAGCTCCTTTTGTGGCCAGATAGTGTAAATCAACGATGTCTCTTGCCTTGAACCCTCTTCTTGTCAGCAAGGCCCTTATCTTCTCTGCTGCGATTTCTTTGAGGTCATAACAGTAGAATGTTGGGGCTTGGACGGCCATTGCAGCATATTTTGGGTAAAGGTACTTGAAGTCTTCAGCGTGTTTTTCGGCTATTGCTTTTAGTTTGTGCTTTTTTGGCTTGAGAAATATTTTGTCAACAAAATTAAGCTGTATTTTTATGAATGTTTTTCTTTCTTCAGTAGTTGGCAAATACCATAGTTTGAATGTTGCGAACCTGTTGCTTCCGCCAAGCTGTACATAATGCCTGTCTGATTTCACTGGCTTGAATTCCAATTCAAGTTCTTTTGCTGCTTTTTCAATTATTTCCATTATTTTGTTGATTTCTTTTGAAAGCATTTTTCTTATCTGTTTTTCTGATTTGCCTTCAAACGCTTTCTGGTTTATCCAGGTAAAATCAAGGTCTTCCGAAAAACGGTAATAGCCAAAATATGCTTTGGTAAGACAGGTCCCGCCTTTGAAAACAAAGTTTTCGGAGAAGTATCTTGGTTTTGAAAGCTGCAACAGCAGGCCTTGCAGTAAGAGATCTTTTTCAATTAACTGGCTGCTCTTTATTTGGAGTTTTTCTGACAGCCAGTTTAATGTTTCTTCTTCAATCATTTCAATTCCTCTAAAACGCTTCTTGCCGATTTGCTGTAGTGTCTTGAGTATTTTTTCATTTTGTTTTTGTCTGCTTCATCAGCCCATTCAATTACATAATCCCTTACTGCTTTGTTGCTTTCCCCAGAGTATTTGCGTATGTGAATTATGTCAAGGATTGTTTTCTCCAAGTCTGAATAAGGCGTGTTTTTGGTTTTCTTTATCCCAAATCCAAAGAGTTTCTTGTTTAATTTCACGAACTTAACTTTTCTTCCAAGAATCTCAAATGGTTTTGCCCTGAATATTTTGTCTGAAACAATGTAATCAATTGTAAAAAACTCGTGAGTAATGTTGTTCAGCTTTATTGCACTCTCCAGCCCAAAATACCAGTTTTTTACTTTTTTGTATTCCATTGCTTTAGAGATTGCTTCGTAAAAGTTTGGGCCGCCTGTTTTGTATTTCCTTTCTTCCACTGTTGGAATATAGAAGAATCCTCTTACAATTCGCTTTAGATAGTTGTAGAGATACAGGTATTTGATTGCTTTTTTGTATGGCATTCCAAGCTCGGCACACTCTTCTTTTATCTCCTCGCTTGAAATATAGCGGTCTTTTCTCAGCAAGAGTTTCCTTACAAAAAGCCCATATTTCATTTATATCACTATTCTATTATTATGATAGAATTATAATATAAATTTATCGGCTTGCTAAAGCGGTGTTAGGCGGATAATTTGTTAAACAGGCATTAGCCTAATTATTCTTGTCGAATATAACAATGAAAAAAAAGCCGGCCACAATAATGGCAGCTTATATAAGGATAAATTTACAAATAATTGGCCTTACAGGCCATTACTATGAAAAAGGATGTTTTATCACTCCAATACAACAATACTGTTATCCGGGAGTGACGCAAGCAAATCAACTGGCTCAAAAATAGCTCTTAATTTTGTCTTTTAACTGTTGTGCTACTTCTGCATTCTTGTTTATTACCATTGGAATGCCTGTTTTTTTTTCAAAGATTTCAGTGAATAATTTGTCTATGTTTAAGTCTTCTATTTTTTTTATTTTTTTGAATTCTTTGCTGACTTCTTCTGTAATTTTTTTGGGGTAAAA
>JBDRFE010000056.1:0-13462 GCA_043819075.1 archaeon
TATTAAACCGTATTTCTTTAAAAACTTTAAGTTTTAGTCAAAAAAATTATGTTGAAGACACGGATTTGTTTCTACTGAAGAGTTTAAAAATATTGTTTTACTGTGTAATATAATATATGAAAGAAAGTTTTGGAGTAAAAGAGAGTGTAATGCAAAAACTTTCTCCTTTGCAGAAAAAAATTGTCTCAGAATTATCCTTTGGGCCAAAAACTCTGCCTGAATTAAGTGAAAAAACTAATTCAAGCGTTTACACTATTGGAAAACAGTTATCAATGCTGCAGGGCAGGACAAAATGCAATTGCCTGCAAAAAAAAGGAATAAATGAACCAATAGTAAAAAAAATAAAAGAAGAAAAAATCAAGACAACTTATTTTCTTGCATTAAGATAAAATTAAATAATCTGATTGAGTTATTCTGTTATGAAAATAACAAGAACAGGAATCAAAAGAGTTTATAGAGGCAGAAAAGGCATTACAAAAAAAGAAATTGAAACTGCCAGAAAAAATACTTTATGGATTGCAAAAAACAAAGCAAGAGAAGAAGCTTTAAGCAGTTACAGAAAACAAATAAAGGAATTAGAGAAACACGCTGACACTCCTGAAAAAGAATTTGAATTAAATGCAATAAAATTAATTGCTAAAATGGTTGAAGAAAAAAACGCAATATCACAGCCTCATTTCAGCAGGGCAATTGTTTCAAGAGGAATTGAATTCTCGGTAAGCATTGCCACAAAATACGGCTTGGATGCAATAGGAGAATTTAATCCTGAAACAAGAAGACATATAAGAAAACAAATGGAAAAAATAAGGAATGCATTTGAAAGAAGAGAAATTTTTTCAGGCGCATCAGGGGCAAAAGCAGCGAAAGAAATTGAAAAAACTCTTGGAAAAAGAAAAGCAAGATTGTTTCTCAGAAAATACAATAAAACGGCAAGGAGACTACACGTAATGCTTGAAAAACTTGTAGAAAACACTCCTTTTAAAGAACTAATTAGCTGATTACTTTGTCAACCATTGATGACAGAAAAGCAATTAACTGCCTGTCTGATTCCTCTTCAATTAAAATAAGGATTAAATTGAATTTATACTTTTTTGAAAGAGAAATAAGAGAATAAGAGAACTCCCTTAAAGTTTCATTTGAATGATACATTGAAAGAAAAGAAACTGAATCAAACGCGAAAAACTATTCCCCGTACTTTTCTTTTAATTCCTTTAATTTTTTGTCCTGCTGTTTCTCTGCTTCCAATCTCTCCAAAGCATATTGTTTCATGTCAATAAACTTTAACTGCTCTACAAGATTCGGATGGACTTTTTTTACTTCAGAAAAAATTTTTTGTGCAACCCTCCTGTAATCAGGGTGGCCCTGCATAGTAGACCTTAATTCAGTTAAATGAAAGACTTCCCTTAAATTTAATTTCATATACCAGCGGATTTTATAGCCAAAAGGAACCAAATACTGTGCCTGCCACGGCATTTTTGCTTCCATTAAATCAAACAACTCTTTTGCAGAATTCATTAAAGAAGTGTATTCTTGTGTTAAGCCAACTGCATCAAATTCAATCGGAGAAACAAAACCATGATGAGTTGAAAGCAATTGCCTTTCTTGTGTAAGGATTCTGTGCCTGTGCAAGTCCCTGAAAATACCATAGTTTCCCAAGACATCAAAAGTATAAAAAGTGTTTTCAAACGCCCTGCCGGGCTTATGCCTTCTGTTGCGCCTTAAATTAGAATAAGAGTTAATTAATTTTCTTTTCTGTTCAGGCGAAAGCAGTTCGGTTTTTTCTTTTATTTCTTTCAAAGAAAGATGAGAGTTAGAGTAAAGTATTGCGGAAACAATTTTGTTTTCAGCGTTTTCATCAAAATCAATTAAAACAACTTCTTCTTCAGTTAAAGGAGTTTCTTTTTCAAGGGTTTCTTCAGACAAAACCACTTTTTCTTTCAAAGGCTTTTTTTCTGAAAGAATTTCTTCAGACAATTCTTTTACCTGTTTTCTTGTATTAGAAAAAAAGTCAATTGTTGGCTGGCCGTATTCGCCGAAAGCTCGTTTAACAAAACTCGGAATATAAGTTGATAGTTCGGAATGCATTTCTTTTGCAATAAATTTTGTTTCCTGCAAAGGATAACTGCTTAACCTTGAAATCAGGTATTCAAATGCTCTTCCGTTGCCGTACAAGCCAGTGTTAGTTAAAGTTGAAGCAGGCAAAAAAACACGCAAGACATCACAGGCTTTTGCTTTAACTGTTGCATTGTATGCTCTTTCAGAAACCCCTTCAGTTAAAGGATTTTTTTCTTCAATAAAAGCCTTCATTTCAGGAATGAATTCAGAGTAAGCAGAAAACAATGAATCACATAATTCAATGTAAGAATCAGCGAAACTGCTTTCCATTATTTCGGGTTCCCTGTAATACTGAAAGTTATTGTTTTCATCTTTTTCATCAAAAAAAACATACCGGGTTGATTTTTCTAAAGGAGAAATTCCTATTCTTGCGTCCTGGATTAATTTTACTGCAATATTGCTTGTTTTTTCAACCGCAATATGCGCTCCGCCTAATTCTGCGACACTGTCGTCGCCGTATCCAAGCAATACTCGGTCATAAAATTCTTCTGCTTTTTTTATTGCAACAGATTGTTCAACGCCTTTTTCTTTCTGAAAAACAACAATTTCGTTAAAGCCTGTTTTTTCGTCTAAAATAAATTCATCTAAAAGCAGCTGCCTTAAGGTTTTTGAAGAACGGGAGTAACGCGAAAACAATGCACCCATTACCACTTCAGGCAGATTCCTTAAAACAAAAACATTTTTTTCCGTACTAGAAACAAATGGTTCAATAATTTTTTTCTGTTCTTCGGATAAATCTTCGTGCATAACAGATTTCAGCGAAAAAATCTTTTAAAGGAAACGCACATTAGGCTGTCCAAACACTATGTATTTATATTTTTCTGGAAGAAAATAGTATGATGAAGCCGGAAACAGAGGAATTAAAGGATTTAGTGCACGAAAAAAGCTCTGAAAACGAAGAAATGTACTTAAAAGTAATTTATATCTTGGAAGAAGAAAAAATAAAGCCGGTTCGTTCAACTGACTTAGCACAAACACTCAAAATTTCTCTGCCTTCTGTAGTGGAAATGCTTGCCAAACTAGAGAAAAAAAACCTGATTAAATACGATGGAAGAAAAGGAGTTTTTTTTAAGCCAAAAGGAAGAAAAACAGCTAAAAGAATTATAAGGAATTTAAGGCTCACAGAACTCATGTTAAGGGACATACTGAAAGTAAAGGGAGCAAAAAACGCCTGCAAATTTGAGCATGCTTTAAGCGATGAAGTAGCAGATGCAATCAACAAAGTATTAAAGAATCCAACTAAATGCCCTCATGGAAAAATTATTCCAAAAATCTGATTAATCCGTGAATTGACGTAAAGTTAGATTTAAATACATAAATACCCCATAAATACTTGTGTTTTAGTAAAGGGGGTGGTTTTAGTAAACCCCCTATTTTGTGATTCTAATGAAATTGATGATTTTTACTGATTATGATAACTTCTGTAAAAGCATTCAGGAAACCAATCCAGACAGAAGAGAAAAAATAAGAAATTTTGCTAAATTTATTACTAAATATTTAAATGACAAAAAAATTCTAAAAGCAAACTACGAGGATGTTGTCAGAACATATATTTATACTGGAGAATTCACTGACAACCTAATAAACAGATTAACAAGAATGAAAGAAGAAAAGCCAAACGACAAGGAATTAGAAAAATTAATTAATTACGCAGAAAAACAAAAAGACTGGCAAAGAAAATTTTTTGATATTTCAATTGGCTTTGATTCATTTGAAGTAAGAACAAAACCACTCCAATTCCAAAATCACAAAATATTCCAGAAAGGCGTTGATGTGCAACTTGCCGTAGATATGGTGGCTCATGCATACACAAACAGTTATGATATTGCAATACTGTGTTCAGGGGATGTTGATTTATTGGAGTCAATAAAACTTACAAAAAACCTTGGGAAAAAAGTTATTGTTTGTTCTTCGTGGAAAACCAGCGCAAAAGCAATAAGAAAAGAAGCTGATATTTTTATAGACATAGGAAAACTAACTCAAGAAGAATTAAACGAGTTTACCATAAAATCAAAAAAATAATCTTTGCTAATTATTAAGTGATATTATGCTGACACAAGAAGCAAAAAAAGAATTAGAAAAACAGCAGTACAAACTTTTTTCGCAAAAAAGTTTGATCAAAAAAACCTTTTTAAAAAAAAGCTTTGCCAAAAACAAAAGTGATTGAATGCTCACAAAAGAAGCTAAAGCAGAATTAGAAAAACAGCAGTACAGGATTATCGGAAGCCATTCAGCTGTAAAAATCTGCGGCTGGACAAAAAACTCCCTTAGAGGAAAAGGGGTTTGCTATAAACAAAAATTTTATGGAATAAAAAGCCATCAGTGCATGCAGATGACTACAAGCTTAAGCTGTGCAAACCGATGCGTTTTCTGCTGGAGAGGATACAAGGCGCCGGTATCAAAAAAATGGAAATGGAAAATAGATGAACCAGAATTCATTTTAGACGGCTCAATAAAAGAACAAAAAAAACTGCTTTCAGGATTCAAGGGATTTAAGGACGTGAAAATGAATTTATGGAATGAAAGCAATGAAGTAAAGCATTCAGCGCTTTCATTAAACGGAGAGCCGATAATCTATCCAAAAATAAATGAATTAATTGAATTATTCAACAAAAAAAAAAATAAGCACTTTTCTTGTAACCAATGCACAATACCCGAAACAAATAAAAGATTTGGCGCCGGTAACGCAATTATATATCAGCTTGGATGCGCCAAACAAAAAACTGCTAAAACAAGTTGATTTGCCTTTGTTTTCAGATTACTGGGAAAGGCTGAATAAAAGCTTAAAAGAAATGAAGAAAAAAAAAACAGAGGACTGCAATCAGGCTGACTTTAATTAAAGGATTAAACGACGTTGAACCGGAAAATTATGCTGAACTCATAAAAAAAGCTGAACCGGATTTTATTGAAGTAAAGGCTTACATGTTTGTAGGCGAAAGCAGGAAAAGATTAAAACAGGAAAACATGCCTTCACACAAAGAAGTAAAAGAGTTTACAAAAAAATTGAAAAAATTTCTTCCAAAATATGAAATTGTTTCAGAACACAAGCCTTCAAGGGTTGTGATGATGGCAAAAAAATCTTTTAAGAAAAAAGGCAAATGGTTTACGTGGATTGATTTTGTTAAATGGAACAAACTGGTTCAGGGGAAAAAAAAGTTTGCATCAAAAGATTATCTTTCTCCCACTAAATAAAACCTTTTGGAACCAGTTATTTTTACTTTAACTTTTTCCCCTAAAGGAATTTTTTCGTTTAAAACTACTTGCTTGTATGACTGGTTTCTTCCAATACATTGATTCTGTTTTTTTCCTTTTTTGTCAACCAAAACAACACATTTTTTTCCAATCCATTTTTTGTTGTTTTGCTCTGAAATCTTGTAAAACAATGAAGTCAGTTTTCTTGAACGCGATTTAATTACAGCGCCTTTCAGCTGAGGCATTTTAGAGGCAAGAGTATCAGGCCTGCTCTGAAAACGAGAAATATTCAGCACATCAGGCTTTGTATCAGAAACTAGTTTCATTGAATCATTGAACTGTTTTTCTGTTTCCCCCGGAAAGCCTACAATAATATCAGTTGAAATAGAAATTTCCGGAAACTCTTTCCTGAAAACAGAAACAATTTTCTTGAAGTCCTCAACAGAATAACGCCTGTTCATTTTTTTGAGGATTTCGTTGTTTCCTGATTGAACCGGAATGTGAAGGAACTTAAAGATTTTCTTGTTCTTCAACACAGAAATTAATTCTTTTAAGGATTCAAGAATATAAGTCGGGTTAGCCATTCCGATTCTGACAAAAAAATCTCCTTTGATTTCGGTTACTTTTTTCAGCAGTCCAGGCAACTGAGTTTTATCTTTTTCTGTTCCAAATGCCCCATTATCCTGGGAAGTAATCCAGATTTCTTTGCAGCCGCCTTCAACTGATTTTTTTATTTCTTCAAGGATTTTTTCTTCAGGAAAAGAAAAAAGGCTTCCTTTGATTAATTTAGTTGAACAATAAGCGCAAAAGTCATTGCAGCCTGAAAGAATCGGCACAATAGAAATAACCGGGTTAATTCTTTTTTTCGGAAAACCAAGCTTTACTTTTCTTTCAAAAGAAGAAAATTCCAGTGCATGGTTTTCAAAAGAAGAATCAACTGCTTCCACTATTTTTTCAATGTTATGTGTGTTCACAATGCTGATTTTATCAGAGATTGCATGGATTTTCGGGATAAGCGTTTTTGGGACACAGCCTGCTACAACAATCTTTTTTTCAGGAAAATCCTTTAAAAGCTTTTTAACTGAGTTAAGGCAGTTGTTGACTGAAGGGCCCTTAACAGAACACATATTGAATACAACTGCGTCAGCAGAAGAAAAATCACTGGATTCTTTTGTTTTATGCCCTGTTTTTTCCAATAAGCCTGCCATTGCCTCTGATTCAGAAAAGTTATTGCTGCAGCCATATGTTTTGAAGACAACCTTTTGCATTAAAAAACATTCCCAAAAACAATTTTTATAGAGGTGCTATAAATGAAAATAACTAAAGAAACAAATATTGGGGAAATGGTGAGAAGCCATCCTGAAACTGCTTCAGTTTTATTTGAAAAAGGAGTTCACTGCATTGGATGCCATGCAGCACAATTTGAAAATTTAGGGCAGGGGTTGCAGGCACACGGATTATCTGAAGAACAAATAGAAAAAGTGTTAAAAGAATTAAATAAAAAAATTGAAGAAAAAGAAAAAGAGGGAAAATAATGGGGCAAGAAAAGTCTGCTTTGACTGCCATAAAACACGCAAAAATGTGGAAAATTATTCTTTATTTGGCCTTAATTTTTGCAGTAGCCAGAATAGTTTTTAGTTTCTTTGAAGGAGAATTCAGTACAGAATTTTTGACAGAAAATGCTGGAAGAATTTTTGGCGCTTTTGTAGTAATACTTTTGCTTAAATATGCTCCGTGGTTTTCTTATGAAAAAGAAAAAGAAAGACTTACTGGTTTAACTGATTCTATAGTGAAAAAAGTTTATTGGATGATTTTAATAGGCTATATTTTATTTGTTTTAACTTTTGTATTGATGATTTTACTTCCATCTTATTCTGTTATGTTATTTGTCGGTGTGATTATCTTAAGCAATATTTTAATTAATTCAGCAATTTTTTATTTTTGGTATAAAACCAAAAGCAAACTTTTTGTGATTATAGGAGGAATAGCTGCACTTTTCTTTTTGATTTTATTTTTAGGGCAATTCATAGTAAAATCAATGCAAGAAGCAGGAGCAATAATGGTGTCGGTAGCTGCTGCAATACTTTTATTTGGGTTTTGGATAGGCGGACTGGTTTACAGCATTTACATACTATTCAAATATATTTCTCCTAATGTAAAACCTTATGGTTCAAACAAAAGCTGGACAGAACTACACAAAGAAAAAAAGGAAGGAGATTGAAATGCAGGTTAAAAAAGTTGTTTTAGTCAGCCCAAGAGGATTCTGTGCAGGAGTTGAAAGGGCAGTACAGGTTGTAGAGGATTCAATTGAGATTTTTGGCTCTCCTGTCTATGTAAAACACGAAATAGTACACAACAAAAAAGTCGTGGAAGAACTTGAAAAAAAAGGCGCTAAAACAATTGAAGACTTAAACGATGTTTCGGAAAACTCTGTTGTAATTTTTTCTGCACACGGTTCCCCGCCGGAACACTATGAGCTCGCAAAAAAAAAGAATTTAAGGCTGATTGATGCAACCTGCCCGTTAGTTACAAAAGTGCATTTGGAAGTAAAAAAGTTTGCAAAAGAAGGATACAAAATAATTTATATCTGCCATAAGAATCATATTGAAGCAAAAGGAGTCATAGGCGAATTAAATGAAAACATTTTTCCTGTTGAAAGCACTGAAGACGTTGAAAGCCTTGAAATTGGAAGCCAGGAAAAACTTGTTTATTTAAGCCAGACAACCCTGAGTGTAAGCGAAACACAAGAAATAATTAAAGCAATAAAAAAGAAATTTCCTCAGGTAATTGACCCGCCGAAAGAAGACATTTGTTATGCCACAACAAACAGGCAGAAAGCAATAAAAGAATTAGCAGAAAAAACTGATTTGATTTTAGTTGTCGGGTCAAAAGCTTCATCTAACTCGCAGAGATTAGTTGAAACAGCTAAAGCGTTGGGAACGCCTGCTTATTTGATTGACGGAATAGAGGACCTGAAAACAGATTGGTTTAATGGAATAAATTCTGTTGGAATAAGCGCAGGGGCAAGCTCTCCTGAAAGAATTGTATTGCAGTTAGTTGAATATTTTACAGAAAAAGGCGCAAGAAAAGAAGAGCTGAAAGTATTGGAAGAAAAAATGAAGTTTGTTGAGCCGTTTGAATTAACTAAAATAAAAAAGGAAAGGAATGAGAATGCCTAAAACAATTTGGAAAAGACCCGGAACAAAAGCATTCAAAAGAAGCGTGAGAAGAAGTGCAGTGAGAACTTTAAGGAATGTTCTTTCAACGCCTGATATTAAGAAAAGGCAAGAAATTGTAAGAAAAACCATGTTAAAAGCTGAAAAGCCTGACGGAACAGTGGCAATGGAAAAATTAAGGATTATGGCAGACCGTGGGTTAACTGCCAAACTAAACAGGGAAGTTGAACACAGATCTAAAGAAGTTTCCCGCCTTATAAGTGAAATAGAAGGGAAAAAAAAGGCAATTCAAGCCATTGACAAAATAACTACAGAAAAACTCAGTTCATACAAGCTTGAGGACATACCAAAAGTAGTAAAACAATTGCGAATTCTTAGAAACTATTACGCAATGATGGGGATTAGTACAGAACATCTTAAAAAAGCTCCAGGCGCATCTAAAGCAGTAAAAGCCATGACAGCAACTGCAATAAAAAAATCAGTTGAAGAAGTAAAGAAAATAAATGCGCTCATAAAACGGCTTGAAGAACAGATTGTCCCGTCTAGCTGAATAAAAAAAGAAAAACAGGAAAACTGAAGGCAAAAAAATTATTTTCTTGCAGATAATTCATTGTCAAGCATTAACAAACCGTGCTCTGAGCCTTTAACCATTTTCAGTTTTTCAATTACCTTTAATGCAGTTGACTCTTCTTCAACCTGTTCTTTTACAAACCATTGAATGAAAACTTCTGTTGCAGAATCTTTTTCTTTTTTGGATAACTCAAAAATTTTGTTTATCTGCGAGGTTACAAGCTTTTCATGAATTAAAGCTGATTCAAATGCATGCAATGGATTCTTCCATTTTGTTTCAGGGGCTTTAACTGAAGTTAAAACCATTTTTCCGTTTCTTTCAAGCACGAAATCAAATAATTTCAGTGCATGCACTAATTCTTCTTCTGCCTGCTTCTTCATCCAGTGAGAGAAACCGCTTAAATTAATTGATTCAAAATAGGATGCCATTGAAAGGTAAAGGTAAGAAGAAAAATACTCGTTGTTAAACTGCTGGTTAAGGATTTTTTCAATGCTGTTTTTTAAAGCCATTTAATTCACCTCATCTAAGCCCTTTGCTTCAAGAAATAATTCATTGACTTTATTCCAGTTAATTACATTAAAGAATGCTTCAATGTATTCAGGGCGCCTGTTCTGATACTTAAGATAATAACTATGCTCCCAGACATCCAAAGTCAATAAAGGAATTTTTCCTTCAGTTAAAGGATTATCCTGGTTTTTTGTCTGAATTATTTCTAATTCATTGTCATTTAATACAAGCCAAGCCCAGCCGCTTCCAAAAAGTGTTGCGGCTGCATCAGAAAACTTTTTCTTGAATTCATCAAAAGAGCCGAACTTGTTTTTGATTTCTTCAGAGACTTCACCGGAAAACTTGGCATCTTTTTTTAGTACAGTCCAGAAAAAATTGTGGTTGATTACTCCTCCGCCGTTGTTTCTTATCGCAGCCCTGATGCTTTCAGGAACATCGTTTAATTCTGAAATCAATTCCTCTAAAGTTTTTTCCCGCAGTTCTTTGTTTCCTTCTAATGCCTTGTTTAATTTATCTACATAAGCCTGATGGTGTTTTGTGTAATGAATTGTCATTGTTTTTTCGTCAAAAAAAGGCTCTAATGCATTGAATGCAAAAGGCAGTTTTATTAATTCATGTTTCATTTTAATTCCTCCTGACTCTTTTCATAGAATTTTTTTTGCTGCTCTTGCCGCAGCCAGAACATAAACCGTAAAAAAGAACATTAACTGAATCAGCTTCAAATTTACTTGATTTAAATCTTTTAAGCAAATCTTTCGGGAAATTTTTATTAGTGTATTCAAAGATTACACCACAGTTCCTGCAGATGCAGTGTTCGTGCAGGTTGCAGTCAGCGTCAAACCTGAATTCCCCGTTGATTTCCAGCCTTGAAACTTTTCCCAACTCAACCAGCTTATTTAGATTTCTGTAAACTGTCGCGCGGGTGATTGAAGGAATTTCTTTTTTGACTCCACTGTAAATTGTTTCCGCATTAGGGTGAGTTTTTAAATTACTTAAGAAATAAAAAACTTTCTGCATCTGCACCGTATTTCTGTTTTCAGCCAAAAAATTCACCTAATTTATTAATAATAACCATTATTATTTAATACCGATTATTATTTAAACCTTTTGCCTGCAGATTATTTAATCAGTTCAAAGGGGGTTGGTTTTATGGCTGTATTAGTCTGCGATTCCTGCGGAGGAAAAGTTGAATCCAACAGGTGCCATGGCAAGCCCATGGAAGTAAAAGGAAAGGTGCTTAAATGCAGTGAATGCAAGAAAACCGTTGAAATAAATTATTGCTGCGGGCACACAATGCAGGAGCACAAGGAAATGGCAATGCACGGGCACAAGCACTAACTACGGCATTCAACGAACAGAAAGCCTTTTAATAACTATAGCGCTATAGTTTTTGTGGTTTTATGGGAACAACTACAATTCAAGTAGAAAATATGACAAAAGATATGTTGAATGAACTGAAAAAAAGTTTTCGGTCAAAAACATACGATGAAGTAATTCTGAGCTTGGTGAAGAAAAAAACTACATCAATGTACGGCAAATTTGCCAGTAAAAAAAGACTTTCCGCAGCCAAAATAATGAAGGGCTTGCGTGACAAGAATGACAGATTCTGAATTATTCTTAGACTCTAGCATCTGGCTTGGCTATTTTTTAGGCAACAACCCAAAAACAAAGCAAATAATAGACAACGAATCCAACATACTTTTTACTTCAATTATTTCAATCCACGAAGTGTTCAAAAAATTATTAGCCCTTAATAAAACTTCCAAAGAAGCATTTAATGCAATCAAATTTATAGAAAACAACAGCGCAGTAATTTATATCAATAAAGAAATTGCTCTGGCTGCTGCAATAAACTGCGGAAAATATAAATTGCATACAATAGATAGCCTGATTTACTCAAGCGCAATAAAAACAAAATCCCTTTTTGTAACTGCTGACAAAGATTTTAAGTCAACACCAAAAACAAAACTAATCAAAATTGAATACTAAAAATAGCCTTCAAGCAGCAAGTCTTTTCCTGTCTCTGAAAAAGAAACGCATTTTAGTTCAAGGGCTTTTTCCGGTTTTTTTACGCCTAAGCCCCCGAAAACAGGAATTCCACTGCCTAAAATTTTTGGTGCAATAAATAACACTAGTTTGTCTGCAAGTTTTTGTTTTACAAAAGAAGAATAAATTCCTGAACCCCCTTCAACCAAAAGAGAGGAAACATTTCTTTTTCCGAGTTCTGAAAGCAGTTTTTTTAAATCAACTAAATTGTTTTTTGCTTTTAATTCAAGGATTTTTCCTTCAAACTTTTTTTCAGGAAAAAGCTTTTTGTCTGTTGTTGCAATCAAAAAGTTTGAGTCAACAAAAACATTGTAATCTGAAGGAATTTTTTTTGATGTAACTATTACTCTCAAGGGATTTCTTCCTCCTTTGATTCTTGCGGTTAATTTTGGATTATCTTTTAGCACAGTGTTTTCTCCGGTTAAAACTGCGTCTGTTTTAGAGCGCATTTCATGAACTTTTTTTCTTGATTCTTCGGATGAAATCCATTTTGATTCAAAGGTTTTTGACGCAATTTTTCCATCCAAGGTTATTGCTGCTTTCAGGGTAACAAAAGGCTGGCCTGTTTTCTGGAATTTGATGAATGATTCATTTATTTTTTCTGCTTTTTCTTTCAGCAAGCCTGTTTCAACTTTTATTCCTGCTTTTTTCAGCTGTTTTATTCCTTTTCCTTTTACTTTTTTGTTCGGGTCAGTTAATGCAATAAAAACTTTTTTTAGCCCTGCTTTGATTATTGCTTGGGCGCAGGCAGGGGTTTTTTTTCCTTTAAAATGAGTGCAGGGTTCTAATGAAACATATATTTCAGCGTTTATTGCTTTTTTTCCTGCTTTTTTTAATGCATTTATTTCTGCGTGTGCTTCACCGAATTTTTTGTGGAATCCTGTTGCAATAATTTTGTTTGCTTTTGTTATAACACAGCCGACTAACGGGTTTGGCGAAGGGTTTCCTTTCAGTGAAAGCTCCAGGGCTTTCTGCATGAATTCTTTTTCCAATAAAACACCTTACAGCAAGTGCCCTAATTTTTGTTTTTTTGCCTTGAAATAGCTTTTAGAAAAAGCAGTGGCTTTGACTTTCAAGGGAATTCTTTTTGAAACAATTATTCCGTTTTCCTCTAACTGCTTTATTTTATCAGGATTGTTGGTCATTAACTTAATTTTTTTTACTCCAAGCTTTTTCAGTATTTCTGCAGCAACAGAAAAATCCCTTGAATCAGCTTTATGGCCTAAAAGCCTGTTGGCTTCAACAGTATCAAAACCATGCTCCTGCAGTCTATAAGCCTTGATTTTTTCTACAATTCCAATGCCCCTGCCTTCCTGAAACAAATAAATAATTATTCCAGCACCGGCTTTATTTATTTTATTTAAAGCAGTTTCAAGCTGGGAACCGCAGTCGCATTTAAGTGAATGAAAAATCTCTCCGGTAATGCAGCGCGAATGAACTCTCACCAAAACATCTTTTCCAAAAACATCGCCTTTAACCAAAGCCAGATGAACTGAATTATCAGAAGAAAAAGAAAAAGCATGAAGCTTTAAAACACCAAAATCAGTCGGAAGATTAGTGCAGGACTCAAGCTTCACCAAAAAATCATTTTTTTTCCTGAACTTAATGAGCTCAGAAACAGAAATCATTTTAATTTTGTATTTCCTGGAAAAAGCTTGCAGCTGTTTCAGATTTTTAACAGAACCGTCTTCATTAACTAATTCTCCGATGACTCCGGCAGGATAATGCTCTGACAAACGACATAAATCCACTGCAACCTCTGTATGGCCTTTTCTTCCAAGAACGCCTAATGAGTGTGAAATTAAAGGAAAAACATGCCCTGGCTTGCCGAAATCAGTTTTCCTTGAAACAGGAT
>JBDRFE010000057.1:0-4780 GCA_043819075.1 archaeon
TGCTTGCCATAATCAGTTACAGCCATATAATCAGACATAGTGGACATTGAATCAACAACCAAGCGTTTGGGCTTAAAGTTTTTAATGGCTTCACGGGTTCTTTCCAAAAAATGGTTTTCTTTGATGATGTCAATGTAAATGATTTTCAGCAAACCTTTTTCTTCTAATTCCCAAATATTCCAGCCGTATTGCTCTGCCTGCTTTTTTAGTTCGCCTTCAGACTGCTCAGTAGAAATGTAGAGACCACGCTCTTTAAACATTTTTGCGCCATTAACTAAAAACTGCATGCACAAAGTGCTTTTACCAGTTCCAGCCCCGCCTGCAATTAAAACAAGGTTTCTTGCAGGAATTCCACCGTTTAAAGCCTTGTCAAGTCCTTCAATTCCGGTTTTAACTCTTTCAACCATTACATCACACTCAAAAACATTAAAAGTTCTATTAAATAACTACACTATAATATAAAAACTTTTAGCTTAAAGCCTTCAGGACACCAAAATAACTGGCTAATGCCTGCAAAAAAAGCTTAATGCAAACCAATTGTCTTTACAGATAATTATTCACGCAACGCAATTTCAGCGTTATTCTAAGCCCAAGCTTACTTTCAGTGCTTCGTCAACTTTTTTCATTGTAAGTGAATTTAATGAAGCCAGTTTTTTGAACACCCTGTGTTCTATTGATATTGTTGCTACTTGAGCACAATTTATTGTGCCATCTTTTTGGAGACCTGTTTGTTTTGCAGTAACAAAAAAGTCTGTTGGATAATCCTTTTCCTTAATCTTGCTGGTTATTGGAACCACAATAGTTGTGTTGGAATATCTGTTCCCTATATCGTTTTGCACTACTAATGCGGGTCTTGTTTTTCCCTGCTCAGAACCTTTAACCGGATCAAAATTTACCAGCAGGATGTCACCCCTTTTAATAATCATCTAGCACCGCATCCGCTTCTTTGCTTACCTGCCTCCACTCTTCGGCCAGCTTCTCATCCTCTTTCCCATACTTAACGTAGTATTCTTTCAACAGTTTTTCCTTTTCTTTCCTGCTCATGCTCTTCTCAACCACTATTTTATTATCTTCGATTTTCACGATTACCTTGTCTTTCGGCTTGATGCCCTCTTTTTTTCTAATATCCTTGGGGATTGTTATTTGACCTCTCTCTCCAACTGTTGTCATGCTCTCATACATTCAAAAAAACCTCCAAAACATACAACATACATACAATTCATATTTAATTCATACTTAAATACTATGCTATTAACCCTAAAACCCGGCAGAATTTCATTTTTCAAGCAAACCCTGTTCTATTCAATTAATTAGAGCAATTAGTTTGTATAAATCGCTTGCTCACAGAGCATTGAATTATTCTTTTATTGGCGCTAACACACCAGCATTCAATGCAACGAAGACGCAAGCGCCAAAAACAAGCCAGCAGGACAAGGAAAGAAACAAAGAAAGGGTTATCACTCAACTAATGAACTGGTTTGGTTTAAGTGATAACCGCAGCACTACTCTAAAAATTCGTTTTGAACCAGCATTCACAACGGATTACGCTGTAACGCAACCCTATTTAAATGCTCAAAAACATTAAAAGTCTATTAAATAACACCAGTATAATATAAAAACTTTTAGCTTAAATTCGCCAAAGCACGCCAAAAATTATAACAACAGGTGACCACGACACACTATTTTGTGGTCACCTTAAATGTTTTCCTGAGTTCTTTGTATTCATCCAACAGCAATTCGATTGTCGGCCTGATATCGTGGTTGTTTTCGTATTCCTGCAAGGATTGATAATATTTTTTTCTATTCCTGACGCCAATGTTAACCGGCGGCAAACCATGTTTTATGAGAATGTTGTTCAGTAATATCCTGCCCACCCTGCCGTTTCCGTCCTGAAAAGGATGAATGTTTTCAAACTGGTTGTGGACAACACCAGCCAGCAATATCGGCGGATACTTCTTTTTGTGCGCGTTATACCATTTGACAAGTTCTTTTAGCAGTTCCTGGACTTTTTCTGACGGCGCGCCTTCATGCACTATCTGCCCCAATCCATTCCTTACTACAACTTCAATTCCGCTTTGCCTGAACTGCCCTGCAAAAGGTTTTGAGTTCTCAAAAACAGTTTTATGAATTTTTCTAAGCAGTTCTACTGAAATATGTTCTTTGGTTTCTCTGATCAACTGAATTGCTTCTTTTACTCCATATGCTTCGGAAATGTCTTCTTTGCTTTTATCTTTCGGCCACTTGTCTTTTTCAAGTATTTCCTTTACTTCCTTCTGATTTAATTCAGAACCTTCAATCGCATTAGTATTATAGGCAAAAACTTCAGAGAATCTTTTCCACTCTTCTTCAGACAAGTGAAATACTTTGAATTGCCTGTTTTCCTGCAATTCTTTTATCTTTTGCATTTCCTCTTCTGAAAGAACTTCAAGCAAAGGGTCGCTGATTTTCTTGAAAGCATTAACTCTTTGGGCTAATTGCCGTTCCGCAATTTTCCGCAATTCAACAAGCTTTTCTTTGCTTAAATTTAAGCCCAAGTATCTCCTGATTTTTCTTACTTTCTTTCCATGCCTGAAAGAATGAACCAAATAGTATTTTTTCTTTCCGCCGGTTTCCCTGACTTCAACAAACATACAATAAAATTAGGTGGCTACATTTTTTAAATGTTCTGTGTTTAGGGCTACAGTGTGCAAAAAAGGTTACATTATAACTCAACCCTATTTAAAGGCTCAAAAACATTAAAAGTTCTATTAAATAAACTACAATATTTAATATAAAAACTTTTAGCTTAAATTCTCCAAAGCACGCCAAAATTGTTGAGTCAAAAACCACCAATCACAGATTGGTGGCTTGAAAATGAAAAAGTGATTTTGCCAAAGGCGATTTTTTGGCAAAGCTTTTTCCCAAAAAGGTTTTTTGACTGTTATGAAACCACTGGTTAAAAACCAGTGGATTTCATTTGAATTAAATGCCTGCTAAAAACATTTAACGCAAACCAAGAAAAATTTCTCAAAAAAACTCTTATTCTGAGGGGGTGAGGCTTAAAGACCTGCCACAAAAATCAATCAAACAGTTTAATTGGGTTAAACTGCAGGCATATTAATCTTCAGGCAAAAAATTAGTTAGATTGACAAGGGATTCGCATTACAGGACAACAAACTACTAAAGAGACACTAGCAAGAGGAAAAGATGACAAGGCTTTCTGGCACGCATGGCAGGAAATGTACCCTATTTACAAAAAGATTTATCCTTCAATGAACCCTGAACTTTATAAGGATAAAGTTAAAGAAAAGCTTTCAAAAACAAAAAACAACAAAGCAGAAATACTTATTTCCGGGGCAGGGGATGAAGATGCACTGGCTTTCACACACAAAGTCATTTCTGAACTTCCAATAAAATGGCAATTAACACTAATAGATTTTTGTTCAACAGCCCTGCAAAGAAACAAAAATTATGCAGAAAAAAACGCTATTCCTGCAGACTTTGTGTTCAACGACATACTCAAATATGAACCAAAAAACAGGTTTGACCTAATAATAAGTGACGGAATAATAGATTTTTTTGATGACAAAGGAAAACAAAAACTCCTGAACAAATGGAACAGTTTCCTCAAAAAAGAAGGAATAATAATAACCACAATTCCGATTGAACAACCTGCAAAACAAATAGGCAATACATTAAGAGAATATTTTCAAATAGCACTCAAATCAATAAAGAAAAAATGCAACCCCTTTCAAAAAATTATAGGTTACCATAACCTTGTTCACGCATGCAATAAACTGCAAGCAAAAGGCAAAAACAAGGCTTTCAAAACAGAGCAAGAGTTTTACGAAATATGTGAACAAAATAAACTAGAAGTCACATTATTCAAAAAATTTTATGAATACCACAACCCCCGCTGGGCATGGCATAGTTGTGTAATCAAAAAACAAAACCCAAGAAAAATAAAGGAAAGAAAAGAACTGACAACAGAAACAACAGAAATGATTATACGGGAAAAAAATCAGTTAAATGAATATGAATCACGCTTAGAAGAAACACTGTGTTTAGACAACACTACAGAACTTGACAAAAACATAATAATGAAAAATAAACAAGACATTCAGTTGGCAGTAAATGAACTCGAATATTTTGAAGAATTCATAAAAAATACGTCAAACAAACAAGCCTTTAATGAAGCAATTAAACTAGGAAACTATGTATTCAGAAAAAGCATTGCAGCAAGAACCAGCATGCTAAGACACACTCCTTCATTAAGAGGCCTTCCGGTATCGTTATCGCCGAATCAAAACCACCAATTGTCTCCAAAACTTCACACAGTAGAATACGGAAGAGGAGGATACATACTGTTTCAGCAACCACACAAAGAGCCAAAAACGCTTTTCAAGGATCACCCTGAATTAAAAGAAATCGCCAATCAAATGAAAAACAAGTTTTATGACAACCCAACCAATACTGAAGCAATAATTTTTACTTGCGGGTTAGGCGCCATAAACACTTTTAACGATTATTTGAAATCACTTTCAAGAAAAAACTTTAGAAAAAATTATTTAGGCGAAAACTGCTGGCTTGAATTAAAAAAGCAGGTTTCAGAATCCGACGATGATTGTTTTGTTTTTTTTGACGAAACAGATAAAACAAAAATAAGAGAATTGCTTGAAGATGAAAACGTGCAGTCAATTTGCTTGGAAGGAATCCAAAATTATGCTACACTGCGAGCCTCAAACTTAGATGAAATAATAGACATAGCCAGTAAAACAGTATTCAAAAAACCAAAGTTTTT
>JBDRFE010000058.1:0-3303 GCA_043819075.1 archaeon
GCGTTTTCTTTTGATTTAGTGCAGAAAAAATTTGCATTGAATAAATTTATCGCGTTTTTTATTGCCTGTTTTTGTGCTACGGCATTTGGTTTATTTATTGTTTTGTTTTTAATTCCTTGGGTGGTTGCAGGGGCATTGTACCTGCTTTATTTTGCTTAGGTGAATGGATGAAAAACAAAAATTATTTTTTCATTTTTTCTGTGATTTTCCTGCTGTTTAATTCGTCTTTTGCTTTTGCAGTTGATTATTCAGTTAATTCAGGAAACTATGCTGAAGATGTAGTTCAAGCTGATTTTTCAGGCAATCAGGTTAAACTTGTTTTTGCCGAAGATGACACTGTTTTAATAAACAATTTTTCCTGCTCTAATTCTTCTTTGACACCAGAAGAAGTGCAGGCATTCAATGAAAAAATTCTGCAGACAGGCTTTACCGGAAAAGATTTAAGTGCAGGCGAGCCAGCCTTAAAAGACAGGGCTGTTTTGGAAAACAATACTGCTTTGCTTGTTTCTCCTGACTCTAATGATGCGCAAAAAATTGAACTGCCTAATCAGGAAATCATGGCAGAAGAAATCAGTTTTCTTTTAAACAACAGGTACACTGGCTCTTATTCTTTTGGGCTTTTATTGAATGATTCTTTGAGAGTAGGGCAGTGCAGGAATCAGTTAGAGAACTGCTATTTGCTTGGAAACAATTTAACTTTAAGGACTGACGGCCAGGGATTCAAAGAAGATTTTGTTTCTGTTTGGGAGGACATTGATAACATCTGGGAGGACCCTGAAATAGGCGAAGAGCTTCCGGCTGAAACAAAACAAATGCTCAAAAATTATTATGAGTCAGGCGACGCAGAAGAAGATGTTGCCGGAACAATTGTAAAAAAAGTTCCAGGAGAATACATGGCTAACAGTGTGTTGGTTGATGAGTTCACGGCTTCAATGGGTACAACCTGCAGGGACTCTTCTTGTGTTATTTCATTGTATTCTTTTTTTGACAAGCATTTCAATCAATGGTTTTCTGCTAACATGGTTATTCAGACTGGAGCCCCGACTTTATGGGGCGGGGCAAAAAAATTATTTGGCTTGAGTTCAAGAAGAGGCTTGTTGGGTGCAAACATTTTGCCTGACATAGAGCAGTCACAGTTATGGCAGAATGTGAGGCTGAATTTATGGGGTCCTGACAGTGCTTTAGGCAAAAAACTCGGAAGCAGGATTATGGCACAAAAAAACAAGTATGAAGGCTTTCCGAATTTTTACGAGGAATTTGTTGAGGCTTCAATTGAACAAAAAGGAATGACTAACAGCATGGATGCTGCAGTAGTCATAAGAAAATTTACTGACCCAAGGGAAAGCCCTTTGTTTACTAATGGAAAAATTTCTGTTGAAAACAAAAAAGCTTTTGTCAAGCTTGCAAAAGACCTTAAAAGATATAATGGTACTGCAGACATTTATGCCCAGAACGCTAAACAGGAACTGCTGGAAACACTTGCTTTGGTTGGAAGGGATACTACTGCGGGGCAGTATGCAAGATCACAGTATGGTGCAAAAATTGCAAGATTATTAAACAAATTTGATGATGACTTGGATGCAGATTTGCCTAATATGTTTGCTTCAGCTAAAAGAAGCGGTTTATGGCGTTATGGAATAAACAATTTGGAAGAGAAAAACATTCAGACAGTCCAGGCTCATACAGACCAGATGAACAATATTATGAAGGCTTTTGGAGGCCACCCAAAATATGAGTTTGCAAACAAAACAGCAAAAGATTACAGGCCCGGAACTTTTGCTAACTGGAGCAGGTATGAAACTTCCGGGGAGTCCTTGCAGTTATACAAGTTAGGTCAGGTAAAAAAAATCGGAACTCAAATTGAACCAGCCAATTTAAAGGACTTGATTGCAAAAGGAGAAACACAGGAGATTTTTGCCAAAGTAGATGATGCTTTTGTTGAAATAGAGCATCATACAGCTGATTTTATTTTAAAGAACAGCCCGCCAGGAAACATTCAGGTTTATACTGGTGAATGGGTTAAAGACAAAGTGCTTACTCCATGGGATTTTGGTGACATGCTTTCCGGCTGGGCTACAAACAGAGTCCAGAAATCCAATGTAATGGCTAGTCAGTTATGGAGTACTTTAAGGGAAAGGAACTGGGCTGAAAGAAAATACTTTAATGCAATGGACCAGATTTTTTCAAATGAAGAAAGACTGGCTAATGCTTATTTCAGGACTGTCGGCGGGGCAGCAAAATATTCTGTTGTGCCATATGTTTATTGGGAAGCAAAAAGAGGTTTTGGAGTTGAAGAATTAAGCGCTTACATGCTTCCAGAAACCTGGAGGACAGTAAATTATTCTGCTGGAAAAGATGAAGTATATGATGATGCTTTCATTGATTTTTTTGCTAATGCTGGCTCTGATGAAGGAGACCTTTTTATTAGGGTAATAAACAACCTTCCATGGAAATATGTTTTGAATGCTGTTTCTGAAAGCTTTAATCCGGTTAAAGAACAATATGATAAATTCACCAAGCCTGACGGTGGCTTAAGGACTTTAGTTGGAAATATTGCAGTTTATTCTAATACTTCAGAGAACTGCGCTAACTGTGGAATTACTTTAACTTCTCCTAACTTAAAGAATGATTTCACTGCAGTCTTTAAGTCTTCCAGCAAGACTTCTTCTATTGTATTAGAGGACACTCCAAAAGACGAGCAGGATAATGGGGCTACTTTGATTACTTATGCTCATCACATGGATTTAAGCGGCAAAAGCCCTGAAGGCGAGCCAGAAGACATTAAAATAGCTGATTCAATTAAAGAAAAAACAACCTGTCAGGATGCAATAGAACAAGCTGGTTATGGTGTTGGGTTTGCAAATGACCATGGAATTAATCCAGGCAATTATCTTGCTTTAACTGAAGCCGCAGGCTATTTGATTTTTGGAATGGGTGGTGCAATTATTTCTGCAGTCCAGCAGTTTGTTGTTGCATCAAAACTCCAGGATTGTGTTGATTCAACTGAAGGCTATTACACTCATTTTTTTGTTTCTGCAGTGCAAGAAGATACGGTGCCAAAAGAAGATACAGTAGAGTATTCAACCCAAAAAGTTGCTGATTTAATTGATAGTGCTTCAGAGCAAATGGAAGAATTGCTTACAGGTTCTGGCACAATTACACAGGATGCTGTAAGCAATGTGAAGGAACAGCTTGACTCTCTTTCAGGCGGGGCAAAAAGCTCTGATTTGGTTCAGGCAACATTTGATTCTTTTGGTTTTTCAAGGGGAATGATGCAGGGCATTAGATTGTTTTATTTTTGGG
>JBDRFE010000059.1:0-41106 GCA_043819075.1 archaeon
TGGTGTTGTTGTTGTGCTGGAATATATTGCTGTTGCGCATTGTCCTCCGGTTGCTGCAGAGCCGTATCTTGTAATGCTTTGCATTGTTCCGGGTTGGTTTAAATAAAATATTCCACAGCGTTTTGCTGGTCCGCTGGAGTAAGCGCTTGTTCTGTTTAAATTGTTTCCAATAATTGGGTCTAATACTGCTGTTACATTCCCGCATGCTAGTGTATTACAAGTAACTGTTGTTGTGAAAGTAAAAGCCTGATTTTGAGTTTTATTTGAATCACTTGTTGGAGTAACCCTGTTTGCAGTAATTGTTGCCACTGGAATTGAAGGGCATCCGTCGTTTGGAACATCAGTGCAAGAAGCCCAGGCATTGTTCACGCAAGTTTGTGTGCCAGGACAGCTATTTATTGTACAGCTTTGAGTCTGTCCATTAGTGCAAACCGGACAGCCATCTCCTGTGATATCAGTGCAAGAGCCCCAAACATAGTTTACGCATGTTTGTGTTCCTGGACATGATTGTGAAGTCGTGCAGTTTTGTGTTGTTCCGTTATTGCATACAGGGCAGCCATCATTTGGAGTGTCATTGCATGTTCCCCATGTTCCAGAAGCACATGTTTGTGTTCCTGCACAGTTTTGTGTTGTAGTGCAAGCCTGTGTCTGGCCTGTAGTGCAGGGCGTTGTGGGAATTTTGTCAAACCATATTTGCCCTCCTTGGTTCCAAATCACTGGAATAAAAGTTGAAGAGGGGCTTGCAATTGCGGGCCCGTGTGGAAATTGATTGCCTGTTCTATTTGTAGTCATTGCTGTTGCAGAACCCCATGAATGGGAACCAAAATTAAATTTTCTGTAATAAACATTGTTTGTTCCATCAGTTGAAGTTTCTTGCCTGATATAAATTATATACAAGTCATTTCCGTGTTTTGTTAATGAAGGGTGCCAGCCACTTGGGGAGTATGAAAGAGATTCAATTACTGTATCGTTCCAATTTGTTTGCCCATTATTATAAGTTTTCCAGGCATGCCTTAATTGGGTTCCATCTCTATAAACAATATGCATTTCATTGTTAACAAAACTCATTGCAAACTCTCTTTGATAGCCTAAATTTCTTCCGGAAACAGCAATTGAATCCGGGTTTGCAACAAACTGCTGTTGAGCTTCATTCCAAATGAAATACCTGTAATCAATATTTGGGCTTCCAACACTGGAAATATATTGTAATATAACCGCTGGTTTTCCATCAATGATTAAAGAACCAATTCTAACATCTGTTGCACCACTACTGTAAATTAATTGAGGAGAACTCCAGCTAGCTCCTCCATTTGTTGTTCTAACAGAATAAATGTTTCCTGGAGCATATCCAGAACTTCTCTGGATTACCCAAGTCTGTGTTGAATTAAGAACAAGCACATTTGGGGTATAATAATTAATTCCTGGAAAAGCAACATTAAGGCACATTTGAGGGCCAAAATCAGAAACACTTTCGCCAGGATAATTTACTTTTCTAAAAAATACGTAAAGGCCTCCGCCAGCACATCCATCAAGGGGAAAACCATTAGCTCTATCTACAATATAAACATTTCCTAATTCATCTCCTCCGACAGAAGCGTGGTCGCTGAAATAACCCTGAACATGCATAGAAGTGCTTGCAGCAGTCCAGGTGGTTCCTCCGTTTATTGTTTTAATAAAATTATTTCCGCTGCTTCCATTAGGAAATGCTGCCCAAATTTCATTTGGATTAGTTTGAGATTGAAAAATTTTATATCTTGGTATAGTTATAACGCCGGCTGTTGCGGAATGAATTGCCACTGGCACGGCAAAAACAGTGTTGATTAAAAACAGTAAAACAAAAACTGTGAGAATTAATTTTATTCCGGAATGGCTGTTTTTTTTGGCATTCATAATTAACTTAAGAATTATATCTATTGCCATTTATAATACTTTTTTTTCCAGTCTAATCCTGTTTTTTTACTGTTTTTTTTTTTGCTTATGTTTTTTGTTTTTTTATGTTGTTGTCATTCCAGCATTTTCTTCTGCTTGTTCTTCAAGTTTTTCTTTTAGTTTTAACCCGATTACAGAGCTTTTCTGTTTATTGAGTGCTACCCCGATTATCTGGTCTGATTCCTTGATTAAAGAATCATTGTGTGTTATTGCAATGAACTGGCTTTTTTTGCAGATTTCTGTAATCATTTTTGACAGCTTTAATGAATTGCTTTGGTCCAAAGCTGCATCTGCTTCGTCAAAAATATAGAATGGAGCTGGCCTGAATAACTGGATTGAAAACAAGAACGCTAAAGCGGTTAAAGTTTTTTCTCCTCCGCTCATTGAATCAATGTTAATCATTTTCTCTGAATCATATTTTGCTTCAATTAATAATCCTGAATTCATTGTGTCTGCCTCGTTTGTCAGTTTCAGGGTGCCCTCTTTTTCTGCCAGCGAAAAATACATTTTCTTGAAATTAGAGTTGATTTCGTTAAAGCAGTCCATGAAAGCTGTTGCCCTTTTTATTTCAATTTTTTCAATCATGTCCAAGACCGCAATCCTTTCTTCATCAAGCTTTCTTGCTTTATCCCTTATTTCAATTAATTCTTTTGTCTGGCCTTCAAAAGAGTCAATTGCCTTTAAGTTGACTGCCCCTAATTCGTTAATTCTTTTCTCTATTCTTACAAGCCTTTCCTTTAATTCCCCTAATTCTTTTCCTTCAATTGAAGTTTCTTCTGAAAAAGCGGTTAGTTCTTCTTCTAAGTCCTGTGTTCTTACCTCGTTTTTTGAGTTATCAATTCTTGCCTCATTTTCTTCCCTGAAAATTTTTGCCAGGCTGGACTCGTTTTTTGTTTTTCTTTCTTTCACTTCATTTATTTTTTTCATTATTTTTTCTTTTTCTTCGTAAAGCACATGGCTTTGCTTGTTCTGTTTTTCCAGTTCAATTGTAAGGCTTTTGATTTTTTTTTCTGTTTCAGTTATTTTTTCCTCTGTTTCGCTTATTTTTTTTTCTGTTTCAGCTATTTCTTCTTCTGTTTCCTGTATTTCGTTTCCTGAATCGCTTTTTGTTTCTTCTTTTTCTTTCAGGCTTTCATTGATTGAATCCCTTTTGATTTCAAGTTCTTTGAGGAGCATTTTTTGCCTGTTCACTTCCTGCATTAAATTGCTTTCAAGCAAAACCTCTTCTTTTAATTCATTCAGCTCTTTTTTTGTTTCTTCTTTTTCTTTTTTTATTTTTTCCAGCAGTTCATTTATTTTTTCTTTTTCTTTTCTTGTTTCTTCAAGCAGGCTTTCAGCTTTATCTTTTTCTTTTTCAATTCTTTCTTCTCTTTCAGTGCTTGCCAGTTCATCAAGCGTTTTAAGTATTTCTTTTACTTCTCTTTCAAGCTTTTCCTTTATTTTTTTCAGTTTCAGTATTTTTTCCCTTATTTCCGGTTTTTCGTTTTCTTCTGATAGCTCTTTTTCCATTTCCTTCAGTTTTTTTTCTGTTTCTTTTAGTGAAACCGCTTTTTGTTTTAATTTCTGGTTGTTTATGTCTTCCTGTATTTCTTTGAGGAAACCTGAATGCATTTTAATTTCTTTTTCAAATTTTTCTGTTTCGCTTTTCCTGCTGTAATATTTTTCTTTTTCTTTTTCCAGCACAGAATTTTTTTCTTCAAGTTCTTTTTCAGTTTCATTTATTTTTTCTTTTATTGAGTTAATCCTTTCCTGTTCTTTTTCAGCCTGTTTTTCTTTTTCAGTTAAGCTTTCTTTTGCGCCGTCAATTTTTTCCTTTATTGTTTCAAGGCTTTTTTTCATTTCATCCTGCCTTTCCCTTGATTTAGCCTGTTTTTCTGTTATTGAATGAATCCTGTTTTTGAGCCTGCTGATTTGCTCTTTTTTTGACTCGATTTTTTCTTCCAGTATTTTTTTCTCTGATTTTTTTTCCTCTATTTCCATTCCCACTCCGGAATAAGTTTTTTCTTTTGATTCAATTATCCTGTTGTTTATTTCTTCTGTTTTTTCCTGCAGTTTTTTTTCTTCTTCTTCTGCTTCTTTTTTCTGTTTTTCCATTGCATCTTTTTTTTCGCCTATTTTTTCTATTTTCGCAGTGTTTTCCTGCATTGAATCCTTTATTTTTTTTATTTCTTTTCTGATTATTGTTGCTTTTGCCTGCCTGAATTCTTTTGTTAATTCCTTGTGCTCTGTTGCGGCTTTTTTTTCTTTTTCAAGCTCATCTAAGTATGTTTCCCTTTCTTTTAACACAATATTTATTTCTTTTGTTTTTGTGTTAACTTTTTCCAGCTCTTTTAAGGACTCATCTTTTTTTTCGTCAAACTCTGTTAACCCGGCTAAATCATCTATTATTTCTCTTCTTTGAGTGGAATTCATTTCAATGATTCTTGTTACGTCTCCTTGCACTACAATATTGTATCCGCTTGCACTAATCCCTAATTCGTTTAACAAAGAAGTTGTTTCATTTAAAGTGCTTCTTTTCCCTTCAATCCTGTAAACTGATTTTCCCTGCTTGTCTATTGTCCTTGAAAGAACATAGTTTTTGTCTTTTTGCTTTAATTCTATTTCAACTAAAGCATAGTCTTCTTTTGCATCATTGTTGACTAAATCCACTAACTTTGATGCCCTCATCATTTTCAATGAAGTCATTCCCAATACAAACATTATTGCGTCAAGGATATTGCTTTTTCCGCTTCCATTGCTTCCGGCAATTGTTGTAAACCCTTTGCTGAATGGAATGACTGCTTTCCGAAAGGATTTGAAGTTCTTTAACCTGAGTTTTCCTATTTTCACTGCCTGCATTAATTTCACTTGCTTTTGTTAAGATAATAGAGCGGAAAAACCGCATTAGAATAAGTTAAAATTATTAAGGAAAAAACCATTTCCACTAAAACCATTAACTCGTTTTCCCCGAAAGCCGTGTTTAATACGATTAAATAAATCTGGCTTAAAACTGCATTAATCAGCATTACTCCGATTAATAAAAGAATTAATTCAAAAAAGTGTTTTGAGGAAAAATTCCAGCTTTCTTTTAACGCCTGCTTTATGTTCAGCTTTTTTGCAATTAATGTGAGGACAAAAGCAAAGTGCACTAAAACAAAGCCCATTAATAGTATCACCAGCAATAAAATTATTGCCCCTAAAATCCCTCCTTCAACTGCAAAAAGCATTGCAATCCACAAGACTATTCCTGAAAGCAATAGCATTAACCCGAAAAACAATACTAATACAAGTATTTTCAACGCATTTTTTATTGAAAAAATTATTGACCCGATAACAGATTTTTTTTCAATCAAATAGTTTGCAATTGAAACCGAAAGCATTACTCCAATCACTGAACTGATTAACAGCACAAACCCCAAGAACATTAAGTCTCCTGGATAGCCTGCAATCACTTGGAAAGGCATTTTCTGCAGGCTTACAACAGGATATGAACTGAATTCAAGGAACTTAAACAACACTTCAATTGACTGTTCTTCAAAAAAATACCTTGCAATGAAATCCAATAACATGAAAATTATTCCAGGCAATAAAATTTTTGGTTTTTTCACCATTATTAAAACTGATTCAATTAAAGAATTAATCATCTTTCATCCCTTTTTTTTGCTTCTAATATTAAAGGAATTCTTGTTTTTATTTCTTTTGCATAGTGGTTTTCCTTTAACAGCAAAACATTTTTATTTCCTTAAAGCATTCTTATTAACAATGACGGCAAAAAACTCTATTTTGTTAATGGTCAAGCAGTCTCCTGGCATTACATACAATTCTTTGCTTGGAAAAATTGCCTCTGATTTTGGTTCAACTAATTCTGCCAGAGCCTCGCTTTCAAGGACTTTAAAGGATGCGGTTTCTTTTGGGTTGCTGAAAAAAACTGATAACTCTTATTTTATTACAGATAAAGGGAATTCAACTATTTCTTTTGAAATGAAAAACAAGCTGTTAATGAAGCTGAATGCATTGCTTTCAGCTCAGAAAAAAATAAACGAGCTTGATTCGATTGTAGAGCAGTTTCATACAATGATAGAGCGCTCTAAAATTGACCCTGATCTGCTGAAGACTGCAAGAAGCTCTGCCACGTTTTTTATTTCTGATGCAGTTGAACTTAATTCTGAAGTCAATTCAAGGCTAAAGCATTTGTCTTATCTTTCAAGGATTCTTTCAAAGCAGATTGATTCATTAAAACAGCTTAACTTTAATGATTCAGTTGTTTTTTCCAAGGAAAAAAAATCCGCCCAAAAGCTTGTATTGTTTTTTTCTTCCCTTGATTTAACTGATTTTTTTGTTGAATGCCCTGAAAGTGTTTTCCAGAAATTTTCCCAGAACTTTTCTTTGAAAACAAAGAAGCCGCCTTTTTCCCTGAAAAAAGAACTTCTTCCAGACTTTCTTTCCATTGCTTTTTCTTTAAAGCTTGCCCCAAGGGAAAGAATCCGTGTTTATTTTTCTTCTGTGCGACTGAAAATCTCCCCTGATTCGGCTGTTGTTTTTGGTCCCTTCAATGAAATAAAAAGCCTTAAGAATTATTAGGTTCACCTAACCTTTTTATTCTTTTCTGCCCTATTGTTTTTTTGGAGGTGTTGTTTTTATGTGCAATTGCTGTAGTTCAAGAAGCTTTGTTTCCAAGGACGAAAAAATTGAAATACTGAAAGAATACAAGGATTCTCTTGAAAAAGAAGCTAAAGGCGTTGAAGAGGAAATTCAAAGAGTTAAGAAAGCAGCTTAACCTTTTTTTTCCTTTTCTTTTTTTTTAAAAATTTTTTATTGGCATGCGGCTAGCGGGCATATTTATGATGGTTCAATGCCCTAAAGCATGTTCACTTCTTTTATGTTACTTTAACATAAATGCTTCTGCAAGGATTAATATAAACTTAATTGATGGTTAAAAAATGAAGTTGCAGGAAACCAAAAGACCTGACGGCAAACCAGTTTACTCAATCGTGTTGCCTAAAGCAGTAGTAAAAGCAAAAGGATTCAAAAAAGGACAAGAACTAAAAGCAGTGTTTAACGAAAAAGGCAACATAGAACTAACTGGATGATAGCTTGTCCCTTTGCTTAAGGAACCAGTATTAATAGTCTGCAACAATATAGCCGTCTTTTCTTAGTTTTCTATTAAGTTCTTTTCTTCTTAGTTTTAAATTTTCTTTCCTATAATTTACCATTATTTATCCCTCCTATTTAGGTTTTTGGTTCTTCTTTTATTTCTATTTTTGTTATAGTAACTTCCTTTTTATCTTTTCTTAACCAACGCCCAATAACAATTAACACAATTGCTTCAATGAAAGTTAAAACAATCCATCCAAAAGAAAAATAATAGTCTATGATGAAAGGAATAAGTGGTTTTTGTGCTAATTGGAATACTTGTAGTTGAATTTCTGGGGCAGGTGAAATTACCATTGAATTTACAAAATTTACTATTACAGTATAAATAATTGATAGAATATCTGAAGCTGCTAAAATATATAATATGAGTCCAATTGTTCTGCTTAACTGGCCTCGTTTTTTGATTGTTGTGATAACCTCTTCTTTCACGCATTTATAGTAGTTTTAACTTGTATTTCATGTTTTCGGTTTCCAATTTTGACTTTTTAATTTAATCTATTTAATTTTCTTTTTCCTTTATAGTAAATTAACATTCCACTAATAAAACCAATAATTAATCCACCAATAACAGGAACCCAACCAAACATTACAGATAATGGGTTTGTGTTGCTGGGGTCAGATACTGCTGTGGGCATTACAACTACAAAAAAAAGTAATCCCTGCACAATCCACATCCCAAAAACAAAACTTATGATTCCAGTGAACAAAGACAAAACTATTACTACAATCCACTTAATTGTTTTTTCTAATGACATACATTTTCTCCTTTTTTATCATAGTTTTAACTAGTATTTTATGTTTTTGGTTTTAGAGTTTGCATTATTTAGTCAGAAAAGTGGGTAAAAAGTCATTTGAATTGTTGGTAAATCAAAAATTCCTTTACATTCTCTTCAGTTAACTTGCCCATAATTTCTGACAAAATTGTATTTCTTGGGACAGAAGGCACAGATTTGTGATTAAATCTTTCAGAATGGAGATGATAAAACTCATTTATTCCATTTGGTTTTGAAATAGCAAAAGAATCATTTCCCGTTCTATAATTTGACTTATATAAATCTTGACCAAATTTTTCAGATGTGTTTGTAACTATTCGTGAAGCCAACCAAACTTCATCTTCCCCGATTGGTTGAACACCATAATCAAAAATAGGGTCATCAACAATAACAGCACCAGATGCAACAAGTTGTATTTGTTCGCCTGATTTGAATTTAATTGTGGTTATAAACGGATTATCAGCACTAATTGTCTTTCTAGAGTATTTGGTTGCTTCTTCGCCAGCTTTTATAGCTATTTCGTCTATGGCTTTTTCATCTATTGTTTTTAATTCAAGTGGAGTTTGAAATTCTTTTTTAACGAAAGGCATATATCAAAAATATTTATTTATAAAAATCCTTAAAAACAGGAAAAAATGGAACGGAAAAGATTATAAGTAATAAAGAAGTTATTGGACTGATTGCATGGTTTATTATAGCAGTAATAAAAAGAAAAAAGTCAGTTACTACAAAAAAAGAGTTGGTTTAGCAACCGCAAGCAAACAAACTAGAAAAAGAGTAGCAAAAATGGGGGGCAAAGCATCTGCTAAGAAAAGAAGGAGAAGTTGGGCTTATTATGCAGCAAAAAGATCAAAGAAACTAAGGAAGTTTATTTATGGTGACTAAACCTCCTACAGTTTATTTGGACACCAACATCCTCATCAATCAGTTTCTCATTGCTTTAAAGAAGGGTTTGGACGAGAAACTATTTGATAATAGACAAAAGCAAGATAAAAAAATTTTAGAGTTTTTAGAAGAAGGAAAATACAATTTGACATTGGCTTCATGGTCCATTTTTGAATTTCGTGAAGTGTTAAAAAATATCTTGTTTGAAATCCAATTAACAAGATTGGGTTATAGTGTTAGAGAATTTACAGAAGCAAAAAGAAGCGTAGAGCTTCCAGAGGACATAAGAAAACAAGTTATTGGAGTGACAACAGAACTTTCCAATAGAGTGAAAGAAGTGGAAAAAATTGAATTTAATAAAGAAAGAATAAAAGAATTAGACAACTTAAATGAAAAAGGAATGGAATTAGTTGATGCAATCCTGTTTCTTTCGTCACATGAACTAGACTGTAATTATTTTGTCACCAGAGATAGTCACATTAAAATATGTTTAGAACGAACAAAATTCAAAACTAAAACAAAAGTAGTTCACCCAAAAGAATTTATTAGAATAATGACAAGAGTAAAATAATATTAAATCAAAATTTTTTGTTTTCCTATTATGCATATTTAAAATTTAGGTGTAGCCCTCAACAAATTTTTTTTTGAGACCCTATTAACTGTACTAATATTGCACACTATAAAAAAATAAAAATAAATTATTTGTTTGTTTGTATTATCTGAGAAACTCTTTGTTGAGTTAAGCTAACTTCTTTTGCAATTACCTTTTGATGTATTTTTTTCTTGTGCATTTCTAAAACCTTTTTTTCCTTGGCTTCTTTCAATAAAGCTTTATCTTCTTTCTTTGCTTGCTTTTTCTGTTTTTGTTTTGTTTTCTCTTTCAGTTTCTTGTTTTGTGATTTAAGTTTCTGTATTTCCTTTTAGGTTCTTAATACAGTTTTCAAAAGTTTGTTTTGTTCTGTGTATTTCTATTTTTTCTTCATTCATTATTCCTTCCTCTCATTTGGAATATTAAAAACCTAATGAAAGGAATTGAACCCTTATACTAATGCGGCTAGCGGGAATCGAACCCGCAACTCAGGCTTATTCCAAAACCCGCTTCCGTGCGGGTGCAACGGTGCGCGGGATAAACCCGCGCTAGCACGACTTTATGTCGTGCGCTGGCGTCAACCGACAGCGGCGGTTGTTGGGAAGCCTGCATCTTACCACTGGACTATAGCCGCCTAAACTATTTTTTATTCGTTGTATTTTAAAATCTCTGTTTCATTCCACCCGCATGCAAAGCTTATTGCGTTTTCTCCGAAAACGCATTCTTTGAAGTATTTCATTGAATAAATTTTATCAAACACCTGTTTTGCTGTAATTTCATCAGTATTCCTTACAGCCTTGTCCTCGAAATTGAATACAATAAACCTCAGATTGCTTTCTTCAAAAAACTTTTTGTCGTCATCAGTTTTCTGGTATGTAAGAAACTGTAAACTTTCTTTTAAAAAAGATTTTTTTCCCGCGTTCTCAAAATACAGTGAAGTCAAAATCCTTTCATCCAATGCAGTTGAATTCCTTAAGTGCTCTGAAAAACTTGGTTCAGCTAAAATTGAGCCAGTTTGCGTGAATTCTTCTAAAAACTTCATTGAACTAAAATCCTGTTTTTGCGTGCTAGGATAAAATCCCTGAAAACTCAAAAAAACAGCTGAAACAAGCAGTATTCCTGCATAAGCCACTGCAAAAATTTTCACTTTGTTATCAAAAACCTTTATACAGCCCAACACAATAATCGAGCTAAGTGAAAGAAATTTTATCTGCTCCCACACCCTCAGAAAAGGCGTTAAAAAAACTGTTGTTAAAGCAATCAAGCTCATGAAAACAAAGTACTTCCAGTAAACTGCTTTCTCATTCAAGCCTTTTCTGTAAATAAAATAAATTAACGGAATAATCAGCAGAAAAGTTATCGGCACAGAAAAATAAAATGCCTGCCTGAAACTCAAAGAAACAAAGTTTATTGCTAAATTAATGTCATGGTTATACAAAAAGCTTTTTCCGTGAAAAACAAGGTAATAAATTATTACTAACAGCAAGCCAATTATTGTGTAAATCAATGCCTTGGTTTTTTTTCTCAAAAAAAATGCCAGCGGAATAAAAGAGCCTAATATAATCAGGTAATTCCATAATAATCCGCTTGAATAAATTACTGCCCCTAATTTGCTTTTTTTTTCGTTAAAGAAAAAAATTATTGCAGGCAAAAAAAAGAATACAAAGTTTTCCGGGCTGTCAAAAGCATAAGCAATAAGAGAAGAAGAAACTGCTGTTAAAAAAGCCGCAAGCAAAGCCTTTTTTTCTCCGGAATATTTTCTCACAAAAACAAAGACTGTTAGGATTGTTAACAATGAAATAAACGGCAGTAAAATCATTCCCAGAAAAAAGAATTCAAATCCCGTAAAATAATGAATTATGTTCTGGAATACACTGTATAATGGAGGATAAATGTTTGCTCTTCCGCCTAAAGTGTCATCCATTGCAGGAATGCTTTTTGTTTCAAAAACTTTTTCCGCTATCCTCTGGTGGTATGGAGCATCATAGCTTATTTGCGTGCCGAAAGACATTACTGGCGCAAACCTTAAAACTAATCCAATTAATAGAATGAGGACAAGGAATTTTTTCCAGTCAGTTTTTTCTTTCATTAGAATTCCTTTTTTCGCCGATTAAAGTAAAAATAAGTTTTCCTTTCTTTTTGTCTAAAACAAAATCTGATTCAGCTAAATCAAACCTGAGCGCTTTGCCTGGTTCCGGGTATTTTGCGTTTATTATATCAACATTAAACTTAAGCCCTGTCCCTTGTTCATAAAACACTCTTTTCAAGTCGTTAAAGGTTATTCTCCTTTTTCTGCAGTATTTTATGATTCTCCTGAATTCTGATACAGTCAGCCGGTCTTTTTCGTAAATCCTTTCTGTTTCTGGCACTCTCTCTGCTATTTCAAGTGCAGCTAAAGCCTGTTCTAGTGTAGGCCTTTGAAGGAGTTTTGCAATTCTTTTTTCTTTAAAGGATTTCGGCACCAAAAGCCTGTATTCTGGCGCAGAAATTACTTTTTTTCTTCTGGAAATTTTATGAAGTGCTCTAAGTTTTTTTGTTTCATGAATAGTTGGTTTTCTGAAATCAGTTGTTCCATGAATTCCCTGCCATGGTTTTGCTTTAAAGATTAGTTTTACTCTTTGACTGGGCGTTCCTGTGAATCCGCTTGTTTGAAGCCTTTTTGTTGGCTGAGTAACCTTTTTTGCTTTTCTTGTTCCAAGCCTTTGCCTTGCAGTTCTTGTTCTTTGAGATAAAATTCTTCTCATTTTTTTTCCCTTCTTTTTTTTTCGCAGGGAGTGAGATTTGAACTCACGCGTGCAAAGCACAGCGCGTTACTCTATTTTTCTGCTCGAGCGCGCCCCGTTTGGCCTGACTCCGGCACCCCTGCCAAAGATTCTAATTTCTTTTTCTTGTTAGAATGATTAAAGCTAATTAATTTTAAATAGTTTCTTATTCTGTCTTTTTTTCTTATTTCTAATAAATAATTGGTATTCCAGTTTTTTTGTTTTCTTTCATATTTATATATTTTGGATGTTTCAATTCCTAAACTCTCTAACATAAGCTTTATGCCATATAACCCTGTTTTGTTAACTGATTGTAGCTGAATTTTGTCTTTTCCAACATGGGCTTCACAGTCAAAGAAAGCCCTTAACCACTCAGCTTTCATGCTTTTTGTTTTAAGAAACTCAAAAGGAACCGCCCATTCATGGGTTCCAAATTTTGTTATTTTTGTTAAATCAAAATAAGCTACTTTGTGGCTGCCTTTCATTACATAGAACTTATGAATTTTGTGTTTTATTATATTAAATTTTTTGCCATAAAGTTCAAAAAAAGCGTAATTAAAGCTTTCAGCCATCTTAAAATCATCAGGATAAAAACCAATATCATATCTAAAGCTATTTGGTGATGAACCTGTTCTTTTGAATATTGTTCCGTCTCCTGCCAGATAGCCACAAATTCTGGCTTTTAGTTTTAAATAGTGTTCAGTATTTTTCTTTTCTAATTCATTTCTCAATTTTGCCAGTTTTTTATTCCACCTATCCCGATTTGCCCAAAACTCTTCAAGATATTCTGCTTTTGCTAAAAAATAATTTTGTTTCTTTTTTGGAATAAAACCCAGAAGTTCTTCAAATAATTTTTTTGGAAAAGTTCTTCTGTTATATTTAATGTCTTTTATAGTCCATCTGCTGTATGAAGTCTTATCAGCTAGTTTTGTCCAACTTTTAAATTTTTCTGATTTACTAATTAATTCAAAAAATTCATCTAAAACACGTTTTACTAATTTAACTCTCACATTATCGCATATTATTGCTGTTTTTTATGTTTTAAAAGGATTTTCAGGCTGCACTGCCTCTGATTGCCTAGTTTTTTGCTTTTGCTGGCTGTTTTTTGCCAGAATTCTCTTTTTTTGCTTTAGCTATTTCAAATAATTTCTGCATTTCCTTTCTTTCAATTACTCCAGAAATTTTTCCTTTTTTTTGGACTGCAATTAATTCATAGTTTGTTGCCATAAACAATTCCATTGCTTTTTCTGCTTTAGCTTCATCTGGAATAACATGCATTTCAGCTGAAGCATCAAAAGCCTTTATTTCAGCCCAATTGCCTTTCTTCACTTTCTTCATTAACTCCAAGTCAATGTATTTCAAGGCATTTTTTTGCTTTAATAAAAAGCTGAACCTGTTTTCTTTTTCCATTAAATCAAATAATTCTTTTAATGAAAGATTTTTTTTCAGCAAAGGAATTTTTTTGCTGGTTATTTTTTTTACATCAATTCCGTCTAAAACATCTTTCATCTGCTGTAAGTCGTTTTCGTATTTTGAGGCAAAATAAATAAAGACTGCAATTACAGACAATAAGATTCCGCCTGAAAAGATTCCTGCAATAAACAAAATTAATGCAACTAATTTGCTTATTTTTGCCACAAAAGCTGTTGCCTTTGTTTTCCCGAACTTTAATGACAAAAGAGAACGCCAGACTCTTCCCCCATCCAATGGAAGCGCCGGCACCAGCAAATTGAATGTTCCAAGCATTAGGTTAACATACATTAAAGCAAAAACAGGGTAATTCATTAAAGCAGAATTAATGTTTCCTGTTATTTCTGTTTGAGTTGGAAAAGGAATGAAGTCAAGCAATGAAACAATGAATACAAGAACTATTACTACCGCAAAATTGAATAATGGCCCTGCAACAGAAATCAGGAACTCGTCTATTGGTTTTTCAGGAAAGTTTTCTGTTAAAGCCATTCCTCCGATTGGAAGCAGAATAATTTTTTTTACTTTAATTCCTTTTTTGATTGAAACCATTGAATGCGTTAGTTCATGAAAGAAAACCGAGGTAAACAAAAAAACAATTAAGGTAATGCTTCCAATCAGGTTAATCGGGTCAAATAATGCCAGCAGTAAAACAATGAATGCAATGAATAACACAAAAGTTGAATGCAGTTCTATTTCTATTCCAGAAATTCTCCCGATATTAAAGGATTTCATAATCTAAAGGTACTGCTAAAAGTAATTAAATGCTTTGCAAAAAAAAGAAAGTGAAGGGAAAATTATTTTCCCTTTTTATTGCAGATCTATTTTTATTCCGCCGACTTTTGATGCTATAAAGTTATATATCCAGGCTCCGATAAACCCAATAATGAATCCGCCGACTGCTCCTCCAATGACCATCATTATTGTTGCAATCAATCCTCCGACCATGCCTCCTGCAGCACCTCCTCCTGCATTGCCCATCAGGCCTCCAAGCGCTGAGCCAAGCAATCCTGCAAAGAGAGTTACAAGTAACCCGACAATTAAGTAAACAAAAGCAAGCATTACTGCCATTACTTTTGCGTATTGCATTGGGTCTATTCTAGTTATTGTTTGTGTACCCATTTTTAATTCACCTCACGAATTAAGTATTTTTAAGCTAAAATAGGTAAAACTTGTATTTAAACCTAACTCTGGATACTTTTTCCTTTTTTATTCCAGTTTTTCCATTAATTCTTCTGCAATTTTTTTTGCAGTTTTTTCTTCAGGGGTTTCTTTTACAATAATTTTTCCGCTCTTGAACAAAGAAACATTTTTGCCTTTAAACTTAAGTATTAGCACATAAGGAGTTTCAATGTCAACTACAACGTCTTTTTCCCTTAATTTTTGGGCAGTTCCTTCAAGGTTTAATTGCTGTTTTTTTTTTGGAATAAACTCGCAGGCTGTCTTGCTCATGCATGACTTAACAGAAAAATCGCTTAACTTCATTTTCAACACTTTATTCAACTAATTCTGCAAGGCTTGCCCTGTGCTTTGCAATAGCATTTGATTCCTTGTGGTAATAAATAAATCTTTTTAGCCCGTATAACGCAATAGCCGCTGAGATTCCTACAAGAACAACTCCTGTAATAAAAGCTATCTCGTTTTTGAAGAATTCAATTAAAGCAAATCCAAAAGCCGCTATTGCAACTGCAGTGTTAACCACAGCCAAAGTTGTCCTTAATTTTGATTCAATGGTTCTTTCTTTTGCCAGAAGCACATTCAATAAATTAGGGTCTTTTTGCATTAACTTTCTTTCTTCTAACTGCCTTTGGGATAATTTTTCTTCTTCCATACTTTCACTTTAATCCATAATAGGTATTTAATTATTATTCTTTTATTTCAGCGTTGTCTATTACCCCGTCTCCGTCCAAGTCAATGCCTTCAACGATTTTTGACTGAATTTTTTCGTTAAAAGAATTCGGCTTTGAAATTTCTTTTAAATGCCTGATTAAAGCAATTATTGCTGCTTTTGTTCCCGCATTCCTGTTGCCTGCAATAACCATTATTTTTCTTCTCGCAAAAAAAGGATGCCTTATTATTTCAATAAAACCGGCTGAATCCTCATTAAACTCTTTTTTTGTTGTGTTAGACCTAATAATCCAGTGACCCCCAAATGGAATGAACTGTGCGTTAAGCCTTGAATTAATTTCTTTTGTCAAAGTGTTTGTAAGCACTCCGCCAATAATAATTAAATTAGAGTTCTCGTTTTTCACTGACTGGATTTCAGTGTCAAGAAAAACCATCGGATAGCTTACTTCTTTTGACAAGCTCCCTAAAAAAGCACTTAATTCTACGGCTAAAAAAGCGTCTCTTGCCCTTGCCTTAAAGCTTCCATGAGGGTCGGGAGAACCAACAACAATTTTTGCATTTAATTTATTTTTTTCAATGAAAGGAAAAAAGAAGTCGCTTGTTTTTTTGTCAAGCTTTTTTTCCTGGCCTGAAACCTCAAAATCTTTTCCTTTTCTTTCTTCAGCCACAAGCGAGACCACGCTAAATTTTGCCTTAAAGTATTTTGCCAGTGCGCCGAATTTTTCCTCTGTTTTTTCAATTTCAATTAAATCGTTTTTTTTCATCTGATTGATATAATAATACACTTTTTGCTCGTGCAGGTTAAGTTTTTTTGCTATTTCCGCGGGATAATAGCTTTTTTCTGTGAGCAATTTGAAAATCTTCCACCCGGTTTTTGAAATTAAGGGCTTGAGCTTTGCAGGGTTCTCAAATATTTTTTCTTCCAAACAATCATCTGTTATTAAAATATTCTTAATGTTATTAACTTTTTATTATTAATGGTTTGCTTTTGTTTTTAAACCTTTGTTTCCGGCTATTGTTTTTTTTTTTAATGCCCTTTTTTTAAATCTTGATGTGCATTATTGTTTAATGTGTGGCATTGTAGGGTTTATCGGCCAACCAATCAAGGGAAAGCTTATCACTGATGCATTAAAAAAGCTTGAATACAGGGGCTATGATTCCTGGGGCGCAGCTTTTTTTCATAACAATAAAATTGAGTCATTCAAAACTGTTGGTTCAATCGGAAAAATCCCTAAAAAAATCCAGGAAATTGAATCCCATTTGGCTATCGGCCATACGCGCTGGGCAACTCATGGCGGTATTTCCAAAAAAAACGCCCATCCTCATGTTTCTTTTTCTAATGAAATTGCTATTGTCCATAACGGCATCATAGAAAATTTTTCCGAGCTCAAAAAAAAGTTTCCCAAACACAATTTTAATTCTGAAACTGATTCAGAAATTGTTTTGTGCCTGATTGAAAACGAAATTAATTCAGGAAAAGACTTATTGACTGCAGTCAGCAAAGCTGTTTCTGTTTTAGAAGGAAGTTTTGCTTTGCTTGTTTTTTCTTCTAAAGAGCCTGACAGGCTTATTGCCGTAAAAAATGAAAGCCCGTTGTTGTTGGGAATTTCTGATAAAGGATTTTTTGCGGCTTCTGACCAGATTCCCCTGAGTTCTTTCACCAAAAAATTTGTTTTTTTAGAGGACGGGGACATTGCTTTGGTTTCAAAAAATTCTTTTAAGTGCTTTGATTTTTCGCTTAACTCTGTTGAAAGAAAGCCGGTTGAAGTTGAATCTGATTTCACTTCTTCCGGAAAACTAAAGTATTCGCATTTCATGTTAAAGGAAATCATGGAGCAGCCTGTTGTTTTAAGGAATGCATTAAAACAGGACAAAAAAAAGTTTGATGAAACTGCTTCTTTGATTAAAAAGCATTCCCTGTGTTTTGTAGGCAACGGCACTTCTTTTAATGCAGGATTGTTTGGAAAAGAATTTTTTTCAAGGATTGCAGGAATCCCTGTCCAGGCAATAGAGGCATCAGAGTTTCCGTATCAGCTGGATTTTCTTCCAAAAAATTCTGTTGTTTTTGCCTTGTCCCAGAGCGGTGAAACTGCAGACGTATTAGATTCTGTTAAGAAAGCAAAGAAAAAAGGCTTTAAAATAATTTCAATGGTTAATGTATTCAATTCTTCTCTGGCAAGGTTAAGCGATAAAGTAATTTACTTGAACTGCGGGGAAGAAATTGGTGTTGCTTCAACCAAGGCTTTTACTTCACAGGTTTCTTTATTGTATTTGCTTGCTAATTCCTGTACTGGAAAATTTGATTCTGCTTTAAATGAATTAAATGAAGTTTCTTTTAAAATGCAGCAGGCAATTGAATTCAATTCGATTTCAGTTAAAGAGCTTTCCTCTAAAATAAAGTCTGCCAGCGATGTTTATTTTATCGGAAGAAGCCTGAATTATCCTGTTGCATTAGAAGCTGCATTGAAACTAAAAGAAATTTCTTATATTCATGCTGAAGCCTTTCAGGCAGGCAGTTTAAAGCACGGCCCTCTTGCATTAATCTCTAAAGGGGTTCCGGTTATTGCTGTAATGCCTAAAGACAAAGTGTTTAAGGACACTTTAAATAATGCAGTTGAAGCAAAAGCCAGAGGCGCATTTATTGTTGGGGTAAGCAATGAATTCAATAAAGCATTTGATTTTTTTATTAAGCTTCCTGAAACAAAAGAATTATTGTTTTCTTTGGTTTCAATTATTCCATTGCAGTTGCTTGCATTCCATACAGCAGTTTTTTTGGAAAGAAACCCTGACAGGCCAAGAAATTTAGCTAAAAGTGTTACAGTGAAGTGATTTGATGGATTTTGTTTTAAGAAAAGCATTGGAAAATGATGCAGGAGAAATTGCAGTAATTTTAGAGCAGGGCTACAGCATTAAGTCAGTTGAAGAAGGATTAAAGGTTTTTAGCAACGAGAAATCAAAGGGCTGGAATTTTCTTGTAGCTGAATCAAATGCAAAGGTTGTTGGATTTGTTTCCTGGCAGATGAAGGGCCTGCCAAGGCATGGCTTAATTGAATTAGACAGGATTGCTGTTTCAAGGGATTTCAGGGGAAAAGGGGTTGCAGGAAAATTGTTTGGTTTCATGGAAGAACAGGCAAAACAATTTTTTTCTTCTGAAAACGAAAAACTCAGAAAACTTTTTTTGTTCACCCATGAAGACAATAAAACAGCTATTTCTTTTTACGAGAAAATGGGAATGGAAAAAGATGCTTTGCTTAAAAACCATTATTATGGCAACAAAAACGAGATTGTAATGAGGAAATTTTATGGTTGATGTGGCTGATAATCTGCAGGTGAATACATGATTAAAGCAGTTATTTTTGATTTGGATGACACTTTGTTTGACTGTTCCAGTTTGCTTGTGGCTAATGCAAGAAAGCGTGCTGCCAAAGCATTAGCTGAAGCAGGAATTAACCTTTCCGAAAAACAGCTGGTTGAAGAGCAAAAAAAACTGAATGAATTAAATCCGACTTCAAATGTTTTTGACTTGATTGCAGAAAAATTTCTTTCAGAGGAAAAAGCAAAAGATGCAGTGAAAAAAGCATTGGAAGCGTATAATTCTGATGTAGTTGAAGAAATCCATTTATTTGACGGCGCAAGAGAAATGCTTGAATCCCTTAAAGAAAAAAAAATAAAATTAATTCTCATTACCTCTGGAATAACCAGAAGGCAGCAGAAAAAAATCGAGTTACTGAATTTAAGGTCTTTAATGGATGAAATCTTTATTCATGACATTGAGACTGGCCCTGACAAAGAAAAATTTTTTGTTGAAGCATTAAAGCGTTTTAATTTGAAGCCATCAGAGGTTGTTTCTGTCGGCGACAGGATTCACTCTGAAATCAGGATTGCAAATAAAATGGGAATGAATTCTGTCAGGCTATTGCATGGAAGATTCTCTAAAGTAAAGCCAAAAAATGTTTTAGAGGAAGCAGATTATTCAGTTAAATTCATTTCAGAGCTGCCTGAAGCAATTAATGCATTAGAAAAAAAGAACGGCAACTCTGAGTTAAAAATTGTTGCAGTCGGAGGAGGAACCGGGCTTCCAATTTTATTGAATGGCCTGAAAAATTATACAAAAAAAATCACTGCAATTGTGACTGTAATGGATTCTGGGAGAAGCTCCGGAAAGTTAAGGCATGATTTAGGTGTTCTTCCGCCCGGAGACATCAGGAACTGCCTTGTTGCTTTAAGCGATTCAGAGGAATTAATGAAAGAATTGTTTCAGTACAGGTTTGAAGGAAAACACGAATTAAACGGGCATTCTTTTGGAAATTTGTTTATTGCGGCTTTAACCAAGCTCAAAGGAAACTTTGAGTTAGCTTTAAAAGAAACATCAAAGATTCTTGCAATAAAAGGGAAAGTTGTTCCTTCAACTTTAGATGACGTTAACTTGTGCGCTGAACTTGAAAACGGGAAAATAATTACAGGAGAATTTAATGTAAGGAAAGCCGATGCAAAAATCAATAGAATGTTTTTGTCTCCTGAGCCAAAAGCTTTTATTGAAGCAGTTAATTCTATTCTTGAAGCAGATGCAGTTGTCCTTGCTCCTGGAAGCTTTTATACAAGCATTATCCCGAATCTTTTGGTTAAAGAACTTAACTCTGCTTTGCGGGAAACAAAAGCAAAAAAGTTTTTTGTTTTAAATATTGTCACCCAGCAGGACCAGACCCCAAACTTTAAGGCATCAGATTACCTGAATGCATTAAATGAAGTGCTTCCATTGGAGTTCATTGATTTTGTTGTAGTCAATAATTCTGTTCCAAAAAAAAGGGTTCTTGATTTATATGAAAAAGAAAATTCTTTTTTGGTTGAAGATGATTTAAATCAGGAAAAATTAAATGGAACAAAAATAATTAAGGCTGATTTGATTGAGTTAATTGATCCTGAAAAAAAACGTGTTTTATGGGAAAAAGTTGATTTGCTCAGGCATGATCCGAAAAAACTGGCTGAAACCATTTTAAAAGAAATGAGCAACAGGCACTAATATATATTTATTCAGCGTTAATTGTTATTAATTTTTTGGGGAATCACATGCTGTTGATTGATTTTATTTTCATTGTTTTTGGTTTTGTTTTTCTTGTTGTGAGTGCAAATTTTGCAATCAAAAGAGTTATAAGAATTTCAAGGTGGCTTGGGTTTTCAGAATATATTGTCAGTTTTATTGCAGTCGGAGTGATTGCAGTCCTGCCGGAGTTCATGATTGGAATTAATTCTGCTTTAGAGAATACATCTTCTTTTGGCCTTGGAGTGATTTTTGGTGCCAATATTGCTGATTTAACCCTGATTATCGGCATCATGGCTTTTTTTGCCCCTGCGGTAAAAATGCGCGATAAAGTCATAAAAAAAGCAGGTTTTATGCTGTTATTGATTTCACTTCCTGTAGTATTTTTGCTTGACGGAGAAATATCCAGATTTGATGGAATAATCCTTTTATTGTGTTTTTTGTTTTATGTTTTTAAGATTGTCACTTCAGAGCACCCGCTTAACAAAGAATTTGCGGCAAAAGAAAAAATCAATATTGGTTTTGAAATCATTGTGCTTTTTTTTGCTTTAGCTGTGTTGTTTGCCTCAAGTTTTTTTATTACTGAAGGCGCAAAGTCTTTAAGCGAGTTTCTGGCTTTTCCTGTTTTTTTTATCGGCATAATCCTTGCAGTTGGCACATGCCTGCCTGAACTAATTTTTTCAACCCAGGCTTCAAACAAAAGCCATATTGAGTTAGGTTTTGGGGATATTTTGGGGAATGTTTTTGCTGACTGCACTTTAACTATCGGAGTTATTTCTATTTTGTCTCCCATTCGGCCTGTGCAAAACAATCTGGCTGTGGCAAGCGGGGCTTTCATGATTGTGGCTTTTTTAGTTATCATTTTTTTGTTTAACCAGAAAAAAGAAATTTCCAAGAGAATTGGCATCAGCCTGATTTTTCTTTACATCTTTTTTTTGCTGGCACAGTTTGTTGTTGAGAGCCTGATACTGGCTGGAGCTGCAGCGTAATTCATTCACTGAAGCCGAAAATAAACGCGTTTTTATGGGAAAAAGTTGACTTGCTCAGACATGATCCGAAAAAGCTTGCTGAAACAATAATTGAAGCAGTGAAATGAATTTATTGAATTGCTTTTATCTTATTTTCAATTTTTTTTGAAAGTTTTTGATTGCTTATTTTTAGCAGTTCTAGGATTCTCCTTTCTTTTCCAGAAAGTGTGTTTCCTTCGGTTAAAACAGAATCAACCGCTACAAATTCTCTTGTTAAAGCCGCGCGCATTTCCTTAAAAGCTGTTTTTGTTTCCGGAGATTTTGGGCCATAAATTTGTGAAGCTTCAATTACTTTTGTTGCAGTGCCTGCTGTTTCTTCCAGTCTGTTATTTAATCTGGGTTCTTTTTTTAATAAACTTTCTTCGTTTTTTATTAAGCCTTCAACAAACGCTGTAACTAACCCTTCTTTTTCTGCTTTAAAATAAACACTTTTTCTTAAAGCCGTTTCAACTTTGCTTGAAGACACCCGGTCCAATACAAACAGATTCCTTGCGGTTCTTCTGGCGCTTCTTATACCCCTTTTTTTAAATGCTTCTGTTCTCGGTTTCTTCCAAATCTTTTTAGGCAATTAAATTACCTGCCCGGTTACTGCATCTATTTTCAGTGTTCTTTCTTTTCCGTTTTCTTCGAGTGAAACATAATACACCGGCCTGAAAACTCTGCTGGTTTTTTTTACAACAGAATTAGGCCAGAATCCTTTAATCATTTCATTCACTTCTTCAGAGGAAAACTTTTCTTTAATTGAATTGCTGATTAAGTTTTCCGAAAAACTGCAGTTGTTCACTGAACTAACTATTTTATGCCTTAAAGTGAAAGGCAAATCTATTTCTGTATCCAAAGAATACTGCATTTTCCCTTCTTTTTTTTCTTTTTTAATAAACCCTTTTTCTGCGAGAACTGAAATAATTTTTCTTGCTTTTTCTTCCGGAATATCATGGTTTTTTTCTGATATTTCTTTCAGGGTTTTTTTCTGCAATAAATTCTTTAACACAACTGATTCGCTTTTGTTTAACGAGCCTGTTTTACTGAAGCCCTTTGATTCAATGAATTCTTTTCCGTTAAAATGCAGCAACTCTCCTGTTATTGCATTCACATAACAGTCAACTGAAACAAATTCTCTTTTTAAGTCAAAATCATTTAAGCTGATTTTGTATACTGCTTCATAGTTTAACATTATTCCTTTGATTCTTTCCTCTGAACCGAATACCCCAAAACTCTTTTTTTTTCTGTTCTTGCCTGCAATCTTTCTTGCGCTTTCTTCATCAATTTTTAATGCAATAGTTAATTCTTTTCCAACTGCTTTCTGCGGTTCTTCTACTGCTTGTTTTGCTTTTATTTCCTGTTCTTTTAACCCTAATTCAACTTCTTTTTCGTATTTTTCTTCTTCTGTTTCAATTTCTTCTTCTGGTTTTTTTGTTCCTTCAATTCCTTTGATGAAAACCCTTTCAGCTTCAATTACTGCTCCTCTTTCTTCTAATGCATCTAATACGCTTGAAAGCATTACCTTGCTTTTGTATTTTCCGTTCAATGAATCAACTAAAACATTCACTTTATTCATTTCAATTGGCTCTTGTTCTAATTTTTTCCAAATCATTTCTTCTGCAAGTTTTGTTACTTGTTCTTCTGAAACACTTTCTTTTGATTCAGAGGTTTCTGCATCTCTTCCCTCGTGTTGTGACATTCTTGGCCTGATATTCATTATAAAAGCCCTTGAAGTTTCTTCTCTTCTGTCTGCCACTAAAGCTGTTCCAACTGAAAGAGTTCTGATAAAAGAGCTTTTCTTGTATCTTAAGGGAACAATTGATGGAATCCTCTTGAATATTGCTTTTATGTCGTCATCAAATACAAGTTTGTGTGACACTAAAATATCAAGCTGGCTTAACACTCTTGTGTCAATTGCTGAAGGCTGTTGTGTTGCAAAAACAAGTGAACATCCAGGCCTTCTTCCTTGTTTAACGTATTCAACTAAAGCTGATGTGGCAGGAGTCTTTACATTTCCTGAAGGAATTAAAGTGTGTGCTTCATCTATGAACAGCCAGGTTGGCGGCACATCTAATTCAAGTATTTCATCAATGTTTTTCTTGAATTTTTTTGCTGCTTCTTTTCTTGTTGAAATCTTTCTTGCAGACAAAAGCCTTCTTGCAATTATTCCAATAACTAATGCTGTCACATCGTCTTCTAAAAAGCTTGTGTCTAATACAGTTAACTGGTTTTCCCTGCTTAATTCGCCTAAGGGAGTGCCTTTGTCTGAAAAAATTCCCCAGCTTTTTGCTGCCTCAAACCTTGAAACTAATGCTCGAATTGAATCCTGTTTGTAGCCGCGTTCCCTTGAATTCAGTTCTTCATCTTTTTCCAGGCAGTAAACCATCTCGTTTAAAGAATAATTTTTTTTTGCTTTAATGTATTTGTTTTCTGCTTTAAACCCGTGCTCTAATTTTTTTAATACCTTGCTTAACAGCAATCCTGATGGGCCAAATCTTTCCATTCCAAAAGTTAAACACCAGTCTTCTGCTGTCAGCAATGAAGGCTGGATTGAAAAAGTTGCATCATAAGTCGATTTTGGCACCTCTGATTTAATGCCTTCTGGAATGAATACTTTGAGTGTGTCTAATCCCTGGGGCATTAAATTCCATTCAGATAATCTTGAAACTTCGTTGACTTCTTTGTTTGGAAACCTCATTGACCAGAAAACTCCAATCGGGTCAATTACTATTATTCCTACGTCCTTGTTTTTCATTGAAAGCTCTTCAGCTAATACTCCTAAAACATAACTTTTTCCTGACCCTCTTGCACCGCATACAAAAACCACGTGAGGATTCAATGAATCAAGGAAAACGCTTTTTTGCGGAAAATTTTCTTCGCTTACTTTTCCCATAAACAAGGATGCTTTTTCCCTGTATTTTTCAAAAACACTTTTTTTTCTTCCAATGAATGCATTGCCTGTTTGTTCGTCTTCAAGGAAAGCCAGCTTGATTGAAGTTGTTTGTTCTGGTTCAAGCGCTATTGTTTTTTCTCCGCCTAAAGTATGTTTTTCTTCCCCTGAATAATATTCTATTCCATCAATGTCTTCTTCATCTAATGCTTCGTCAAATTCTTCTTCAGAATAAATTTTTGCGTTCTCAATTATTTTTTTCTTTATTTCTTGTTTTTCTGGGAGTTCTTCTTCTAGTTCATCTTTTTCTGATTCATTTAAAAGGTTTTTTTCTTTTTGTGTTAACTCTTTTTTCTCGTAAACTGATTTATTTTTTGTTTTTCTTTTTTTCTTCCCTGTTTTTTCTTTTTCTTTTGTTTCCGCGCTTTCTTCTGTTTCATCTGATTCAGTTTCTCTTGTTGTTTCTTCTGGATCATTTTCTGCTTCTGCTTTAACTGTATTTTTTTTTGCTTTTCCGGCATTCTTTTTTTCCGGTTTTTTTTCTTCTGTTTCACTGCTTTCTGTTTTTTTTTCCTGTTTTTCTTCTGTTTCACTGTTTTTTGTTTCTTTTTCTTCTTCAATTACCTTATTTTCTTCAAATATTTCTTCTTCTTCGTGTTTTTCTGTTTTTCCTTCAAATACTTCGTCAAAAATATCAATGTCTTCTTTTACAATGCTTTTTTTTATTCTTTCCCCTGTAACCGGCCTGGGCTGTTCTTCTCCCATGCCTTGGTTTTCTTCTTCTTTCATTTAATCCTCTTTAGGAATATAAGCTCAAGGTTATATTAAAATATCCCTTTTTTTTTGCTTAAAGCAGTAATGTTTTAATTCTTGAACTCCTTTATCTTTTGATGGAATTAAAGAAAAAAGCCAAAGAAAAATTAAAGGGTTTAATTCCTTCAAAGCACATGGCTAAATGGAAGTTAGTTGCTGAAGGCTCTCTTGCAGTTATTATGGTTGTCGGGGTGTTTGAGATAGCCCATTACTTTTTTCATGTTAGTTTTTCAGCGCAATTTCTTGTTGCACTGGAAATAATTGATTATTCAGCTGTATTCATTTTAGCAGTTGACTTATTCAACCACTATCTTATTTCCCCTAACAAGCCAAAGTTCATGAAAAACAAGTTTGTTTACATTCTTTCTTTTATTCCATACTTAATTTTTCATAAAGCAATGGGAGTGATTTATATTTTAAAGCCTGTTTTTACCGGAATAGCAAAAATAATCAAGCTGGTTTCCCATTCAGATGACATCAAGGAAAGAATTGACGATGTTTCAGAAAAAGTTTCTGGAAAAGAAAAAAAAGAAAAATAATTTTTTTTACTTTAATTTCTTCAGGTATTCTGCTGTCAGCCTTACACCAAACCCTGTTGCGCCTTTAGGGCAGTACTCTGATTCTTTTTCGTGATTGAATGCTGTCGGTGCAATATCCAAGTGAATCCAGTCAGTTTCGCCGACAAATTCTTTTAAGAATGCTGCAGCAGAACTCGTTCCCCCAAACCTGTTTTTGCTTGAATTCTTTAAATCAGATATTTCTCCTTTAATGTCTTCAGAAAACTCTTTATACAATGGAAGCATCCACACTCTTTCAAATGACTCATTTCCTGCTTCAAGCATTTCCTTGTATAATTCTTCTTTGTTTGTAAGCAAACAAGCAGCATAGCCTCCGGTTATATACAATGCAAGGCCTGTTAAAGTAGCATAATCTATTACTTTTTTTGGCTTGAATTTTTTTACTCCAAAAGCAAGTGCATCAGCTAAAACAAGCCTTCCTTCTGCATCAGTGTTGCCTATTTCAACTGTTTTTCCGTTGAATGCCTTGAAAATGTCTCCAGGCTTGTATGCCTTGCTTCCAATAGCGTTTTCAGCTAAAGCCATTATTCCAACCAAATTTTTTTTCAGCTTTAATTCTTTTGCTGTCTTCATTACAGCCAAAACAACTGCAGAGCCAGCCATATCTTCTTTCATTGTTTCCATATAGCCTGTTGGCTTTAAGTTTAATCCCCCTGAATCAAATGTAATTCCTTTTCCGACAAGCATTATTGGCTTTTCTTTTTTTCCTGCACCAGAATACTCTATTACAACAATTCTGGGCTTTTCTGTTGCTCCCTCGCCTACAGCAAGAATTAATCCTGCCTTCATTTTTTCAAGCTGTTTTGGTTCAATTACACTGCATTTAATTCCGGCTTTTTTGCAGATTTCTTTTGCTTTTAATGCAAGCAGCCTTGGATTCTTGTCTTTTGCGTTCTCGTTAACCAAATCCCTTACAAGATTGACATTCAATGCAATTACTTCTTTTTCCTTCACTGACTGCTCTGATTCAACAGTTTTTTTTGCCGCAAAAAAAACTTTTTTTATTTTAGTTTCTTTTTCTTCAGGTTTTTCAGGTTCAGACTTATATTTGCTGAAAGAATAATCAGCCATAACCGATACTTCACTTACCGCTTCAAGCCAGTCATTTTCCTTAAACTTTGATTTAAACAAAAAAGCAATTTCACTTATTTTTTTTGCTTTTGCCGCTTTAACAAGCAAGCCAACAGCCTTTCTAATGTCTTCTTTTTCTAATTCTTTTTCTTCGCCTAATCCAACCAAAGACAGTTTTTTTGCCTTCAACCCTTTTGGAAGGACAATTAATGCACTCTGGTTTTTGTCTGCCTTAAAAGCATCACTTTTTTCTGCAATGCCAATAAATTCTTTTAACAATCCGTTTTTTTCTTTTTTTAAAGCTTCTTTGCTGTAACAAACAAATAGAACCCCGCATTCAATGTTTTCAAGATTCTGCTCAAACACAAACTGCATTAAATATCACTCTCACAAAATACACTAAATATTAAAGGGGATTTAAATTTAAATGGTTTTGTGTGTTTAACTTTATTTAAAGGGCCCATAGTGCAATGGTAACACATTCCCTTCGCACCAACTGCCACTGTCAGTTGACACCAGCGCACGACTTCGCTGCGCTCAGTCCTGCTGTAGTTGCTTTATGCGAATCAGGGAAAGACTGCGGGTTCGATTCCCGCTGGGTCCAAACTGCCACTGTCAGTTTACACCAGTGCACGACCTTCGGTCGAGCTGCTTTCAGGCGATAAAGCTTACACAAAACTCTTTTAATTTCCTTGTGTTTTTATCTTATTTATGCCTGTAAAAGTTTTTCCTTCACTGCTTGCAGCGGATTTCTCTGAATTAGAAAAAGAATTAAAGAAACTGGAAAAAGCCGGTGCAGACGGAATACACTTGGATATAATGGATGGAAAATATGTTCCAAACATTTCTTTCGGCTTTCCAGTAATAAAATCTTTTTACAAAAAAACTTTTCTTCCATTAGACATGCATTTAATGATTGAAAACCCAGAAAAATTCGTTGACAGGTTCCTTGAATTCAATCCAAGTTATTTAAGCTTTCATTTAGAGGCAGCAGAAAATCCTGAAAAATTAATTCAAAAAATAAAGGCAAAACACTGCAAGGCAGGATTAGCTGTTAATGCAGGAATTGAAGTTGAAACAGTTTTTCCTTTCCTTCACTTAATTGACTTTGTCTTGATAATGACTGTTGAAGCAGGTTTTGGGGGGCAAAAATTTATTGAAGAAAACACTGAAAAAATAAAGAAACTTGCTGCACTAAGAAAAGAAAAAAACCTTTTGTTTGAAATAGAAGCTGACGGCGGCATTAACCCTGAAAACTCAAAAAAACTGACTTCTTTTGGCGCAGGCATTATTGTAAGCGGTTCAGCAGTATTTAATTCTGGTTCTTTTTCTGATACAATAAAAAAGTTAAGGCTTTAGCCTGAAAGCGCGTTCACGTCACAGGAATTCCTGTAAGCAATATTCCTAATTTGATCACAGGCAAGTTCATCGTTTTTTTCTTCAGCGTAAGCATAAAAACAGTAATCTGGTGTAGCATAAATTAATTTTGGAAAGTATTTGTCAGCTGAATTGCATACACTGTAATCAGTTAATTTCACTGCAATGTGATTATAGCATGAAATGTATTGTTCGCTTCCGGTTATTTTTTCGCATAACGGTGAGTCAAGTGAATTCCCTGCCACAGTAGAATAACATGAATTCCTTAAATTCGCATTTAACAGCCTGATTTCATCGCATAAAACACCTTTATTCAAGTCAACTGCCAGTGCATTATAGCAGTTGTCCCTGATTGAATTATCAATTATTAACGGACAGTAAGTTTCTTTTTTGCTTGACTGGGCAGTGTTATAATAACAGTTGTCTTTAGTGCTTAAGTCTGTAATTAATTCACAGGCTTTTTTTTCCGGGTTTGCTTCTGCTACGCCTGCAACGCATTGCTGGAAAATGTTTTTATCTAAAATCTGCAGGCAGTAATCAGAATCCTTTTCCTCTAAAGCAATATTTTTGATGCAGTAATCAGTTAAGTTCAGGTCAGTTGATTTCTTGCAGATTAAAGGATTCTTTTCTTTCACTCCGATTTCACCAAAGCACTCGTTTTTTTTGGTTTGGTTAATGAAAAAAGTGCACAAAGTTTCTTCTTTCACTGAATTCAATACAGTAGTTAAACAGTCATCTCTTTCAAAGCCCTCGCTTGTCGTGGCAGTTGAAATATACGTGCAAACAACATAATCCTTTAATGAAATTGCAATGGCTTTAAAGCAAATGTCTTTGTCGCTTACAACAGAAATCTTTTTGCAGGCTTCAATGCTGTTTTCTGATGCAGCAACAACTGCATTGCATGAATTTGATTTTGCTGAATCAATTATCTGATTGCAGCCAGTTGTATCCTTTAATGCAATTGCAATACTGTAAAAGCATTCATCCCTGTAAGTAACGTTCTTTAATTTTATTTCCTTGCAAGTGTCATAACTTTTTAAATTCACTCCAATGTCTTTAATGCATTTGTCTATGTTAAGTTCCTTTATTTCCCTGCACGCAGAAATATCATTGAACTGTAATGCATAATCATTCAGGCACTGGTCTTTTTTCAGCTGGGTTGCTTCTTTGTTGCATAATTCAATATAAGGAGCCTGTGCATTTTTGTCGCTGATTGTAATTGGAATAGCGCTGACTTCAAGTGAATAATTGCTTTCTTTTCCAGTTTTAGTCTCAGAAGTAACAACATAATAATAAGTTATTCCCCCAGCCAAGCCTTCATCCCTGTAATTTATTCCAGTAACAGGATAAGAATTAATTTTCCCGTAATCTTTTCCCTTGTTTAAAGTCCTGTAAATATTGTATCCTTTAAGAGAACTGCTTTCAACTGCTTCCCAGCTTAACTCAATTGCAACATTTTTTGATGTTGCCTTGACATTCGCCGGAGGGCTTAACACTACATCCCCGTTTCCATTGTTGTTTCCGTCAGGAGAAATAATGTCAGGGCACCCTGCAAAAAACACCATTAAACCAACAAGCAATAAAACTTCTTTTTTCATTCACTAATAATACATTGTCTTGGTTTAAATTATTTTCTATGGACAAACTCTTTTTCTTTTTCAAAAACAAAAACAGAATTTTATGTATATTCCAGAAACCTTTTTTAAATGCTTTTCTTCAAAAAAATAATCTGGTATTGGGAGTTAAGGAAGCAAGTCATACTGCTATGTCAGATCCCTGACTTGCTTTCTCAACGACTTTTCCTTATTACAACACTTTATTAATTTTTTTTAACTAATTTTTTAGTATCAGTTTCTAGTTGTGGAGCTAGCTCCCCTGAAAGTGGTGCTGGCATACCAACCAAGCGTGACTGTTGAAGCAGAGGTGGCGGAGTGGTCTAACGCGCCAGCCTTGAGAGCTGGTATCCGAAAGGATGCGCGAGTTCGAATCTCGTCCTCTGCGTTCGCGGTTTCGTCCGCGAGTAACGAAATATGTCGCTCTATCTTCGATAGAGCATTAATATTTATAAGGGATTGAAAATCAATTAAATGGTGAAGAAAATGAAAAAAGTTTTTGTATTGATTGCCCTTGGATTAATTCTTTTTGGTTGCATTCAAGGCAATGGCAGTGATAAGAATGCAAGTGTTCCAGCAGTTTATTCCACTCAAGAAGAATGTGAGGAAAAAAATGATTGTGAATGTAATTTTGTTATGTGCGATTATATTCCTGAAGGAAAAACTTTTGAAGAAGTTTGCGGCAAGGGCTTTGAAAAAGGATGGAAATGCGTTAATACAACATTAAAAGAAGGTGTAAATGAAATGAGTAAAACAGTTGAAGCAGGAGACACAATTAAAGTTGAATACATTGGAAGTTTTCCTGATACAAAAGAAGTTTTTGACCAGAGCAACGGAAACCCGTTGGAGTTCACTGCCGGTGCAGGACAAATGATTAAAGGATTTGATAAAGCGGTTATTGGAATGAAATTAAATGAAGAAAAAACTGTTTTAATTCCTCCTGAAGAAGCATATGGTTTAGCAGGAAGAACTTCTCATCCTTTAGCAGGAAAAACACTGCAGTTCTGGATTAAGGTAGTGGAAATAAACAAAAAGTGATTTAACTGCCTGAAACAATGGAAAAGCTTTTTTTATAATCGCTCTTATTTTTTTGTTATGAACAAAAAAATGAGTGTTGGCTGGTTTTCTTTTTCCTGCTGTGAAGACTCAACAATTGTTTTCACTGAATTACTGAATGACCATTACCTTGAATGGCTTAAATTAGTTGACTTTAAGGCGTCAAGAATCCTTAGAGGAAAAAACGATGAAACAAACTTGGATGTTGCTTTTGTTGAAGGCGCAATTGCAAGCAAAAAAGACGCAAAAAAATTAAAGGAAATAAGAAAGAATTCTAAAAAGCTTGTTGCAATCGGCTCCTGTGCTGTAACCGGAATGCCCAGCGCGCAAAGAAACGAGTTTGACCAAGAAAAAACAAAAGAAATTTCTTTTTTAGTTGAAAGATTTAAGCTGGCAAAAAAAGTTGTTCCATTGAATAAAATAGTTAAAGTTGATGCAAGCGTTTCAGGCTGTCCAATGGACGAAAAAGTTTTCTTAAAATTGTTTGATGAATTATTAAAGGAATTTGGTGCAAAAAATGCATAGCTTTGATGTAACAATTGAAAACATTAGCAAGACAGAAGGCCACGCAGGCCTTGATGTAAAAGTAAGAAATGGAAAAGTTTCTAAGGTTCAGTTCAAGATACTGGAAAGCAAAAGATTTTACACTCAGGCGATTCGTGGAAAAAACTTTCTTGCCGCGCCCCAGTTAATGTCAAGAATCTGTGGAACCTGCAGTATTGCACACTTGTTCTGCTGCATTGAAGCAATAGAAAAAGCTCTTGAAATACAGGAATCAGAGCAAACCAGAATTTTAAGGACTCTTGTAATGAATGGCTTAATGATTCGCGACCATGCACTTCACTTGTATATGTTTAGTCTGCCGGATGTAATAGGAAAAGATTCTATTCTGGATTTTGATGAAAAAAACGAGTTTGAGCATGAATTATTGCATGACACTTTTTCTGTGAAAGGAGCAGGAAACAATTTATCCAAATTAATTGCTGGCAGGTCAGTTCACGCCCCATTCCCTTCAATCGGAGGCTTTACAAAAATTCCTGACAAAAAAGATTTTCCTAAAATGATTTCAGAGCTTAAAGCCCAGAGAGAAAAAGTCCTGAAATTAATTGACATTTACTTTAAATGTGAGTTTGATTTCACGAGAAAAACAAATTTTGTTGCAATAACAAACAAAGACTATGATTTCAGGCAAGGAATGCTTTGTTCGAGTACTGGAGTCTGTGTTCCGGAAGAAAACATGGAACAGCATTTAGAGCACGTTATACTGCCTTATTCCCAGGCATCAGGATACAAGTTTCAGGGAGACGCTTTTATGGTTGGAGCTTTAGCAAGAATGAACTTAAACAAGAAAAGCCTGTGCAAGGAAACAATTAAAGATACTTCAAGTTACCTGAAAAAATTTCCTTCAAACAACATTTATGACAACAATTTAGCTCAGGCAATAGAAGTATTGCATTGCATTGATTCAAGTGTTTCTCTTTTAGAGTCTTTTGAACCAAAGCCAGAGCCAAAACAAAACATTGTTCCAAAAAAAAGTTCAGGCATTGGAGTAATTGAAGCTCCAAGAGGAACTTTATTCTATAAAATTGACTTAAATGAAAAAGGAATTGTATCAAAAGCAAAAGTTGTTGTTCCTACCGGCCAGAACCAGATTAATATTGAAAAAGATGTTGCTGCAATTGTCGAGAAAAACCTTAATGCCCCGAAAGAAAAAATTCAGTTTGAAATAGAAAAATTAATCCGAGCTTATGACCCGTGCATGAGCTGTGCCTCGCATTTCCTTAAAATAAACTGGCTTTAATTCTTTTTTTCTTTAATGTAATCTGAAATCAGTTTTTTTAATCCATTTAATGCCTGTTTTTGACTGAAATTCATTGGCACGCCAAAAACAATTACTTCTTCCAGCAAGCCGGTTTTTTCAAGCAGTTTCAGGTTAAAGCCTAAGTCAAAGTCATGCAGAGAAAAAACTTTTTCTGAAACAATTTTTTCTGTTCCTTCAATTCTTTTGCATTCTTTTATTCCTTGCACGCAGTCAATTATCACAAGCTTTTTTCCCTGTTTTTCAAGGTTTTCGCTTGGGTCAAATTCCATGAAATCAATTAAAGGAAACTCTTTCCTTAACTCGGGCAGGATTTTTATTGGCACAGAATCTTTTTCCACTAAAATATTTCCAAAAACAAGTATTTTTTGTTTCATAAACAATTAATTGAATTAAATATAAGTATTTAAAACCCTTTCAGCATTAGTTTTTTTTATGAGCCAGTCAAAAGGATTTTTTCTTGTTTTGCTTACTGCAATAATAAGCGGAATAAGCATTTTCTTAAACGCTTTTGCTGTTCAGGGCTTTGACAACGCATTTGTTTTCACCGGAATGAAAAACTTAATTGTAGCAGTATTCTTAATTTCAGTAATTGTATTGTCCGGCCAGCTTAATTCAGTCAAAAATTTGACAAAAAAACAATGGCTTTCACTTTCTTTTATCGGCTTAATCGGCGGAAGCATTCCATTCTTATTGTATTTTTATGCACTGAAATTGTCAACTGCTTCTGCTGCAGGATTTTTGCATAAAACAATTTTTGTTTGGGCAACAATTCTTGCATTCTTTTTTCTGAAAGAAAAGCTTTCAAAAAAAATTGTTTTCGGCGCACTGCTTCTTTTAACAGGAAACTTCTTTTTATTTAACTCAAGTTTTTCTTTTGGATTTCCTGAACTGCTTGTATTTATTGCTGTCTTGTTCTGGTCAGCAGAAAACGTTTTGTCAAAACATGTTTTGAAGGATTTAAGCTCAACAGTTGTTGCTGGAGGAAGAATGTTTTTCGGCTCTGCATTCATTTTGTTGTTCCTGTTGTTTTCAAACCAGCTTTCAGTTATTTCAGTTTATTCAGCTGGACAATGGAGCTGGATTCTGTTAACTTCTTTCCTGTTGTTTTTGTATGTTTTGACTTTTTATTCTGGTTTAAAGCATTTAAGTGTTTCAGCTGCAACTTCAGTTCTTTTGTTGGGCCAGCCGATTACTGCTTTGCTTAGCTTAATTTTTTTAGGCAAAACAATTTCTTTTTCAGAAGCATTTGGTTTGGTTTTGATTGTATGCGGAGTAATAATTATTGCAGGCTTTTCTTTTTTTGTTCAGGCTTTAAGGTTAACAGGTTTTTTTGTTGGACCAGAAAAAAATTGATTCTCTTGTAAAAGCGTGCAGGTATTCTTTTATTTCAAACAAGAAAAATTATTGCGGAACAACTGATGCTTTTTCTGAGTTCAAGGATTTCATTGAAAACCCTTTGCCTGAAAAAACAAATAAAATTGAAACTCTTTTCATGAGCTTTGAAGCCCTTTACCCTTATCTTAAACTGATTGCAAAAGCAAACAAGCTTTCTCCTTTGGATGAAAAAGTAGTTGACGCTTACTGGATTGGAAACGAATTGCTTGAAAAAGTTTCTTTGGATGAAACAAAAGAAATGATTTTAGCTGATTTTGTCAAGCCCGGGTTACTTCCGAAAAGCATTGCATTAAAAAAAGCTGAAAGCATTCCTTTTGGTTCTGTTCCGCATCATTCTTTTCATGTTTTGTTCATTAATTTTGTTTCAAGAAAAGTTGAGCCGGTTTTAAAAAACCTTGACAGCTGTTTAATTAGCTGGGGTAAAATAAAAGAAGTGAAAGAAAATTCTTTGGTTGTTGATTCAGTTCAGCTTGTTTTTGATTCAGGAGAATTCAAACTCAAAGAAAAGCGCAAGGCAATTGATTCCGGCCTTGTTTCTGGAGCAGAAAAAAATTCTTTTGTTTCAGTTCACTGGGATTTTGCTGTTGAATTAATTGAAAAACAACAGCTTAAATCTTTGAAGCATTTCACTGAAAAAAACATTACTGCAGTGAATTCTTTTTTGTAATCATTTCAGGCAAAGCTTTATATTCATTGAACTAATAATCTTTTTATGGCTGTACCAAAACCTAGAGGAAAAATTGCAAGAGGCTTGAGAGCTTTAAGGCTTAAAAAATTAACTAGGCTCAGGCAGAGCCAAAAAAGAAAAAAAACCCTTGGCCAGATGAGAACTGTCAGTAATGTATTAGCAGAAATGCGCGGGCCAGGCAGGCCGACCAGCCATAGATTCAAACTATTCATTGATGGATACACAAAAACTTTAGAGAATTCTGTTAACTCAAAAAGAAAAAAACTCAAGCGCCAGAGAAAAGGCGTGTTTTAATTTTTTTTATATTACGTCTTCTTTTTTTATTTTTTCTATTACCATGCCCTGCTGGACTAAAACATATTCTCCTTTAACGGCTTTTTCTGCATTAATTGCCTCAATTTTTTTTCCCTGTGAGTCAATTACTGCAATTCTTCCGTTTTCCTTTAATTCAGTTATTTTTCCTGCTAATGCAAGGCACATAAACAAAAATATGCCTGAAACATTTTTAATTCAATTCCATGTTTTTCCCTGAATTCATTTAAAACCTTTTTTCTATTTAATTTTGAAATGAAATTAGAGTTAACAAAAAAAACCTGGCTAAGGCTTTTGCTGCTGCCCTTGCTTTTGTATTCTTTTTATTTAGCAAAGCTTCCGATTGAAATAATAATTATTTTTGGCTTATTTTTTTTGCTGATAATTTTGTTCAGGACACATTTTTACGACAAAATTGAGTTTCTTTTAGGCGAAAAATTTCCTGTAATTCATGACTGGCATCCATGGCAGAAAAAAGCCATTATAATCATTGTATTTATTTTAATTTACACTGTAATAAAACAACTGCTGTATTTTTCCATGGACTTCTTTTTTGGCTTAAACATTGAGAAAATGGTGTTAGAAAGCATGAATTACCAGTCTTTTGAATAAACCTTTTTAATTCTTTGATTCCATTAAATAACTCAGGTGTGCTGAATCAAGATATCTTTTTTCAATGTTTTAAAAATAATTAAAAGAACTTTTAATGACAAGGAAGTAAGAGTCTTATTAATCATAGTTTTTTTCAGTGTTTTAGCTGGAGGATTTGTTTACCATCATTTTGAGCACTGGAGTTTTTTTGATGCAGTTTATTTTTCTGTTGTCACTTTAACTACAATAGGCTACGGAGACCTTTACCCGCTGACTTTTGCCGGAAAACTGTTTACAATCTTTTATGTTTTCATCGGAATCGGATTAATTTTTTTGTTCATTAACAGGGTTGCATCCAATGCAGTCAAAGAACACCCTGCAATAAAAGTAATGGAAAAAAAGCCTTCAATCCAGAAAGAAATCATAAAAGAAGAAAAAAAATTGCAGCTGGAAGCAAAAAAAGAAGAAAAGAAAAGTGAGTTAAAGTGAAAAAAGTCATTCTTGTTGCTGGCTCGCATGAAGCTTCTCCTGCTTCAATGAAGCTGGCAGAAGAAACTGGAAAAGAAATCGCAAAAAAAAATTGTGTTTTAATCTGCGGCGGCTTAACCGGAGTAATGGAAGCAACTTGCAAGGGAATTTCAGCTGAAAAAGGCACTTCAATTTGTGTTATTCCATCCAACAACAAATCTGACGCAAATTCTTTTTGTTCAATTGTAATTCCTTCTGGAATTGGTTTTGGAAGAAACTTTATTTTAGTTAATTCAGCTGACGCAGTAATTTTGATTGAAGGCCAGGCAGGAACTTTTATGGAAGCCCTGGCTTCTTACTTACAGAAAAAACCAGTTATTGCTTTAAGCGGTTCAGGAGGGGTTTCAGATAAAATTAAAGGCTCTTTTTTGGATGACACTAAATTAGTTAAAATCCTTTCAGCTTCCTCGCCAAAAGAAGCAGTTGAACTAGCCTTAAAAAAAATTGAAGAAAAAGAGAAATAACAGTTTTTAATTGTTTTATCATCCAATTTTTATTGCTATTTTTTGAGTTGGCGAAGCAAGCTGGACTGAAAGTCTTGCACGCATACCAACCGAGCGTGACGGTTGAAGCAGAGGTGGCGGAGTGGTCTAACGCGCCAGCCTGGAAAGCTGGTATCCGAAAGGATGCGCGAGTTCGAATCTCGTCCTCTGCGTAAACCCTTTTCAAAGGGTTTAACCAAATGCACAGGGCAAGCCTGTGCTGTTTCGTCCGGCTGTCACGAGGCACGGCGTAAAGCCGTGCTGCTTTCGAGCGCGAGCACCGACTCGCTTCCGCGCTGGGCTTAAATTAAAAAGAAAACTATTGCTGCAAGAATGAACAAAATAACCGAGAAAGCCCTGCTGTAGTATGCGATTAATGCAATGAATAATGGAATGACTGCAAGCACTGTAACTTCATGGTACACTAAAATTATTCCTGCAACCATTCCAAAGAAAAACCAGATATAAATCAGGCTAACAAACAATGTTATTTTGTCCAAAAAATATTCAATTACTTTTTTTGTTATTTCAGCTGCCATAACCTACTTTCATAAAAAAAAGTTTTTATTTTTTGCTGTATTTTATTGCCAGTGCTTTTAAATTCTTTTATTTTGCTTTTTTGAACGGAGTGAAAGGCTTTAAGTAGTCAAAAAAATTCCTGTGCGATGCATGGACTCCTTCGTTTACTGTCCTCACATCTTCTATTGCATAAAAAGCGTTTTTGTTGAATGACTTGATTATTTCAATTACTTTGTGAATGTTCTGCCTTTTGGTTACAACTAAAATCATTTTTACGTTGCCGTTGCTTCCTTCTGCATCAATGACTGTTGTTTTGAAATTTTTTGCCCTTAATTCAGTTATTATCCCAAGTGAATTTTTTCTTGTTATTGCCTGAATTAAAACTGTTCCAAGAGAAATTTTTTCTTCCAAGTAAATTCCGACAAAAGTTCCTGCGGCAAAACCGCCTGAATAAGCAAAAAACAAATACAAATTATTTATGTTCTGGATTATCTGGGAAATAGCTGAAAGCCAGATCATTATTTCAAAAAAGCCTATTATTGGCGCATAATACTTGAAGCCTCTTGCAATGAAAATGACTCTAATTGTGCCCAAAGTTACATCCAATACTCTTGCAATAAAAATAAATAAAGGCAATGCAATCCATGCAAAAAAATCTGAATTAAAAAACAATAAAAGATTCATATTTAGTTCTTCCGTTAAAAGCTCTTTTTTTACTCTATTCCGCTTTCAATGTCTTCCAGTTCTTTTGTTAAGTCGCTTAAATCTTTTGTAATGTCTTCCATTGAATCCTCTTTTTGTAGTTCGTTTCCTGTAACTTCATTTCCTGTGTTAACTGTTTCGTTTCCCTGATTGTTTGTATCTGCTGGCTTTTTTTCAGGCTTGACTGTGGTCTGGGTGCATCCAAACAAAACCAAAACAATAATTAAAACAAAAAAACTTTTTCCAAAGTTTTATCAAAACGCTTCGCAGAAATTTTTTTCATTTAAACCATCCTTTTAACCATTCAATGAAATCATTCACTAATCCAGGCAATACAATTTGCCCTGTCGGAGGTCCATAATCTCTTGGAGGATGGCCTTCTTCCCAGTTGTCAGGTCCTGTTCCAGGGTTGTCTCCCCATTCACTTGGGTCATAGTTTTTGCATTCAACTCCGCTGATACAGCTTTTTCCGTCTGGTGTAGGTGATTCAATTGTTTCAGCATACTGTTTGTTTGCAATACAGGTTTCCTGTAATGCTTCTAATTGTTCTGCATTCAGGCAGTGCTCGTATCCGATTCCTGGCCCGTATTCTGCCATACATTTTTCTTCGCATGCAACACAAACCGGATCGCTTCCTCCGGGTTCGCATCTCCTGTTTTCAGCGCAAATCATTATACATCCCTGGAATGGGTCTAATTCCCCGTTCACAAAAGGCCCTTCTCCTTCTCCTCTTAAACCGCATTCTAGTTCACATGAATCCATGTTTTTCTGCATGCAGGCAAACTGTCCTTCATCACAGTCTTTTACAATGCATTCTTCCATGCAGGCTTCTTCTGGTGAACCAGTTCCATGAGTTTTAGAAAACATTTCTTTTAATGCATCACAGTCTCCTGAACAGGAAAAATTAACTAATTTTCTTGGGTCACTGAAATTCCTGTAAGCGTTTTCTGGCAAAGCAAACTGTGCTTTTTTCCCTTCTTTTGTATTCAATGTCATCAAACAGTTTTCTCCGTCAAACAATAACTGCACTTTAACTACAAAGCCTTCTGGGTCAGGCGGAACAAACTCTTTTTCATTTCCTGCTGAATACTTGTCGCAGCCCCTTACTATTTCTAGCGCGCCTTTTTCTGCTTCAACAAATTTCTGGAATTCTTCTTCGCTTCCAAAAGGCGAGCCATAAAACTTGTCAAACTGCTGTGCCACTGCCTCTTCTATTTCCTGTAGTGAAGGCACTTTTCCTGTTGCAACTGCTTTAACTGCTTTTGATATTTCTTTTCTTATTGACTGGATGTCAATCCTGATTTGATTCATTTCTTCTTGAGTTAAATCGCCTGAATTTAACTGGCTTTTCATTGAGCTAATCTTTAACTGGATTTCACCCATTTTTTGGATTGCATATTCAACTGCCTGAAATGCTTCTGTTTCTCCCAGTTCTTTATATCCTTGTTTTATTTTTTCAAGTTTTTTTCCTGTTTCAGCTATTCTTTCCTGGAAAGCATTCAGCCTGTCAGCAACTTCAGCCATTTCCTGGGGAGTGATTTCCCTTGAATTCGGTTTGACTCCAATCGGGTCATTGAATTCCATTATGCAGGTTGGCTTATCTTTTATCATCATAAACTGGCCGCCGTCTTTCTGGCACTGGATTGCCTGAGCTTTTACCGGGTCATCAGAGTATTTTTCTTTTATTGCTTCATCATATTTTTCCTTGAATTCCTGGTTAACACACATTACTGCTTTGCATCCTTTTTCGTCAGTGAATTCTTCTGCTTTTCCCTTGCAGTTTGCTTTAACTGAATTTAATTCTTTTTCTGTCGGGCAGGCTGTTCCGGTAAAACCTTGTTTTCCTTCTTTAATGCAGGCAGGCTTTCCGTTAATCATTTCAAATTTTCCGTCACAGTTCTCTATTTCCTGTTTTAAGTCAAATTCATTGAATTCCGGTTCATCAAAATCAAAATCGCATTCAATTCCTGCAATTCCTGTCCCTGAATCAACTTTACGGCATCCATCTGGAACAGGCTGATCTCCAAAAGTTTCCATTGGAGGAATTCCTTCAGGCAGCATTTCATTTCCTTGTGGTTCATTCATTGGAGGCTCCATAGGCTGTTCTGGAACAAAAACTGGTTCTGGTTCAGGCTGGGGCTGAGTTTCAGAATCTGTTTCTCCTTCAAACAAGATTAATCCTGTCTGGGCATTAATTAATGGAATCAAAATGATTGCAGTAAACAAAATATACAATGGAATTCTGTGCAATCTTATGTCACCAGATTTTGCAGGCATACTCTCTATTACGCATTCCTTGTTTAAATATTTTTTGTGTTATTTTTTAGAGCCAGAAAACCGATTTAAACCTGTTGATTCACAGGCAATGACGTTTAGAAAAGATTTTGTGTTCTTAAGCTAAAATTATTTTATGGAGTTCACTGAAAACCATGCAGAACTAGTTGGCTTACAGTTCGGTGACGGAAGCCTGATTAGAAGAAAAAAAACAAATAGGGTTAGATTTCAGCTAAGGGGTGATGCAACAAGTGACAGAGAACATTATACTGCTTTTATTATCCCTCTTTGTAATGAATTAATTGGTTTCCCTTTGCTTGGCAGAGAAGTTAGAACTGTTTTTGATAGAAATAGGAATTGTTTTGGAGTTTCAGTTGAAAGCAACACTTTAGTGAATTTTTTTCAAGAACTAGAAGTGAATGTTGGAAAAAAAGAAGAACTTCTGGTTCCTGACTGGATAAAAAACAATGAAAATTTTTCCAAAGCTTTTATTAGAGGTTTATTTGATACTGATGGAAGTATTTCTTATAAAAAGAACAACACTGCTAAAAGCAATCTTCACACAGTAGGAGTTCTAAGCATTGTTTCTACTTCAAAAATTCTTATAACCGATGTTTCGTTTATCCTTTCCCATTTGGGATTAAAACATTATGTTAGAATACACAAAAAAAGTAACGGAGAAAAAGATGCTTATAGAATAGATATTTATAACCCTTATCTATCAAAGTTTATGTGTGTTATAGGGTCTCATAACCCAAAACATTTAACCAAATTTGAAATTGCATCAAAATTTGGTTTTTGCCCTCCCTATACAACTCCCATTCAAAGGAAGCAAATTTTAAAAGGTGTTCTTAATCCTTTTTCTTTATACGCGGGAGTCCCATAGCCCGGTCAATTGGACTAGCTTGAGGGGCTAGTGACTTAGTGTCTTCGAGAGTTCGAATCTCTCCTCCCGCATAAC